>JAAZLJ010000127.1 GCA_012799365.1 Syntrophomonadaceae bacterium | reverse complement strand
TTAGAACAGCCACTGGTCAAGGCTGCGAGAGTAATTAAGGATTTCCTCCGGACGGAAGAAAAGCTGCAGTTCACGTTCTGCTGAGGTGGGGGAATCGGAACCATGGATAACGTTTTTTGATATGTAGATACCGTAATCGCCACGAATGGTCCCCGGTTCGGCTTCCAGGGGATTGGTACTGCCCATTAACCGCCGCACCCCTTCGACAACCCCGTCACCTTCCCAGGCCATAGCCACCACCGGACTGGCGGTGATAAAATCTATCAGTTCCTGGAAAAATGGTTTGTCCCGATGTTCAGCATAATGCCGTCCAGCCATCTCTTCGGACATACGCAGCATCTTCAGCCCTACCAGTTTGAAGCCTTTGGCCTCGATACGGCTGATTATGGGCCCCACCAGACCTCTTTCGACTCCGTCAGGTTTAATCATTACAAAAGTCTTCTGCAAGTTAATTCCTCCTAATAAAATAGAAAGCACGGCATGACCTGCCCGTATAAACGTTCAATGAACGCCCCCAAACATGGATTTCATACCGTGCTCCCCTGATTATTCTAACCACCCATAATGGCTTCGAATTCATTCGCTTCCATTATCTCGTTTTCCATCAAGCGCCTGGCTACTTCGTGTAGTTTTTCTGCATACTTGACCAGAATGTTTCTGGCCTTATCATAGCATTCTTCCACAAACTCCCGGGCTTCCTGGTCAATGGCATAGGCGATAGCTTCTGAATAGTTACGATCCCGGGCAATATCCCGCCCCAGGAATACTTCCTCTCGCCGGTGGCCAAAGGTAAGTGGTCCCAGTTCTTCAGACATGCCATACTCGGTAATCATGCGCCTGACAATGGCCGTGGCCCGCTCCAGGTCATTCTGAGCTCCAGTGCTGACTTCCTGTAGTACCAGTTCCTCGGCTACTCTACCGCCCAGAAGAGTGGTGACTTCCTCCAACAGCTGTGACTTGGTGATATAGTTTTTATCTTCATCCGGCAGGAGCAGGGTATAGCCTCCGGCTCTCCCGCGCGGAATGATGGATATCTTGTGCACCTTATCAGTATTGGGTAGAAAATAGCTTACCACCGCGTGACCGGCTTCGTGGTAGGCCACCAGACGCTTCTCTTTATCCGAAATAACCCGAGACTTGCGTTCAGGCCCGGCTATTACTCGCTCTATGGCATCTTCCATTTCCTTCATAGCGATGGTTTCACGGTTACGCCGGGCAGCGAGTAAGGCGGCTTCGTTAACCACGTTGGCCAGATCGGCACCGGTAAACCCGGGTGTACGTTTGGCCAGTATTTCATAGTCTACCTCATCATCTATCGGTTTACCTTCCGCGTGTACCTTGATTATTGCTTCCCGACCCCGTACATCCGGACGATCGATAATTATGTGCCGGTCGAACCGACCAGGACGTAATAAGGCCGGGTCCAGGATATCAGGTCGGTTAGTACCCGCCATAACGATTATGCCTTCATTGGCACTAAAACCATCCATCTCCACCAGCAGCTGGTTCAAAGTCTGTTCCCGCTCATCATGCCCGCCGCCGACTCCAGCACCCCGCTGGCGGCCTACGGCGTCAATTTCATCAATAAATACGATACAAGGAGCATTTTTCTTGGCGTTCTCAAATAGATCTCTTACCCGGGCTGCTCCTACCCCTACAAACATTTCCACAAAGTCGGAGCCGCTGATAGAGAAAAAGGGCACTCCGGACTCTCCCGCCACCGCCCTGGCCATCAGGGTTTTACCTGTGCCCGGGGGTCCAAATAGGAGCACTCCTTTGGGTATTTTGGCTCCGATTTGAATGAATTTCTGCGGATTCTTAAGAAATTCGATAACCTCTTGCAGTTCCTCTTTGGCCTCATCAGCCCCGGCCACATCTTTAAAGGTAGTCGTAACTTCTTCAGGTGCCGCCATGCGGGCACGGCTGCGGCCGAACTGCATCACCCGGTTCCCTCCGCCCTGGGTCTGATTCATCATCAGTAGGAACAGACCCACAATAAGCAAAATCGGCAGCAGGGCAGTCAATGCCCCTGTCCACCACGGAGGACCCTCCATCTCTTTGCTATCATAGGCTACCTTATGCGCACGTAAATGAGCAAAAACGTCATCCTCTTTGGGGGCAGTAGTGGTGAATTCAGTTCCTTCTTTATAAGTTCCTTCTACAATATAGATGTTGCTGGCTACAGTTACAGTAACCTTATCAATCTTGCCTTTTTCTACGTCGGTATAAAAAGTCCCGTAGCTGAGCTCTTTCACAGGAGTTTCAGGTTCAGAAGTTGCCTTAATGGCAAAGAGAGCCAGCAGTACTATGAGGATATATATAGCGACGTTCTTCAGGACTCTATCCATCTTTTTTACGTCCCTCCCCTCTACAGGACAGTCTTAAACATTTTATCATAAAATTTGTCGTCTTTTCAATTGCTGGATTCATAGCTTATCTCCACCACCAGAACCTGGCGGGTACCATCCTCTACCGCCGCCCTGGCGTCCAGGCGATGACCTATCACCCAATAGATCTGTTCCCCACAAGCCAGTAAACCCACCCGATCACGTTCTGAAGCCGGGACACGAGCATCGATGAAGTAGTCTTTCAGTTTCTTGCTGCCTCCCAATCCCAGGGGGTAAAACCGGTCTCCCGGTCGACGGGAACGAACTTCCAGGGGCCTGGATAGTTTGTCCCAATCCAGGCAGGCCCATCCCCTATCCGCGTCTGAGGGCAGGCACCACTGCTCCTGTACCTGACACTTGATTTCCGCCTGCATTTCCTTAATATAAGTCTTACCGGGAATCTGTAATAAATAACTGAAGGGCCGAGGTTTTTCCTGGCCCCGATGGAAAATTAGTTCTTCATAGCTTTTTCCTACCCGGATTCCCCGGGCCAGCTGAACTTCTTTACTCGAACCCGGCTTATAGGAGAGTTCTCTAATCGTCTCCACATCCCGCATCCCCCAGCCAGAAACACCGCCGATTTGTGACAGAGCCCGCAGGATAATACGCCGCTGTAGACCGGGAACCAGGGCATGAAACCGGTTCAGAGATAAGGTTATTTTTGATGTTTCGGTCCGTGCGACCTCTTCCCACACCTGGTCTGTGAGATCTTCGAGTACCTGGTTTTCATCCCGAATGATGGCCGCCATCCGCGCCAGGCTGTGGGCTATACCGGGGTTGTATTCCCGCTGCAGCTGGGGCAGCAGCTGATGGCGGATACGGTTGCGCAGGTAAACCGGGTCATAGTTGCTGTGGTCAACACAGTATTCCTGGTGGTTATCATGCAAATATGAGACTATTTCTTCCCGACTGCACTCTAAAAGGGGCCGAATAAAGATGCCGCGCCGGGGCATTATTCCCCGTAACCCCTTGAGCCCAGAGCCACGTAAAAGGCGCATCAATACGGTCTCTGCCTGATCCCCCATATGGTGCCCGGTGGCTACCCGCGCCGCCTCTAACTCCTGCTGAAGTTGATAAAAGAAAGTATAGCGGGCTTCTCTACCCGCTTCCTCCACAGAAAGTTTCCGCACTCGAGCCAGCTGCCGGACATCGACCCTGGTTCGCGAACAGGGTATGTCCATGGCTGAGGTTAATTGTACAACAAACTCCTCCTCGGTGTCAGCTTCTGCCCTGAGACCGTGGTGTAAATGGGCAGCATACAGGGAGAAGCCCAGTTCAGGGCTGAGTCGGTTCAGAATATGCAGCATCGCTACCGAGTCGGGCCCACCCGAGACGGCGGCGATGACCAGTTCTCCTCTGTTGATCAAGTTGTGTTCGACGATAAATTTCTTAACCCTGGAAAGCAATGCTCCACCTCGATTGTTTTCTCGTACACTATGTATTATCGCAAAGTTCTACATAAATATAAAGCCGTATACCTGATTTCTCAGATATACGGCTAGTTTTTGACGCAGAGAACGCAGATAATGCTAAAAATAACTCTGTAAGGAAGTGTGGTAACCCGGCGAAGCGACCTACGAAGCCGACGTCGCAGTACACGGCGAAGCTGAGGGCTGTGAAGCGGAGCGAGAAACAGGACGTTTCGAGCACCGAAGGCTGAGTGCATGGACGCCGAATCCTGAGGGGTCCGCTTCACACTGAAGCAAGCTGATGTACTGCAGTCGACAAGTCGGGGAGCAAGCGGGTTAACCACACTCCAATGAATGTGCTGTTTTCATGCCTCTGCTAATGATACCACAGTGTTTTCTTATCATTCCGTCGTAGAATGATTGGTTGATTCCCAGGAAGACTATGCTTGTTCGATGCGGGCACAGAGAACCGTCATATCGTCACGGGGTCGGCCATGACACCGCTCCAGAGCCCGATTAATGATGACATCAGACAGCCGGTGCGGGTCGTTCTCATTAATATGAGCCAACAGGTGACGTAACCATTCATCACGATCCGCACCATCTCGCGGCGAGTCCAATACCCCGTCAGTGACCATCACCAACATATCCCCCGGAAACAATGCCTTTCTCTCACTCACCGTGTCCAATTTATTCAAAATGCCTATAGGAGGCGTACTTGAGCTGATGACCCCGACCTGCCGGCCCCGCTTAATGAACGCAGGGGCACTACCAATTTTAATGAAGTCTGCCTCGGCCGAGTACAAGTCGACCAAACCAAGGTCGACCGTAGCGAAGGTTTCACTGGGGGAGCGCAGGAGCAGGATTGAATTTATGGTTTTGAGGGCCACATCTTTCGCAAACCCATTGGTTAGCAATTCCTCAAGGAGGTTGACCACTGCCCTGCTTTCCATAGCTGCCCTTCTCCCCACTCCCATTCCGTCGCTGAGGACCAGTAACTCCTTGCCGTCCTTTAAAGTAGCAACGGTGAAACTATCGCCCGATACATTCTCCCGGGCCAGTTGGGCGGCTCCGGAAACCACCCGGTAAGCAAATGCTCTGGCCAGGGTGAATTCACATGCACCTTTCCCCATTTGGCGAGGGCATTTTCGTTCACAGACTTCGTACTTCTCTCCCATGAGATTAGAAATAGTCGGGGCCACATTAACATTGCAGGCCTCCCCATCGGTGCAGGAAGAGAAGACCATTCGTAAATAAGCCAGTTTATTTCCAGTCCTTACCGGTGTCAGATCCCGGAATCTGAGCCCGGCACGACGGCACTGCTGCAGGAGACTGCTCCGTAATTCCTGGTCAATATTGGCTTCCAGGTTAAGCTCGTCACCCAAATTGCGAATTATCTCAGAAACTCCCCGCAGCTGATTACAGATGAGTTCTTTGGATTCATGCAGCCGGCCTTCCCAATATTCATTCATACGCAGATTTTCAAAGATACGGTTAACCGCTGTCGCCAGTTCACGGGGTCGAATACAGCGGCTGCGCAGGCCGGACGGAAGTTCGTCACTGCTCACCGCTCCATTGGCCTCGGCCAGGCTAAAGACGTCAAAAAGATCCTTGTAGGTGCGGTAAAAATCTTTTTCCCAGCAGGTTCCGTAGACCGAACAGTTCTGGCAAAAACCTTGTGAGACCTCATCAAACAGCATATTCAAATAGCTTTTTTCCCCGGTCCCGGGCCGGTCTCCCGAGTCAGTCTCCGCAAAGGTGCTGGACAGTTCCTCCAGAATGTGGGCCAGGCGGCGAATACGCTCCTGAGCTACCTCCCGCAGGTGCTCATCTACCAGAGCTGCTTCATCTGTTTCCCCGGCCCGGTGTTTCAGCGGGCTCACTACTTTAATAGGTACCCGCTCCTTGATGGACTCGGGCAGGAAAAAGAAAGCTAAGGCTGCCAGACAGGTTTCCCACACCCCCGGTAGAATCTCCTGAGGGGTTACTATAAATGCAGATAACATCAGGGTTCCCAGCATAAACCCAACGATAACTCCCAGACGACCAAAATGGCGAAACAGCCCGGCTACCAGTCCGGAAACTGCATACATACCCAGAGTTTGGGGAAATACGGGAGCAGAAAGGGCAGGAACCACGCCGGCTACTACCCCTACCATAGTACCTCCACCGCTGCCCCACAGGTAGGCAGCCAGCAGGATGCCCAGACGGCAGAGGATGCTGGTTACACTCAACCCCAGAACTTGAACATCGTGCAGTCCGATGATGAGACCGGTACCCAGAATCACATAAGCAGTTACATCTTCAAAGTTGAACTCTTCCAGACCCTTGCCCACGATATGAGCTTCCCGGGCTACCATCATGACAAAAGTCAGCACCCCGGCTATGAGGGCTTCAAAGATAATGATCATTTCTCGATAAAATGAAGGCTGGTTAAAAAGCAGGAAACAGGTTTTACTGGTTATAAGCAATGCTGCAGTTAGCACCGGAAGTGCTACCCAACGTTTTTGGTGGGGAACCTGAATGGCCTGCAGGGCTGCTGCTACCGCTACTATGCCCACTACATTGCTCCACAGGAAATAGCCGCTGCTGGTGGTCAGAAAACCCAGGATGGCAAAAAGCGCTATCCCCACGGCCTGTACTCGCTGCTTGCGATCTGCACTGGCAGCCGCCAGAGCATAAATAAATGGAAGTATCTCACCCAGAATAAAGGCCCGGGCCAGAATGAAAGCAGCTCCCCACATTAACAGGTTGCGTAGGGTTAACACCCCGGTCAGGTTCAGCTCCCTGAAGTGCGAAAAGCCATCCCATCTGGTCCTGGCCCTGGCCAGTACCGCCGCTACCTGCGCCTGCCGGGTAAGCCGGGTTCTGCGCTTGCGTTTACGGGCCTGGTTTTCCTCTACCAACCGCTGGTACGGGTATATTTCAAGTTTATCTAACATGTATATGCCTCCCTGTACCTTTTGATACTTCTTCTATTAAAATTATAGAGGAAGCACCTGGTAATTTATGTCATTTGGCGGCGACCGGGCGAAAAATATTCTTACAAATGCAGGTAACAAAAGGAGTTTTCTCGCATATTTCGAGCCATCCTCATTGATTCATCACGCTTTTCTATGGCAGACCTACATGGCGGTTCAGGCCGATACCACCGGATGAATGAAAACAACATATTATTCGGAGAGTATTTAACCGGCTCGCTCCGATACTCCTCGACTGCAACACATCGGCTTGCCTCGGTGTGAAGCAGACCGGTCGAAATTCGGCGTTCATGCACTCAGTTCTCCCTGTTCGAAACCTCCTGTTTCTCGCTCTGCTTCACAGCCCTCGGCTTCGCCGTGAGTTGCTACGTCTCGTCGAAAGTCGCTCGCCCGGTTAATACTCTCCTGGTTAGAATTCTTCAGCGTTTTCATAATATTCTGTGTAGTTATCTGCGTCCATCTGAGGTTTCAAGTTCCATACAGCCCTCTGGTACTCATATGCAGGGCATAAAAAAGCAGCCTGCCCTGAAGGACAGGCTGCTCTGGTTGTATGGTTACGATAATTCCGCTTCTATAAGAATTTCTTGTTCTTCGGTGTATAGTGGGTATGCAGAAGCTCATGGGATTTATCTCCCAGAGGTTCGGTAAGAAAGTCAGCATAGATAGCCTTGACTTCCGGGTTATCATGCGACTTGCGCAGGGGCAGACCCGCGTCTTCTTCATAGATGGCCTGGATGCGTTCGGCCCGCTTGGCATTGGATTTGGTGATAGGTTGTCCACCACCGCCGATACACCCGCCCGGGCAGGCCATTATTTCGATGAAATGGTAAGGAGATTCGCCGGCTCTTACCTGCTCCATCAGCTTCCTGGCATTGGCCAATCCATGGCCGATAGCCACTTTTACCACAGTACCATCCAGATCGATTTCCGCTTCCTTGATGCCTTCCATACCCCGGGCGAAAGTAAAGTTTACATCTTCCAGGGTCTTACCGGTTACTACCTCGTATACCGTCCGTAGGGCCGCTTCCATGACCCCACCGGTAGCCCCGAATATTACCGCCGCACCGGTGTAGGCACCCATCCAGGAATCAAAATTGCTGGGAGCCAGTCGGGAAAAATCGATGCCCGCCATGCGGAACAAGCGGCCTACTTCCCGGGTGGTAAGTACCAGGTCTACGTCACGATAACCACTGTCATTCATCTCGGGACGGGAAGCCTCAAACTTTTTCGCCGTACAGGGCATAATGGATACCGAGTAGATCTTCGAGGGGTCTACCCCCATCTTCTCGGCCCAGTAGGTTTTGACCAGGGCACCGAACATCTGCTGCGGCGACTTGCAGGTCGATAAATTATCCAGCAGATCCGGGTAATAGGTCTCACAGAAGTTGATCCAGCCCGGACTGCAGGAAGTAAACATCGGCAGCTTGCCGCCTTCCTTGAGGCGCTGTAAGAGTTCGTTGCCTTCTTCCAGAATGGTCAGGTCAGCGGTAAAGTTGGTATGCAGTACATAATCAAATCCCACCTGACGCAGTCCAGCAACAAAAACGTTCATATCCATGGCACCGGTTTTCAATCCGACTTCCTCACCGATAGCCGCCCTTACCGCGGGAGCAATCTGGGTAACTACAATCTTATCGGGATCATTGACCGCCGCCAGAAATTCGTCAATTTGTTCGTTTTCGGCAATCGCGCCCACCGGACAAGCATGGATACACTGCCCACACATAACACAGGGGCTGTCAAGCAGGTCTTTACCCAGAGACGGAACTACCATCGCCTGGCAGCCGCGATTCTCCAGTCCCAGAGCATCCACCGATTGGAATACCGAGCAGGCTTCTATACAGCGGCGGCAGAGTATGCATTTATCGGGATCCCGTACGATAGATGGAGTGGAGCGGTCCTGGGGCAGCCCTCTTACCATCTGTTCAAAGGGGTTATCACGAATAGCATACTCGTTGGCCAAATCCTGCAGTTCGCAGTTCTGGTTTCTAATACAGTTCAAACAGTCCTGCGGGTGATGAGCCAGAATAAGCTCTAATATGGTCTTCCTGGCTTCCAACACCCTGGGACTGTGGGTCTTTATTTCCATTCCATCCCATACCGGCTGAGAACAGGCAGCCTGCAAAAGCCTTTGTCCTTCTACTTCACACACACAGATCCGGCAGTTAGCTTTTACTGCCTGGTCGGGGTGATAGCACAGAGTTGGTATATGCACACCGGCTACCTGCGCTGCCTTCAATATGGTTGAGCCGTCAGGAACGGATACTTGAATACCGTCTATAATTACATTAGCCATGCCTTATTTACCCTCCTTTACGCCCATATCCCTATTGTAACTTCGCATTGTAGTCGGGTTGGAAGTGTTTAATGGTAGTCAAAACCGGTGATGGAGCTGCCTGTCCCAATCCACACAGACAAGCCACAGACATGACTCGACCCAGTTTATTGAGCAGGGCTATGTCGGCAGCCGAACCTTCACCTGCATTGAGTTTATTCATGAGTTTATGCAGCCGCATGGTGCCTTCACGACAGGGAGCGCATTTACCACATGATTCATGTTCAAAGAATTTAGCAATACGGCATACTACGTCTACGATATCGCGAGTCTCATCCATAACCAATACCGCACCCGAGCCCAGGCTGGCACCGGCTGCAGACATGGAATCAAAATCAATCTGGGTATCCAGCAATGATTCCGGAATGAATGCACCGGAGGTACCTCCGATTTGTACGGCTTTGAATGCCTTGCCGCCCGCAATTCCACCTCCAAAATCGTAGATAACTTCACAGATGGTGGTGTTGGTGGGAACCTCGATAACCGTCTTATTTACTACGTCTCCCGTCAGGGTCAGAACCTTGGTACCCGGATAGCTGGCAGCACCCAGGCCCGCATACCAGTCTCCACCCTTCTCTAAGATAACGGGAACACTGGCCAGAGTCTCTACATTATTGACAATAGTCGGCTTACCCCACAGCCCCGAAACCGGAGGATAGGGCGGCTTGAAACGCGGCTCCCCACGATGTCCTTCGATAGACTCGATGAGAGCAGTTTCCTCACCACATACATAAGCACCAGCACCCATACGCACTTCGATGTCAAAATCACCCAGTACGCCTTTTTCCCGGGCCTGGTCGATGGCTTGATTGAGAAGATCAACCACGTAAGGGTACTCACCCCGGCAGTAGATATAACCTTTGCTAGCACCGATGGCGTAACCACAGATAGCCATGCCTTCGAGTACACTATGGGGGTCTCCCTGCATTATGGTACGATCTTTATAAGTCCCGGGTTCGCCTTCGTCGGCATTACATATAACATATTTCTGATCGGCTTGAGCCTGAAAGGCAAAGTTCCACTTCTGTCCGGCGTTAAAACCGGCACCTCCCCGGCCCCTCAAACCTGACTTCCGTACTTCTTCTATAACATCCGTCTGGCTCATGCTGCGAGCCTTTTCCAGGGCCTGATAGCCCCCGGCGTTTATATAATCCTCAATTTTCAGGGGGTCAATTTTGCCGTAATTACGCAGCACAACGCGCATTTCTTCGGCCATCAGGAATTACCCTCCTTTCCCATTCTATAGGTACGGCCTCCCCGCCTTATTCGTACTCGGCGAGAATGGCCGGAATTTTTTCAGCGTTAACATCACCGTAAGGCTTTCCGTTAATGGTTATCACCGGAGTGGCCTGGCACTGCCCTACACACTCGGCGAATTCCAGGGCAAATTTCCCATCAGGAGTGCTTTCACCCATCTTGATTCCCAGTTCTTTCTCCAGAGCTGCAATCACCTCATTGGCTCCGGCGATATGGCAGGGCGCACTCTCACATATACGAATAACATTCCTGCCGCGAGAATTTACTGAAAAGTAAGAATAGAAAGTCGCTACTCCGTAGGCATCTTTGACTGGAATCTCGAATAATTCCGCCGCGGCGATGATAGCATCCTCGGTCAGGTAGCTCTGCTCTTTTTGGATGGCGTGAAAAGCCTCTATAATCCCTCCAGGAAGGTCCTGGTACGGGGCCATGATCTCCTTATAGTCCATAATGTACACCTCCTTCCCGGACATTTCATTTACATTCAAGTTATTTTTTTACCTAGAATTCCTATCCCGGTACCTCATTGCCGAAGTGCCTGTTGTTACCTATTTCATATTTTTACCGTGTGCCTTCTTTGCCCCTTATGTCCAGTTCTGCATATCTACGTAAATCCCTGCCAGGGTAGTTTGTCCATCCAGATAACTTTCCGTGTTGTTTTGTTGTTTTTTGAGGAAAAACGACACCCGGTGTTAGAAATGCTCTTTACCCACCCCGGCGTACCGAACCGTCTTATTGATTTTTCGGTGTATAGTGGGTATGCAAGAGCTTATGCGATTTTTCTCCCAGGGGCTCCTGTAGAAAATCATCATAAAGCAGCTTGACCTCGGGGTTGTCATGGGATTTGCGCAACGGCAGCCGCGCATCTTCTTCATATATAGCATTGATGCGTCGGGTGCGATCAGCCACTGTGGAAGGAATGGGCTGGCCACCACCGCCAATACAGCCGCCGGGACAGCACATAACTTCAATAAAGTGATAGGGCGAAGTTCCAGCCTTGACCTGCTCCATGAGCTGCCGGGCACTGCCCAACGAGTTGGCTACGGCTACCTTGACTACCGTACCGTCCAGGTCAACCTCAGCCTCTTTGATTCCCTGGATACCACGAACCATGGTGAAATTAACATCTGCCAGGGCCTTACCAGTAACAACTTCATAAACGGTTCTCAAGGCCGCTTCCATAACCCCGCCAGATGCACCGAAAATAACTCCGGCACCGGTGTAGGCGCCCATTAAAGAATCAAAATTAGAGGGTTCTAATTGTTTAAACCGGATTCCACACATGCGTAACAGCTTGCCCACTTCCCGGGTAGTAAGAACCAGGTCTACATCCCGGTACCCACTGTCGTTCATTTCCGGACGGGCCGCCTCATATTTCTTGGCAGTACAGGGCATGATGGAAACCGAGTAGATTTTAGCAGGATCCACACCCTGCTTTTCAGCCCAATAGGTCTTGACCAGAGAGCCGAACATCTGCTGGGGGGACTTGCAGGTGGACAGGTGATCCAGCTGTTCTGGATAGAAGGTCTCGATAAAGTTGATCCAACCCGGACTGCAGGAAGTTAGCATGGGTAAAACCCCACCTTCCTTCAGTCGTTTCAGTAATTCATTACCTTCCTCCAGGATGGTAAGGTCGGCGGTAAAGTTGGTATGAAATACATAATCAAAACCCAGCTGCCTCAGCCCGGCGACAAATTGCAGCATATCCAGACTGCCTGTGCGCATACCCACTTCTTCGGCTACAGCCACCCTTACCGCCGGAGCGATCTGAGTAACTACCACCGTATCCGGATCAGCTACGGCGGCCAGGAACTTGTCGATTTCTTCATTTTCAATGATGGCCCCTACCGGACAAGCCAGGGCACACTGACCACACATTACGCATTTGGTCTCCCCTAACGGCCGGTAATCAACTGTACCAACTATGCCATCCTTGATTTCCAGGGCCCCCACCGTCTGGATGTCATTACAGACCTCCACACATCTACCACACAGGATACACTTGGATTGATCCCGAATGAGTGACGGGGTCGAGGTGTCCCGCGGCAGCTGCAGAAGTTTATGCTCAAAAGAACGAATCCCCAGAGTCGCTGACAGGGCTTGCAATTCGCAATTCTGATTGCGAGCACACTGTAAACAATCCTGGGGATGAACACGGAGAATCTGCTTGAGGTTCTTCCTTTTTTCCTCAAGGACACGCGGCGTAAAGGTTTTCACAATCATGCCGGGCGCCACTGTTTCCGTGCAGGCAGTCTTCAATTCTCCGTTGATGTCAACCACACAGATCTTGCATCGGTCCTGCACCTGCAAGTCAGGATGGTTGCACAAGGAGGGTATTTCGAATCCCGCCAGAGCTGCAGCCTGCATCACGGTGTAACTGCCGGGTACAGTTACGTTAATTCCGTTGACAATGACGCTGATCATACTTCTCCTCTCTCCTCTCCCTCAATACTTAATCTTACAGGTTATCTCATAATAGTGTAAAATTATAGGCGGTTAATGTCAAGTAATATAAAACCAAAAAATAGCATAAAGAAGGCAGGCCTTACGGCCTGCCGGGTATACTTGATTGCTGTTATTAATTTATTATTTCTATCTATAATTCCGCACTGGTTGCGGCTAGTTGAACGTTACTCTAGGCTTTAACTCCTTTATCAGCAGCAGGAGCCTGAGAGGGAGCCTTCCGCAGGTAGGTAAACCAGTACAGGGTGCCTACGAAAATGCCGCCGCCTACAATATTGCCCAGGGTTACCGGTACGAGGTTGTTCAACATGAATTGCTTCCAGGTAAATATCTCAGCCACTTTGGCTTTGAAGGCGGTGATAGCTGCTACCGCTTCCGGTGGCAGGGTTCCGCCCGCTGCCAGCAGGGCTGCCTGGTCGGGGGTCAGTACGCTCTTCGCAGCTACATCAACGATGGCTGGAATCTGAGATACTTCCAGACCCAAGGGAATGAAAAACATGTTAGCCACGCTATGCTCAAACCCACTGGCAACGAAGGCCATGATGGGGAAGAAGCAGGCGAAGATCTTACCGATTACGTCCTTACTGGCCAGTGCCAGCCAAACTGCCATACATACCAACCAGTTACAAAGGATACCACGGCAGAATGCTGCACTCCACGTAAGAGACAGTTTACCGTTGGCTATCATCAGTGACTTGGCGCCTACCGCTCCTTTGAACATCCCTATGGAGGTAGCGCCATCGGCTCCAGTTCCATAGAATCCACCTACTACGATGTATACCAATAATAGAGAACCTACAAAGTTTGCTATCCAGACTACTACCCAGTTGTACAACAGTTCGCCCCAGGTACTTCTACCATCCAGGGCCGCAATCGTTAAGAACATGTTGTTACCGGTAAATAGTTCGGAACCGCCGATAACCACCATCATCAGTCCAACGCTAAACACAGCCCCGAATAAGAACTGTCCAATACCGTTCCCCAGGAACTTGGGTATATCGTGGCCTACCATGGTAGCCAGGTTAGCCCCAAAGCCAATGTAAGCCCCGGCCATGATGCCGAGAACAAACATGTTGGCAAATGAGAGCTTTCCTTTGCCTTTCCCTGCATTAGCAGCTGCATTGGCTATTT
>JAAZLJ010000126.1 GCA_012799365.1 Syntrophomonadaceae bacterium | reverse complement strand
GGGCAGTTCCTTGCGGAGCAGCCGCGAAAAATTGCTATCATGCATCCCCATACGGTCCGCAATCTTCCAAAGATATACCCCATTGGCTTTTGCTTTTTTGCGTATATCTGCGTTTGGTCTCACACTAACACCCCCCTTACGGGCCGTTGACAAAGCAACTATTGTTGTTGATAATAAGTATATCGGGTTTACCAGCCTAATACTAGATGTACAAGAGGGTATACATTAGGGAGGTACAAAAGGGTATGCATGATGGGTTAGTGTTTCCTATTGAGTGCCGGTATGAGCAGGTGGTTTGGGAGAAGTATATAACCCGCCAGGGAGTGATGAGCTGCGCGTCAGATAGCCACTCTAGATATGATGCTATGGACGATTTGGGCTTAATACCCTCCCTGGTGGCGTTGGTGGGAGATGGTGACGCTCCGATAAGGCAGCGGGAGGGAGGCATAAAGAAATGGATTAGGCAGTATGGCTTTTTAACATCACCTAACCAGCCGGGTGTCGAAGGGTACGACTGGCACGAAGAAAACTTGGAGAAGTTTTGGAATAAGGCTAAGCGGTTAGTTAATTTATGGGATATATACAGAATGATTACAAATAGGGAATTAGAGGAATTAAAAGAGATAATTTCGTTCCACGATACAAGGGTTCTCGATATAAACGGAAAATTAGTTCCGTTCGGTCCTGGGATTACCCAAGGTTCGGTATATCCCCATGAGACAGTGGCGCAAGACCGGGTATTTACCACTTCTGAACACACTTTGTTTTTTAATAAAGAGTTAGGGGAGATCAATAAAGAACCACTGCGGTATTACCAGAAGGTGGCTTTTTCTTATATCAGAACAGAAGTACAGCGCGAATTAAAGGTTATTTCTCTGGTGTCAAAAGATATGCAGCTTGAAGGTAGTAGTGAACAGGATTACTTCAAAACCTTCCCAATATTAGAACCTGCTACGCTCTTGCAGGCTCTATATTTGCAGTTCTACATTATAATGAGCACCCCAGGGAAGAAGATATGTCAGGAGTGTGGCAACGTGTTTTTGCCCAGCAGGAAGGACCGGAAGTATTGTAATGAGACTTGTAAAAACACTGCTAAAAGCAGGAGATACAGGGCCAGGAGGAAGGCACGGTCTAAAATTAAAGGAGGCAAGTAATAATGGCAGGTTCACTTAGAAAGCGCGGGAAAAATTCATATGAATTGCGGGTTAGTGCTGGTACCGGACCGGACGGTAAACGCCATCGACATATCAAGACAGTTAAAGCAAAAAACAAACGGGAGGCCGAAAAGCTTTTGGCTCTATTCGTTGCAGAGGTAGAAAAGGGTGAGTATGTAGAACCATCGCGTCTCACATTGAAAGAGTTTAGCCAGCGGTGGACACGTGATTATGTGGATAAGGGTTTAGCACCTGCAACACGTAAAACCTACAAGGATAAACTTAAAAACCGGGTGCTCCCGGCCTTGGGCCACTTAAAGCTAGAGGAGATAAAACCCCTGCATCTGCTTGATTACTTCTCTAACCTGGAGGAGGACGGCATGCGGCTGGACGGGAAGCCCGGCGGTATGGGGCCAGATAGCATCGCTCAGTGCTACAAAGTTCTATCATCAATTTACAAATGCGCGGTAGAATGGCAAGTAGTTCAGCATAACCCTTGTGAGAACATTAAGCCGCCTAAAATTCCTAAAAGGGAGTTAAACTGTTTAGACGAAGAACAAACCCACACCCTGCTGGTGGCTCTGGAGAATGAGCCAATGCAATACCGGACCATGGTAACCATGGCCGCGCTGACTGGCTTACGCCGGGGTGAGCTGCTCGGCCTCGAATGGAAGCATGTAGATTTTGAGGAAAAGACAGCTAGAATCGTCCAGGTGAGCCAATATGTGAACGGGGTAGGTACTATCACTAAAGAACCTAAAACGACCGCCTCAAAGCGCCTGGTGGCCTTGCCTACAGTATTGGTTGAGTTGCTCAAGTCACACAAAGCGCATCAGAACGAACGCCGCCTTAAATTGGGGGAGAAGTGGGAGGAAAGCGATAGGCTGTTTACTACCTGGAACGGCCAACCCATGCATCCCAGCACCATCAGCAAGTGGTTCCGGGAATTTCAGGACAACTTGAATAAAGAGCGTAAAGAAGCTGGACTTCCAGAGCTGCCTCGTATTAGATTCCACGACCTACGCCATTCTGCTGCGTCCATTATGATTACCCAGGGAATAGATGTAGGAACGGTGGCTAAAAACCTGGGGCATTCCAGACCGTCCATTACTACAGATATTTATTTTACGGCTCTACAAACCGCCCAGGAACGCGCAGCTGACAAAATGAACGAGCTATTTGGTAACAGTATTAAAAAATAACTCTACACATAAAAAAAACGGCCGCATAAAGAGCGGTCGTTTTTTGTGTCTAATTTGAACGTGCTTGGGACGGACTGTCAGCAATTTGTCAGCAACCCACTATTTTCTGGTTCCCTTGTGAAAGCCTACCATCCGCTTAACCCCCCGCCGTTACTGACTTCTTATGGTGGGTCGCATAGGATTTGAACCTATGACCCCTTCCGTGTCAGGTAGGTAAGGCTAATTTGCACCAGTTGGTTATAGCTTGCAAACATCGGATACATAGGCTTTTGTTAATTTTTGTCTCGGATGTTATCGGTGTGTTTTTGCTGTGTTTTGGGATGGTTTGTCAGCAATCTGTCAGCAATTTGTCAGCAGAAAAAACAAGCCTTAAAAGCCGTAACGATAAGTGTTTGGGACATCTCCGGTCAACCAGTCCGGTACCGAAAACATCCAGAAGGTTTTTCCTCCTTTTACTCTCAGAATAACCACAAACCAGGGGATGGTCAACCTCCACCCCCTGGCTCTTAAAAACCGGCCTTACAGCCCGCTCTGTGTGCGCTTTTCAGGGCCTGCCCTATAGTTTGACACCTGGAGAGCAGGTGCTCCGCTCCTGCGGGCAGGAAATAGGCTAATACTCTCGTTCCTATTCAGCCAGTATAGTCAGGGCTACCTGGCAGAGACACAGTATCTACCCTGCCTTCACCCCTCGATAAAGCTGCCTACTTTCCCTGTCTCGACACACTTGTCGGAAATTGTCTGAATTATTTTCGTGTATGATGTTGACAACATCGCCCGGCAGGTGTATGATGATGACAACAGAGAGGGGGTTCTCCCCTACATATTACAACCCGGCCAGGCCGGGGAAAGGAAGGATAAAAATGAGTGACGCGATGAAACTTCTCAGGCAGGAAATAACCAGTAACGGCAAGTTGGCACTATACGCTAAGCAGACCGGCGACACCTTATACGTCTTCGCGAATAACAATGGGGGGCTAATGATGGGCACGTCACCCATCGGGATGAACCAAGAGGGGTATTCCATCCTGATGGCCGAGGCTCGCCACGATGATAACCGGGGGAATCCGGCCTGGACCCTGGTTGACGAGTTAACCGGCGACTGGGAGGTCGTCGGCGGAGGCGATGATGAATAGCTAGTCCCCTGCTCCTGTCCCGGACTTGCGCCGGGGCAGCATGGAGGGGATTCTCCCCTACTATATTACAGCCCGGCATTGCCGGGAGAAAAGGAGGAAGC
>JAAZLJ010000125.1 GCA_012799365.1 Syntrophomonadaceae bacterium | reverse complement strand
AGAAACGGGCCGGGTGGTGGGCCTGGAATCATCTCCTGTTGTAGCTCCGCTGGTCAAATGGGGTATGGCCTATTATGAGACCTCCCTGAACTGGCTGCGGGAAGCCATCCGGAGAATAGAAGTGGTACAAACAGAACACCTGTCTTTCCTGTGCCAGCAAGCATCAGGCTCTTTTGATATCGTTTATTTTGATCCGATGTTTAGAGAACCGGTGCGAACCAGCCAGGCCCTGGCTCCTTTACGAGCTATTGCTGATGCTCATCCTCTGCAGCAAGAAACCATTAAAGAGGCGATTAGAGTAGCCAGACGGAAGGTGGTAGTAAAAGAACGGCGGGGAAGTTCAGAATTCGAACGATTGGGCATACATA
Source organism: Syntrophomonadaceae bacterium (assembly GCA_012799365.1). Lineage (GTDB taxonomy): Bacteria > Bacillota > Syntrophomonadia > Syntrophomonadales > Syntrophothermaceae > JAAZLJ01. Next base: position 5,289 of record JAAZLJ010000125.1, on the reverse strand, counting down.
CGGTAGTTGGAGGTGAGTCCAGTCGCGTTGCCTACGGGGTAATAGCAGTTGGATAAGCTATAGCTTATAGCATTAAGCAAAGATGAAGAGGTGAGTTCCCGTGCAGCTGGCGGCGATAGTAGGGCCTACCGGAGTGGGTAAAACCCGGGTGGCAGTGGAAGTGGCAGAAAAGTTGGATGCATATATCATATCCTGTGATTCTATGCAGGTATATCGGGGTATGGATATAGGTACGGCCAAGGCTTCTTCCCTTGTGCGCCAACGTATACCACACTACTTGTTGGATGTGGTTGAACCGGGAGTAAACTACACGGTGGCTGACTATCAACGGGATGCCCAACAGCTTATCCATCAGTTCAACGAATGGGGCAAATTACCCCTGCTCGTAGGAGGTACCGGCCTGTATTATCAAGCGGTGGTGGATGATTATAATTTGGTGCCCATGCCGTCTTCGCAGCAGGTCCGTCAGGAGCTGGAAGCGGAAGCTGATAAATCCCTGGACAGCTTGTATGCCAGATTACAGCGGGTTGACCCGGCAGCAGCTCGGTCTATAAAGCCCGAGGATAGAAAGAGAATCATTCGGGCCCTGGAGGTTTATCGTCTGACCGGGAAGGCGTTTTCCCAATTTCAGACGCGTAATCCCCATCGTTACCACCTGGCGGCAGTTGGTTTGTATATGGAAAGGCAGGCTCTTTACCGCCAAATCGAAGCTCGGGTTGATCGCATGATAGAGGCGGGATTGGTAGAGGAGGTGGAACGGTTATACCGACAGGGGTATGGTCTGGACAATAACTCTATGCAGGCCCTGGGGTACAAGCAGATGTTTAATTACCTGCAGGGTATAAAAACCCTGCCCGAGGTCGTCGAGGATATTAAACGTGAAACACGGCGTTTCGCCAAGAGGCAAATGACCTGGTTCCGCAGAGATAAGCGCATTCATTGGTTTAATGTGGAACAGCATAGGCCCGAGGATTTGGTGGAAAGGATTTGTATTTGGATTAGCAGGAGTCTAGAAATTCTTATAGAATAGAATAGTTATGGTCGGATGGCAATAATAGATATATAAGGTATCTAAGAGAATATGGAGGTCGGTTTTAATGAGCAGGAACCAGATGAACCTACAGGATGCATTTTTAAATCAACTACGAAAGGAAAGAATTCCGGTAACCGTGTTTCTGGTGAACGGTTTTCAAATAAAGGGGACGGTACGAGGATTTGACAATTTCACGGTAATAATTGAAATGGAACAGCGGCAGCAGATGATTTATAAACATGCCATTTCTACGGTATCGCCAGTAAGACCGGTGAACATTCTCAGCGCGGGGGCGGCAGAGGAAGAATAGCCCGGGATTATCCGGGTTTTAACCTATTCATCTGCTGCGAAAACAACTTTGAAACCGCAGATGTACGCTGATATACGCAGATGATAAAAAATAACTTTATATGGGAAGTGTGGTAACCCGGCGAAGCGACCTACGAAGTCGACGATGTTTCGGCAAGTGCCGGTCTGCGACAGCAGACCGTTGCCCGAAGCGAGCTGATGTGCTGCAGTCGATAAGTCGGGGAGCGAGCAGGTTAACCACACCCCATAAATATGTAGTTTTCATGTCTTTGCTGGTGGTACCGTCGTTATCACGAATGTCTGCCGGGTATAGGTCTGATGATTTGTAGCGCGGAGCGAGAAATGTAACCACTTTTGTGTCTTTCTCATATAATATCGGAAACAGGTATGAAAGTGGTGACCGGAGTGGAGATCTCGCTCAAATTTTCTCATGGCCAGCCGATTTCTGGCATGAAACCAGATACATCCCTTCCTTCGTCCGCCAATGCTCGCTGGCCTTCTCTGCAAGAGCTGGATAAACTGGTCGGTCTCCGGGAGATAAAAAAAGTAGTGTGGGAATTTGCAGCTTTTGCTCTTATTCAGAAAAAGCGGGCAGAACAAAACCTTAAAGCCCAACCGGTAGTAATGCACATGATAATGAAAGGAAATCCGGGTACGGGCAAAACAACCGTAGCTCGGATCCTGGGACAGGTATTCCGGGAACTTGGTATCCTACCCCGCGGCCATCTGGTTGAGGTAGAACGAGCTGATCTGGTGGGTGAATACATCGGCCATACCGCTCAGAAAACCAGAGCTCAGCTGTCCGAAGCTGAGGGTGGTATTCTCTTCGTTGATGAGGCCTACACGCTGGCCCAGGGCGGGGCCAAAGATTTTGGCCGTGAGAGCATTGCTACTCTGGTCAAGGCTATGGAAGACAACCGGGAGCGGTTGGTGGTGGTATTGGCCGGTTATCGGGAAGAGATGGACTTTTTCCTCCAGTCCAATCCTGGACTTCGTTCTCGTTTTCCCATCCAGATTGAATTTCCTGATTACACCAGTGACGAATTGTTTGATATCGCTGTACATATGTTTTCTGAGCGGGAGTATACCTTGTCCAGTCGGGCACGGTGGAAGCTCAGACATCTTTTAAGCCAGTTTTACCGAGAACGGGGGTCCCACAGCGGTAATGCTCGTTATGCTCGCAATCTGGTGGAAAAGGCCATCCGATTGCAGGCTATGCGATTGGTAAATCGGCAGTCACTTAACAAACAGGAACTGCTTACCATAGATGATAAAGATCTCCCGGATGTTTGTAACATCTACTAAATAGTGCTCCCGATTCGGTACTTAGCAGGTTGTAAGTAGGGCAACATGTTTTTTTAATGGAGCTTAAACAGTTTCCGCTTTATCCAGTATCCTGCCGGGTAGAGAGGCGTAATTTAACTCGCGAGTCGGGAGCGGTTCGTTTTCAGAAGGTCGGGGGAGTAAAACGATTGAAGTAAAGGGTTATAAAATTATTGAGGGTGATATATGAATGCCACGAAGGGCGTTTTTAGTAGCGGTTGTTAGTAAAGTATCCGGAACTGCATTCTGGCACGATAAAGGTTTATCGCAGCCAACGGCGGAGGAGAGCCTGGAAGAATTGGGTGAACTGGTGACCAGCCGTGGTGATCAAGTGGTGGGTCAAACGGTACAGATGCGTACCCGGCCCGACCCCAGGTTCCTGGTAGGAAAAGGCAAGGTTAGTGAACTGACCAGGGTGGTAGAGGAGCTGGAAATAGATGTAGTGGTTTTCGATGACGAATTATCCCCAGCTCAGACTCGTAACCTGGAGGAAGCTCTGGGGAGGCCAGTTCTTGACCGTACGGCCGTTATTCTAGAAATTTTTGCTGAACGAGCACATAGTCGCGAAGGGAAGTTACAGGTAGAACTGGCACGGCTGCAGTATTTACTACCCCGGCTGACGGGCAAGGGCCTCGAGTTATCTCGCCTGGGAGGTGGGATTGGTACCAGGGGACCGGGGGAGCAGGTACTGGAGTTTGAACGCAGACAGTTAAGGCTTCGTATCAGCCAGTTGGAAGAAAAAATCGAGGAGATGAGACAGCACCGGGGGTTGCTGCGCCAGAATCGTTTGAAGAATCGTACACCGGTGGCGGCTCTGGTTGGTTACACCAACGCGGGAAAATCTACTCTGCTGCGCAGCCTGACGGGGGACGAAACCGCTTATGTCGATGACCGGGTATTTGCTACCTTGGATCCACGAGCTCGTACTTTTTGTACCCCGCGAGGCAGAGCGGTACTGCTTACCGACACCGTTGGATTTATCCGCAAGCTGCCGCACCAATTGGTAGCTGCTTTTCGCACCACGCTGGAAGAAGTTCTTTATGCTGATGTGCTCCTGCACGTGGTTGATGCCTCTCGCCCCGGCATCGACAGCCGTATCGCAGCGGTCAACGATGTGCTTCGTGAAATCGGAGCCGCCGATTATGATACTCTACTGGTATTTAATAAGATCGACCGATTAGAGCCAGCCCAGGTCAACAGTTTGCAGGTGGAATACCGTCAGGCCCGATTTATTTCGGCCCGGGAAAACCTGGGATTAGACCTGTTAACTCAGGCGGTGGAGGATGTTCTTTTTCGGGAGGATCGGCTGGTTGATGTCCTGATACCATACGATAGGGGTGATATGGTAAACTATCTGTATGAACGGGGCCTGGTTATGGCCCGAGAAGAACGTAAAGACGGCCTTTACTTGCAAGCACGGTGCGATGAGGAGACATTAAACCGTATGAGGCCGTTTCTGGAAGGTGAAGGAAATTGACCAGGATTTCCACTCTGCTGCAAGAGGCGGAAAGGGAAATACAGCCAGTTTTTAAGGATATAAAGGAAATGGTCTTTTTGAATCAGACCCGAGTGTTAGAGGCTTTTCAGGCGGTTCGGGTGCGAGAACATCATTTCTATTCTTCGACTGGCTACGGATACAATGATATAGGACGAGACCTATTAGAAGAGATCTATGCTCGGGTTTTTGGGGCTGAGGATGCACTGGTCCGCTCCCAGATGGTTTCCGGTACCCATGCGATATCCCTCTGTCTTTTTGGTCTGTTGAAACCCGGTGATGAGTTAGTGGCAGCGGTAGGAAAACCGTATGATACCCTGGCTCAGATTATCGGCATTGACCGGCCTTTACCGGATACCCTGGCAGATCAGGGTGTACTGTACCGGGAAGTACCGTTGCGTGAAGGCAGAGTGGATGTGGATGCCCTGGAAGAGGTGGTCGGGGAACAGACCAAAATGGTTTTTATTCAACGTTCCCGGGGCTATGCTTATCGTCCAGCCTTACTGGTAGATGATATTCGCCAGGTGGTTAAGCGAGTGAAAGCCCGTAATCCCCGTACCGTATGTATGGTAGATAATTGCTATGGGGAATTTACCGAAACTCTTGAGCCGCCGCAAGCAGGGGCTGATATTACGGTCGGCTCTTTGATCAAGAATCCCGGTGGTGGTTTAGCACCATGCGGGGGTTATGTAGTGGGTAAAGAAAAGTTAGTGGAGAGGGTGGCGGCCAGGTTGACAGCACCGGGACTGGGCAAAGAGGTAGGTACCAGTCTATGGGATCAGCGCCTTATTTATCAGGGTTTCTTTATGGCCCCTCATGTGGTGGGAGAAGCTCTGAAAGGAGCTGTGCTGGTGGCCAATGTGTTAGAGCATTTGGGTTATGATGTATCGCCGCGTTGGGATGAGCCGCGGGGGGATATAGTACAGGCGGTCAAAATGGGAAGTGTAGAAGGAATCAGGGCTTTCTGCCAGGCCATCCAGGGCAGCTCTCCGGTAGACGGCGATGTGACCCTGGAGTTTGCTCCTATGCCAGGATATGAGGAACAGATAATTATGGCGGCGGGCACCTTTATTCAAGGGTCTTCCATCGAGTTATCATGTGATGCCCCGGCTCGGGAGCCGTTCGCGGT
>JAAZLJ010000124.1 GCA_012799365.1 Syntrophomonadaceae bacterium | reverse complement strand
TCGTTTTTGGGGTCGATGTACACTCTGATTTCCCCCCTTTTACTCCATTATATCCTGTAGGTGATAATTTCTCCATGTGTCCAGGAAGTTTTGAACTAACAGGCACCAGATAAGTGTGGAATAAAATGCAATCAGTGTCATCAGTTTATTGGTAACGGTTGTATATGAAATTAGTCATGATGACTGGCGAGGAGTATCCCGTGGGGTATCTGGATTGTACCGGGCTCAGGATGTACGGCATAATGGAGAGCTTTGCCGCGTGGCTGGGAGTTCTGGTTAAAACCCGTCAAGAGGTTATCCGAGTATGGTGACGAGGTACTTTGTGGAGATTCAACCACCGTTTACGCCATATATTGAAATCTACCGCACCAACCACCCATAATCCTGCCTGCAATCTACGATGTAGTCAACGTATACCGTCTGATCCTTGACTTGATACAGAATGAGATACCATTTCTCAACGAACATTTTATGGTATTTGTTTGGCGGGATAAATTCTGCCTTAAGAAACGGAAAACGCTCCGGCATTTGGTGAAGGGAACGGATCGCATCCATCAGGTCGTTTTTGGTTTTATGGGCAGTAGTAGGGCTTTTCTGCGCCAGAAAACGGACGTGGCCCGCCAGCATCTGACGGGCCCGGTCGGAAACAACTATCTTATATTGAGGTTTCTTTTCCATGCTCTACCTCGTCAATAATGCTTTCCAGATAACTATCCAGTTCATCGGGTGTAGTTCCAGCGCGGCCAACCAGACGGTCTTCCTCGACAGACAGCAGTTCTTCCCGCAGCTTCAGCATTTTTTCACGGCGTACAAATGCCTCTATATCCATAACCACAAGATCTCCCTCGCCATTTTTAGTAAGATATACAGGCTCACCGGTGGACTTGCACAAAGCTGCGATTTCATTATAATTCTGCCTGATGCTTGCGGAGGGTTTAATCAGCATGACATCAACTCCCCATAGTAATATTCTAATCATATTATAGCCATTACATGCTATGACATCAATCTGTAATTAATCAACAATTAGAAAATACGAAATATCTTGGATGTCATTACTTCTCATAGTTAGTGTTAATGCAGGTTTTCATTCCTTCACTCCCAGCAGGATTTAAGGGCCATTAAGTTGTCCCGGGACTACTTCTATTTGGTTTATCACTTCAATATCGGGGATGGTTGAACGGCTTCGATCCAGTAAATGCTGACGGTATCAGGATAATAGTTGCCGTAGTACCCGCAATTGGTCTGCAGATTGTCCAGCAGTTCGACCACATTACCATCTTCCGTGTTGAATAGGTACAAGGAACCGAGGTCGAAGTAATTGAGTCTCTGCACCGCCAGGAATCGGCCATCGGGGGAGAGGGACAGCGGGTAATCCGCCTGTGTGCTCTCCGGGGTGGTCAGCAGTGGCTGCGCGCCTGTATCGGTATTACTCCATATCTGCTGACCCGGGACTCTTACTTCTTGGTGTCTGCCTTCTTCCAGCCAGGCCTGACTTTCCTGGCCGCGGGCATAGAAAAGGCGTTGGGCGTACGGCTCCCAGAAAGGTCGTGCATCCACCATGCCGGGCTGTCCCAGGTTTTTTACCTGGAATCGGCCGTTTTCTAATTCCACCATTACCAGTTGTTTTCCGGTACTGGCGAAACGGTCGCATCCCATGATACAGGCCAGCTGCCTGCTGTCCGGTGACCAGGCCAGCCATTCGGGGTATCCCAGAGCACCTCCCACTGTAAAGGGTGTTTGCGGGTTTTGCAGGTCTATCACTTGCAGAGCCATGCCATCGGCGTTAAGGGAGGCGGAATTCACGCCCAGGAAACAGGCCAGGTAGCGCCCATCCGGAGAGAGCTTGAGACCTGCCATTTCATAAACAAATATACCGTCCTCTATCTTTCCCGCCTCGGCCAACGGCAGAGTAAACATACGTGATGTCTGGCCTTGCAGATTAATCCTATCGATGGCTGGCAGTTCTTTGTCACTGCGCACCCAGCTTATGGCCAGGCTCTGGCCATCCGGGAACCAGGCCAAACCGGTCCCCAACTGCTGACCACCGGACAGCAAGGCGCAGTTCACCCATTTTTCATTTTCCCGCCGGGCCAGTTCCAGGCTTTTATTTAAACTTTCCTGGTCAGCCTGTTGACAGGTCTGGTAGGCGATGGCATTTTCCACCGGTGACCATACCGGTGTCCCGGGTACCACCGGTCGGTCATCCAGGCGCTGGGGCTGCTTCCCATCGGCAGCGATCACCCACAGGTACAGGTCTCCAGAGAACTTATCGTTTCCCTGGCGCTGCAGGTAGGCCAGCCATTGTCCGTCATGGGACCAGCCGATAATCCGGTCTACTCTGGGGGTGGACACTTGCTGCGGCCCGGCCCCGGCTTTATCAGCATCCAGCAGCCACAACTGTTCCTCGTGGGTGAAGGCCAGGCGCAGCGGCAGGACGGTCTCGGTAACCCTTTGGGGTACCGCCGGAGGTTGAACGGGAGCATTGATATAGATGGCTCTATTCTCACCATCCCACTGGACGCTGGTACCCAGAGCCTCGAACAGGTCACGGGCCGGAACTGCTATACCATACTTCCAGGGCTGGAGTCCACACCGCCAATTAAATTGCTTTCCATCCATTATGTAGCAGCTGCTGCCCACGGTGGTGGTCAGCTCTCGTCCATTTAAGGAAAACCAGGCCTGGTTTTCCCGCACATTGAGACGTAATCCGGGCAGTCCTTCAATAAGAGCCAGGGGTACCATGCCCACTCCACTGTGGGTATCAATAAAGGCTGTACTGCCGCTGAAATTACCGTTGCAGTAGACTTTTATACCACCGGATTCAGCAGGGGCACCGATGACTGGATGGTCCAGGGCCGAGAAGAGCAGTGCGAAAAGGACGGTCATCAAAACAATGGTTTGCAGTAAAATCCGCAGGTTCTTACCTGGTGTGTATATCATGGGGCTACCTCCATTAAATTTGTGGTGATATCTACCTATGTTTACGCTGCTTTTTGGTTAACCTTACAAGCGGCGATGAAAACGCAGGGTAAGGAGCGACCGAGCAAGGTCGTAATAATATAGCGGGTTGAACAAAGGCTCCCTCACCTACAAAGTGACCAATGTCTACTTGAAAGACATGGATGGCGATGCCGAATACAATCGGCTAAAGAACAAAATTAACCGTGAAGAACCACTAAACGAAGCCGATCTGCAGAAGCTGATTTTCCTACCCCTGATGAAAAGCAAACAACCGGAAACCGAGATGACCATACAGGTCGCCGAGCTGGCTAAAGCCAGCAAAAGCCCACATACCAACTTCGCCATTGGCGCCCTGGTAGCCATAACCGATAAGTTTCTTCCTGAAGAATATAAGCGAAAGCTGCTGGAGGTGTTACGCATGACCCAGATTGAACAATGGTTAAGAGAAGAAGGCATGAAAGAGGGTCTGAAAGAAGGCTTAAAGGAGGGTCTGAAAGAGGGGGAGATGAAAGCTAAACTCGAGACGGCTCGTAATGCCCTGCTAGAAGGAGCAGAAGTAGAATTTGTTGCGAAGATTACCGGCCTGTCTCTGGAAACCATTCAAAAGCTGAAAGCCGAGATTATGAGCTAGGAATATCATTAAAGTTGGAAAACCAAAATGATGTGTAAAACATGGTGGCAGCGATATGGCTACGGTCCCCGGAACTGGCAACCTGGTACCCTGGTATGAGTTTACTGAAAGCATAGCTATTTTCGGTATTGGCTAAGGGATAAAGGGAGGGTGATACCATGCGGATTGATAGCTATATACAGCAAATGTTAAACAATTCTTCGGAACATGAATTATGGGAAAAGGCCACTGTAGAGGATATTTTTCTTACGGAAAAGGAGCTCGGGCTCAAGCTGCCGGAGTCTTATGTTCAGTTGGTGAGCGAGTTTAGCAATGGGGCTTACTTATACCTGGTTCAAGAGGTAAGTGCCGTCGGTAAAGGTAATCGCCAGATTGCTCCTATTCAAGCAGTTGCCGGCAGACAATGGTCGCCAGTTGATCGGGAAATTCCGGTATGGGAAAGCGGCTTCATTAGCAGTTCATCGCTGGTTCCATTTTCGCTGGATCATAACGGTAATGCCTGGTGTTTTATTACCGGGACCCTGACTGGCGAGGAGTATCCCGTGGGGTACCTGGATTGTACCGGGCTCAGGATGTACGGCATAATGGAGAGCTTTGCCGCGTGGCTGGGAGTTCTGATTAAAACCCGTCAAGAGGTTATCCGAACATTATACGGCGACGATGTGATTTGCGGAGAAATGGGGCTGGGATGACCGGGGAACATGATAAGACCTTAAAAATTCATAAGTTAACTTTACCTGGGATGGCAGATTGTATGGTATATTACCCCAATAGGATGTCATCCATCTGTTCAAAAAACAACTTGACATCCTTCTGGAATGAAGTAGAAATACTCGATAGTTCTGCCAGCAATGCCTGTTCCCCGACCGGATCGATACAAAATCCATAGGCATTGCGAAAAACATGTCGGAATTCCTCAGTGCATCCATCTTTGCCATAGTGGTGTCCCCCTTCCTTTCAGCCGGGTAATCAGAAGTGCTGGCTGGATTTCCCGGCCAACATGGTTTTCAGGCGACGGCATCCGGCCATATAAAAGGTATAGTTGCAGACAACGGCCAAGATAACCACAATGACCCCGGCCAGGACCGCCGCAGCCGTAGGGCTGAGAAAAACCGAAAGGCCGATATACTGGTAATAGAGGGGAAAGGCAGCTGCCAGCCCCACGAGGGCCATCAGCAGGTTGGAAATCATCAGGCTCCCCATCATTTTCGCGGTACCGGTCCCACGCCGGGCATCGCCACCGGCAGCAGTCATACGGGCTCCGGCTTCAAAGCTGGGCTCCAGGATGTCAATCCCCACCGAAACCGAGGTGTAAATTGAAGTTCCGAGTATCACCACCGGGAAGGAAATATACCAGGGATGCATGGGAAAACCCGGCCAGAACGTGAGGATGAGAACCGCCCCGCCAGAAATCAGGAAATTAATCAGATAGACATAGACATATTTGGCCTGGTACAGGATTTCAGGTTTCACCGGGGCCTGTTCCATTAACCACCAGGAACGGCCTTCCAGGCTCAAAGACATGAGGGTCACACTGTTTGCGCTCTGCAGGAAAAGCAGCAAGATCAACACCATGGTCTTGACCATCACATCTGCCTCCGAACCACCGGGACCCTGGGACATGCCGGTAAGGGAAAAACCGATTATTACCAATAGAACCAGAAGACCTGACCACATCATCGGAGTACGCTTAAGTACCAGTAGATCCTTGCGTAGAATTCCCAGAATCGGCCCGCGCAGCCACCCTGGTGACTGACCCTCGATTGACTGGCGGGTTTTCTGTGCCCGGGACGAGAATTCCCCGCTGGCGGCCCAGCCAGCTAGAAAAGTCTGCCGGGCCAGAATAATAGCAGCCAAAGTAAGAACGAAGGACAACAACAGCAAAGGAAACAGTGATTCCAGGAACGAATAAGGGTAGCGGTCCAGGAAGATGAGCAGGCTTTTGGCCATCCACACGTGAGGCCAGAGACCTGATTGCCCGTCCAGGTGGTCGTTCATCAGTTCTAAAGCCACCCGGGGGTCGGGGGTTGTTCTCCCCATCATCTGCAGGCCCAAAATAAAAGCTACGGTTACCACTACTGAACCCACTGTAACCAGCTGTTTTATCCTGGGCGAAGAGAAAAACCGCATTACCAGCATAACCAGAAGAGAAATAAAGGAGGTGAATAGCGTGGTAGCCAGAATAAGAACCAATGCAACCGCCAGATAGTAGGCCACAGGCGCATTATGGGCGGCCCCAAAACCTACCCACAGGGCTCCGATAAAGGGCAATAGTGCGAATAGGTTGGACCCCCAGGTCTTCAGGTAGCGAGAACCAAATACAACCGATACCGGCAGGGGGGTAGTTAATAAAAACCGGGGCTCTTCTGCCTGATAGAGGTCATTGTATAGTGTTTGCAGTCCACCAAAAAACAGCAGCAAAAAAAGTGCCGCCGCAATTATAGATAAGAAACTGGCTTCTATCTCCTGCAGAAGTGCCGGCTGCCCGGCGAAGGCCACCTGCATAAACTGCCCGGCTTTTAGACCGGTCCAGGTCAAGAAAGCAAAGAAAAGAACCGTAAATATAACTGTCCTCGCCAATTTTCCGCGTAATTTCCCGCCTGACTGTCTGGTCAATCCATTCCAGAAACCAAGCAGGTCGATTTTAATAATCAGCCAGAGATGCTGCATGTTTTTAGTCCTCCAAATGACGACTTAGTTCTTCGTAGTGAGCTCCTCCTGTAAGTTCCAGAAAAAGGTCTTCCAGAGTAATCCCGGTACCGGAAAACCTGCGGTCTTTTTGGACGGTCAGAGCCTTCAACTGTTCCATGTTTCCTACAGCTACCAGGTGCCCCTTCTGGATAATACCTACCCTATCGCACATCCTCTCTGCAATCTCCAGGATATGAGTGGACATAAAGACCGTAACCCCCTGCGAACACAACTGTTTGAGAATATCCTTGATACTCCTGGCACTGGCCGGGTCCAGACCTACGGTAGGCTCGTCCAGGAAAAGTACATGCGGTTCATGCAGGAGCGCTGCCGCCAGAGCCACTTTTTGTTTCATACCATGTGAAAAACCACCCATAAGCTCCTGGGAGCGATCGGCTAAATCAAATACCTCCAGCCATTGGGTGATTCCTTTTTGGGCCCGATGATACTCCATCTGGTAAAGGTCAGCTATGAAGGTCAGAAACTCGATGGGGGTGAGTTTCTCGTACAGGTTGGGCTGATCGGGAACATAGCCCAGGAGTGCTTTGGCCTGAATGGGATGGCGGTAAACATCAAGCCCTGACAGATAAGCCTCTCCGCTGGTCGGAGTTAGCATCCCCACCAGCATCTTAATGGTGGTAGTCTTGCCCGCCCCATTAGGGCCCAAAAACCCAAATAATTCACCGGGGGCTACTTCCAGACAAAGGTTATCAACTGCCACCAGGTTTCCGAATTTCTTGGATAAATTAACCGTTCTTATCATGGTTTAAACCGCTCCTTATGGTACCCGGGCCTGAATCATATGCCCCACACCGTGGACACACAACCGGGCCGGTGTTAAGAATGTTCCTTGATCGGCCTGACAGCATGGAAACTGTCTGGGCCTTACTTCTTCTCATTCAGGCTGCCCATTCGGTAACCTTCCAGGTCAAGAGTTACATAGGTGTACCCGGCTGCTTTAATGCCGGTTATAATTGCTTCGAGGGCGTTATCGTTGAGCAAACGGGCCAGATGGTCTTGGGGTAGTTCGATGCGGGCCAGGGTGTCATGGTGGCGTACCCGGCAGTGGGCAAATCCGTTGGAGTGTAGTACTGCTTCCGCCCGGGCTATCCGGCGGAGGGTAGAGGCGGTGATACTGGTACCGTAGGGAATCCGTGTGGCCAGACAGGGACGAGCGGGTTGGTTCCAGGTGGGGAGCCCGTATTGTCGTGATAGTTTTCTGATATCCTCTTTGGTCAACATGGCTTCCTGTAAAGGGGTTTTTATTCCGAGTTCCTGCAGGGCTCTGGCTCCTGGTCGATAATCTTCCAGGTCGGAGTAGTTGGAACCATCAATAACATGAGCCAGGTTCTTTTCCTGAGCCAGCCGTAAGAGAACGGTATAGTGATGCTTCTTGCAGTGGTAGCAGCGGTCGGGAGGATTGCTGACAAAAAGCTCGCAGTTCAGATCCGATATGGGTAGAACCAGGTGTTCTGCTCCCATGGATTCCGCCAGTTTGATAGCAGCTGCGATTTCTTCATCGGTATTGACTTCGGAACGGATGGTGACTGGCAGTATGTTTTCCCGTCCCAGTACTTCAATACCTATCTGGAGAAGAAGGGTGCTGTCGACTCCGCCCGAGAACCCGATGAGTACACTCTGCAGTGAACGCAGTATGTTTTCCAGTAGGATTCGTTTATCGTCGATTTTCATGTTATTTACTCCTTTATGTGACTAAATATCAGGGTAGGCAGTGGACTGCGGCTGGAAAGTTTGAGACCGTAAATAATCTAGGTCTCGTTCTTTATAATCGTATTATACCTGATGGATAAAAGGTCCTCCATTATACAGACCGGGGAATATCCATCAGGAATAAATCCTACCGATATTGATTCTTTCCTTATCCTATCTGTGTGGTATCATATCATCAATCAACGAAGGAGGTCGGTGTCAGTGATTATTACTACAACCCCTAATATTGAAGGTCGGAAAATTCAAGATTATCGGGGAATTGTAACCGGGGAAGCCATCATGGGAGCGAATATCGTACGCGATGTTTTCGCCAGTATTACGGATGTGGTTGGGGGACGTTCGGGTGCTTATGAGAGCAAATTAAATCAGGCAAGAAGGATTGCCATCGATGAGATGATGGAAAAGGCTCGTAAGCAAGGGGCCGATGCGGTAATCGGGGTTGACATCGATTACGAGGTAATCCGTGATGGAATGTTGATGGTGGCAGCCAGCGGAACCGCGGTGAAACTTGGGTAATCCTGCTATGAAAATTGAAACCGCAGATGAATCATAAAATAGACGCAGAGTACAGTGAATATTATGAAAACGCTGAAAATGTAAAACAACTCTTAACCGTTGGTATTTTCAGCAATTGTTAGTAATCTCAGCCAGGTGGTTATGAACGTCTGGTATGGAAAGGAATGGAGAAGTTATGGCAGAATTTCAACTGATAGCCACCGCAACCTTCGGACTGGAGGCGGTGGTGGCCCGGGAAGTTAAGGCGTTGGGATACGACAAGGTCAAGGTAGAAAATGCCCGGGTAACCTTTACCGGGGATGAGAAGGCCATTTGCCGCAGTAACCTGTGGTTGAGGAGTGCCGACCGGGTGCTGATAAAAATGGGTGAATTCCCGGCTACCAGTTTCGAAGAACTGTTTGAGAAAACCAAAGCCCTGCCCTGGCCGGAGATTATGCCTGAAAATGCCTGTTTTCCCGTGGAAGGTAAATCAATTCGTTCCGGGCTTTTTAGTGTGCCCAACTGTCAGGCCATCGTCAAAAAAGCGGTGGTGGAGAGCATGAAACGCAAGTATCGGCGCCAGTGGTTTGAGGAAACTGGTCCCCGGTACACTATTGAAGTGGCCCTGCTGAATGATATAGCCACCCTGACGATTGATACCAGCGGAGCCGGGCTGCACAAGCGGGGATACCGTAAACTATCAGCGCGGGCACCGCTCAAGGAAACCCTGGCTGCCGCCATGGTTATGCTGAGTTTCTGGAATCCTGACCGCATCCTCGCGGACCCGTTTTGTGGTTCAGGTACCATACCCATTGAAGCGGCTATGATAGGGATGAACATGGCACCTGGCATGTGGCGGGAGTTTGCCGCTCAGGAATGGCCCTTGCTCAAACGCCGGGTTTGGGAAGAAGCTCTGGAGGAGGCCAGGGATTTTCTGCGCCATGATATACCGCTGCGTATTCGTGGTACCGATGTGGATAAAGAGGTTTTGAGCCTGGCACGCTATCATGCTTCCCGGGCTGGTTTAAAAGGCAGGATTCACTGGCAGCAGATGCCGGTCTCCGATCTGAGTTCCCAGGACAAGTTCGGCATTATTATATGCAACCCCCCTTACGGTCAGCGCCTGGAGGATGCGGCAACCGTAGAAAAACTGTACCGGGAAATGGGTGAGGTATTTCGTAAGCTGGACACCTGGTCTATTTACGTTCTGACTGCCCATCGGGGTTTTGAAAAACTGTTTGACCGGCGGGCCGATAGGCGGCGCAAGCTGTATAACGGGCGCATAGAGTGTCAGTACTATCAGTTCTATGGCCCTCGTCCCCCCAGGAGAGTCGAAGCAACTCGGTAATTTGCATAAATCGTAAGATGCCCATGGCTGTTGAATTAGCGGCCATGGGTTTTTATTTGCCTATTTCCGTCGATACCGAATCATTGAAGCCTAATTTCGGGCCAATACTGCCGGAAAAATAGTTTTGAAACTGCAGATGAACGCTTGATGACACAGATAACGTCAAAAACATAACTTGGTCGGGGTGGGTTAACCCACTCCAATCAATTATTGTGTTTTCATCCTCCGGTGGCAATACTACCGGTATCAAGAGGGTATGCTAAAAAGATGATTGAATATCGAGTGGAGAATACATATAATATAGATATGCCTTTATATTAATAAATATTGATATAAGCGATGAGGCGAGATGGCTGCAGGGTTTACATATGGTTGGGAAAGGAGGGAGACTAATGAAAAAGGCAAAACCAAGTTTGAAGCTGGAGGTAGAGAGGGCGTTCAAAGCCCTGGGGGAACCTACCCGGTTGGTCATACTGCGCTTGCTGGCCGAGCAGGAGCTTTGTGTGTGTGAATTAGAAGAGGTTATGGACATCAGCCAACCCCGTATTTCTCATCATTTAAAGGTTTTAAGAGAAGCAGGTCTGATCGCTCAGCGCCGGGAAGCCCAGCGCAGTATCTGCAGTTTGAACCAGGAGGGCTTATCCAGGGTAGTAGAGGCTTACCATGCCTATATGACAGAGCCTTTATCGGTAATGGTCGAGTTTCGGGAAATGCACGAACGTTTGACCAACCTGGATGGGAATAGTTGTGAGAGAAAGTCCTACGGCAAAGCATGTTTGTAACGGCGATGAGAGATTAGGAACGGAGTGGGGAAGATGCAGACGGTTGTAGTCATGCTAAATGGTGGAGTAAAGGAACTGCTCAATTATCTTTCAGCCCATGTAATTACGTGTCTGGTGCCGGCATTTTTCATTGCCGGGGCCATGGCAGTATTGGTCACCAAAGGGGCGGTTATCAAGTATTTTGGGGTTCAAGCTAAACGATGGGTAGCTTACGGGGTAGCTTCGGTATCCGGTATGCTGCTCGCGGTCTGTTCTTGTACGGTGCTGCCCCTTTTTGCTGGTATCTACAGTCTGGGAGCCGGACTGGGACCGGCGGTAACTTTTCTGTATGCCGGGCCGGCCATAAATATTCTGGCTATAGCTTTGACCGGAGCGGCTCTGGGCTGGCACATGGGGGTAGCCAGGGGAGTAGGAGCCATTCTTTTTTCCATTGTCATCGGAATAATCATGTCGGCCCTGTTCATCAAAACGGAGCAGGAGCGATTGGGAAGTATGGAGGTACTTCCGGAAGAGACCAGCGAGAAATCGGGAGCCTTTTTGGTGGCCTTTTTTGGAGTAATGGTGGCCATATTGGTGGTCAGTACCAGTAAACTGGCTCCGGGTATCAAGCTAGCTGTGGATGTGGGCTTGCTGGGGGTCCTGGCTTATATGGTACGCCGTTACTTTATCGAGGGCGAGTTTCAATCCTGGATGTACGAAACCTGGAGCCTGGTAAAATTGGTGGTACCCACTTTACTGGTAGGGGTGTTCCTGGTAGGTATGGTTACTGCCGTATTACCTTCTCGGTGGATATCGGGTTTTGTAGGCGATAATACTCTGAGCGCCAACCTGGTGGCCTCCGTCATCGGAGCTCTTTTCTATTTCTCCACTCTGACCGAGGTGCCCATTGTTAAAGGGCTTATGGATCTGGGGATGAACCAGGGACCGGCTCTGGCCCTGCTGCTGGCCGGCCCGGCGGTGAGTATTCCCAATCTTCTGGTAATAGAACGTATTATGGGGTGGAAACGAACCACGGCTTATTTCCTTCTGGTAGTGATAATGGCCACTCTGACCGGCTGGTTGTACGGTGCGTTTTTGCTATGAGAATAAGCCGCAGATAGTAGTGAGGTGTCAGGCGGTGGCTATCAGCGCAAATAGACGCAGATGACTCTGAAAATATAAAATGCCTTTTCCCGGAGGGTGTTAACCGGCGAAGCAGCCTGACGTTATCACACTCCAATAAACGCTTTTTTCAATTCTATGCTGGTATCGGCGCGACCCGGAATGGGGGTCGGGCCTGAAGTGTCATTACATTAACTGCAAGTAATGGAAAGGAGGTGTAGTAAATGCGGATCGAAGTTTTGGGAACCGGCTGTGCCAGGTGCAACCAATTGGAAAAGGATGTTTATAACGCTCTGGCGGAACTGGGTGTAGATGCCGAGGTAGAAAAGGTACAGGACTTGCAGAAAATTCTGCAGTACAAGGTCATGATGACTCCGGCGCTGGTCATCGATGGTAAGGTCAAGAGTGCCGGGCGCGTGCCCCGCAAGGAGGAGCTGCATCAATTAATCAAAGAGTCCAGGTAGGCTGTAAGGGCAGTGTAATCTCCGTCTTGCCTGACTGCTGTAAAAATAGAAGCAAATAGTAATGAGGCGCGAATATATGGCTGCTAGTGAAAAAAGTGAAACGACACATTAATATTTGTCAAAAAATCGGGTCCCATCGCTTTATATGCCTTGTTGTTTACTATCGTGGTAATGTTTTCACTGAAAGGCGAATACATTGTAACCTTACCACTGGATGTGGTTAGAATCGCTCTTCCGTTGTTGATTTACTTCCTGATAATGTTCACATTATCATTCTTCATTTCCAAGAAAATGGGAGTCAACTATGAACAGACTACATCGCTTTCCTTCACTGCTGCCAGCAATAACTTTGAACTGGCTATAGCTGTAGCCGTGGCTGTTTTCGGTATCAATTCAGGCCAGGCCTTTGCTGCCGTGGTAGGTCCACTCATCGAGGTTCCGGTGATGGTGGGATTGGTAAATGTGGCTCTCTACTGGCGCAGGAAGTACTTTGTCAAGACGACTGCTTAATTAGGGCGGACCAGCCAGGCCGAAAAGTTCTTCTTCTAATTCTCTCCCCGGAGGTTTATACCCGTTATATATAAAGCCGTGGTATGGTATATTGGAGGTAAGATAAACCATATTATGGAGAGGGAGTTTGACTCGGGAGGAAGGAGGAGGGGCATTGAGAAAATTGGCAGATGATGTGATGGTGCTGGGTAACGGGTTTTTCAACTACTATGTAGTGGGAAAAAAGGAGGCGGCCGTGGTGGAATGCGGCACCATGGCCGGGGCGGCTATTTTTGCCCGCCAATGGGAAGAGCTGGCCGATAAACCCCGAATCAAGTACTTGGTGGCGCCGCATTCTCATTTTGATCATGTATGTGGAATTCCGCTGCTGAAGCAGTTGTTTCCGGAGGCTCGGGTGGTGGCCAGTGCCACGGCTGACAAAATAATGAGCCGGGAGAAGATAGTGAAGGCGATGTTTGCCAACGACCGCGAGGTTTCTCGGGCCTATGTTCGGGCCGGGTTCCTGAAGGAGGAACCAAAACCACAGGTAGAGACTCTGGATGTCGAACTGGTAGTGGATGAAGGGGATGCTCTGGAAATTGAGCCGGGTGTAAGGCTGGAAATCCTGGAGGCCCCGGGACACACTCCTTGTTCCATCGCCCTTTACTATGAAAAGGAAGGGATGATGTTTACCTCTGATGCCGCCGGTTATCCGGTAGACGAGGATCTGATCTCCCCGGTGTTTTTTCAGGACTACGACCTTTATGTGGAAACCCTGCAGAGGTTGATGACTTACCCCACACAAGCGGTGGGGGTAGCTCATGGAGTCATACCTGAGGGGCAGAAAGTAGAGGAGTTTTACCGTCGTACTCTGGAGGCGACGGAACAGGCCTTTGCTTTTATAGCCGACAGACTGAATCAGGGAGCAAGCGATGACGAACTGGCTCAGGAACTGTACCATCGCTTTATCCGTGGGGGGATGGCTTACTATTCTCGAGACACCATGCTAAGTTCGGAAATGCTGTTGATCAGAAGTGTAAGACGGAAACTGCAGGGAACTGACGGGAAGGGGGGGAGTTAGTGATGCAAGCTATTCAGCCCAACCTCTATCAATTAGAGATCCCCCTGCCCGGGAATCCTTTACGAGCGGTTAATTCTTATGTTATCAAGGGCGGGGAACGAAATCTTATCATTGATACTGGAATGAATCGGAAGGAGTGCCGGGAAGTCATAGATGCCGGGCTGCGTGAACTAGAGATAGACCTGGCCGTTACCGACCTGTTCATAACCCATATGCATGCGGATCACTCCGGGTTAATTTCCCACCTGGCCACCAGTTCATCACGAGTTTACTGCAGCCAGGTTGACGCTGATTTAATTAATCATACTGATATTTTTAATGATATGCCGGTCTATGCCACCATCAATGGTTTTCCCGGGGCCGAAAAGGCCGTACAGCAGCATCCAGGGTTCAAGTATGGCAATCGGGTACCGGTTAATTTTACCATCGTTAAGGAAGGGGACACGATTAACGTCGGGGATTATCAGTTTCAATGTGTGGCTACTCCCGGACATACCGGGGGGCATCTCTGTCTTTATGAAGAGCGGCGTAAGCTTTTCATAGCAGGGGACCATCTGCTGGGTAAGATAACTCCTAATATATCGATGTGGGCGGCTGAGGGGAATCCTCTGCAGGACTTCCTGGACAGTTTGGATAAAATCTATCATCTGGATGTGCAGTTGGTACTGCCTGCTCATCGCCAATCCTTTACCAACTACCAGGAAAGGATTGACCAGCTCAAGCTTCATCATCAAAGGAGAGCGCAGGCGATAATGTCGGTGCTGGAACAGGGGCCTCGGAATGCTTATGAGGTAGCTTCCCAGTTGGACTGGGATCTGAGCTATAAGCACTGGCATGAGTTTCCCCTGCCGCAGAAATGGTTTGCTAATGGAGAGGCACTGTCCCATCTTCGTTACCTGGAGCGGAAAGGGTTGGTGAAGGCAGATCGCAGCGGGGAGATAATCCAGTATTCCCTGGCCTGATGCCGTGAAAATACCATGAAACTGCAGATACACGCAGATAG
Source organism: Syntrophomonadaceae bacterium (assembly GCA_012799365.1). Lineage (GTDB taxonomy): Bacteria > Bacillota > Syntrophomonadia > Syntrophomonadales > Syntrophothermaceae > JAAZLJ01. The sequence continues at coordinate 569 of JAAZLJ010000124.1, read as the reverse complement.
GCACAGATAATACTAAAAACATAAAATAACTCGGAAAGAGAGTGTGGTAACCCGGTGAAGCGACCTGATGAAGCCGACGATGTTTTAGCAAGTGTCGGCGGAATGGAGGCAAAGCCTGAAGGTCGACCGAAGGCAACGTAGTAGTACACAGCGAAACCGAGTCTGAAAAGGAACTGCAGATGGACGCTGATTAAATAAAAATGGACGCAGAATACACTGAGAAGACAAAAGAACCTTCAGAGGAGATTAACTGAGTGAGAGTCGTTGCCATTAATCAGGAACCTGTACCAAAGGTGTATTCTGAGGTACAGGTTCCTTTCTTCTGGCTATAAATCTTTGGCCACCCGATCCAGTTCTTCGGCCAAGCTGGTCATTTCCTCTATTGCTGCCGTGATCTGCTCGGTTGCTGCTGCCTGGTCTTCACTGGCCTTAAGAGTTGCATCAGAGTTAGCGGTGGTTTCCACAATCTTGTTTTCAATCTGTCCGACCAGGTTGCGAATACTGTCTGCAGTTTGCTTGGATTCATCGGAAAGTTTACGAATTTCTTGCGCTACCACCCCAAATCCCCG
>JAAZLJ010000123.1 GCA_012799365.1 Syntrophomonadaceae bacterium | reverse complement strand
ATCTTTAGCTGTCTCTCGTGACCAGATTGACGGGCTTTTCTTAAAAAGCCCTCTGCTCACCAGGTTCCGCTGTTCAGTTTTCTAAGAACTGCCGCGCTTGTTGCGCGCAAGAATTATATTACCATCCGTAGTTGAGGATGTCAAGGTTATTTATTAAATTTCTTGCAACGACCTACGGTCGTGGTGAAATCGCCAATGGTAGTGGCTGTTGTGATGAATCCAAGCCTACATAGAACTCGGGAACATCTCCCACGATGATGGTTTCTGCAATCGGCAATGTCGTATCAACGTTGATATCCTCATCCATAAAGGGAATGGCTATCCTCATTTTACTAGAAATCTGTAGATAAATCAAATGCCTGGTCTGGTTAATTCCTGCCCCTTCAAACTTATCAATAACGCTGACATTAACCGTACCCGTGGTCATTATCTTAACTTTGATCCTGGGCCCATAGCCGGCTAGAGTCGTGAAACCAAATGCTTGCCCCAGGGGAATCTCAAATGAACTGGAGTTTAAATCCTCCAGGACGTCTTTTACCTCCAGCATGGTCCTGGCCGTCAGTTGATTAATTTTCACTGTATTGGGTTGAACCATAACAATACGGCCGCGATTATCTTTGTGTACGTAGACCAGATCCCGATATTCCACCTCACTCACCAGTCTATTATTCACTGCACGGTTGATGCTCTCTACGCCTTCCAACTGCGCTCGGGAGCGGGCTATATCCATCAAGGCCGGTCTTATGTTTATATCTACTATAATTATGAAGGAAACTAGGACTACCAGTATTACGACCGCCACACGGCGCCGGGCCCGTCTCCTCCCATACAAACTAATTCACCTCCTGCATACATTAATATATGAAGAATGTATACAGAAGGTGAATACTGTTTCACCGTAAATATTAGTTGATTCTGCTTGAAAATTGAAACCGCAGATATACGCTGATGGACACAGAATATTATGAAAACGCTGAAGATATAAAGATAACTCTGAAAGGGAGTGTGGTAACCCGGCGACCTGCGAAGCCGACGATGTTTCGAGCCGCAGCAGGCTACTCGCTTTTAATGCGGACGAATCTGCGTTTGCCCACCTGTATGACCTGACCATCCTGGCAAACTACGTCAACGGTGTCGTCTTCTATCCGCTCCCCGTCGATCTTAACCGCTCCCTGTTTAATCATTCTTTTACCCTCACTGGTCGACTTGACCAATCCAGCTTCCACCAGCAATTTCGGGAGCCAGATGGGCTCCTGACTCAGTTCGAATTCCTCCATATCCTCGGGTATTTCCCCCTGCTGGAACACACGCTTGAATCCCGCTTCCGCTTTACGCGCTTCACCCTCATCATGGTACATAACAATAATCTGACGGGCTAAACGCATCTTGACATCCCGGGGATTCAGTTTCCCAGATTTCATGCCCTCTTCCATGGCCCTGATCTCTTCCATCGGCACCCTGGTCAACAGTTCGAAGTACCTTATAATCAGCTCATCGGGTATTGACATGGTTTTACCATACATCTCGCTGGCGTCCTCGGTGATGCCGATGTAATTCCCCAGGCTTTTGCTCATCTTTTGCACCCCGTCCGTGCCCTCTAAAATAGGCATGGTCATGGCCACCTGAGGTTCCTGCCCGTATTCCCGCTGCAGATTTCTTCCCACCAGCAGATTAAACTTCTGATCGGTTCCCCCCAGTTCCACATCGGCCTTCAGTACTACTGAATCATAGCCCTGCATCAGAGGATAAAAAAATTCATGAATGCTGATGGGGAATCCTTCTTTAAAACGCTGAGAAAAATCATCCCTTTCCATCATACGAGCCACCGTATATTTGGCCGCCAGGTTGATAACGTCCGGCAGCCTCATAGAAGACAACCAGGCACTGTTAAAATGAATCTCCGTCCTGTCCCGCCTGAGAACCTTAAATATCTGGGTTTCATAGGTCCTGGCATTGGCTATGACCTCCTCCTCGGTCAGCTGCCTGCGCGTCTCCGACCTCCCGCTGGGGTCTCCGATGCGTCCGGTAAAATCACCAATGATGAGGTGAACCTCATGCCCCAGATCCTGAAACTGACGCAATTTATTGAGCACCACAGTATGCCCCAGGTGAATATCGGGGGCCGTAGGATCCAATCCCAGCTTGGCT
>JAAZLJ010000122.1 GCA_012799365.1 Syntrophomonadaceae bacterium | reverse complement strand
GCTTTCATACTATCGGTTCAGATAATTTATGGGATTCGTTGTCTTGCCGTTCACATACACTTCAAAATGCAAGTGCGGCCCAGTGCTGCGTCCCGAGCTTCCCACAGTGGCAATAGTCTGTCCTCGTTTCACCTGCTCACCCATCTTCACTTTCAAAGCTGCGGCATGAGCATAGAGTGTTTTTTTACCATCCGGATGTTCCAGGATCACGGTTCTTCCATATATCGGTTTGTACCCGGCAAATGTCACCTTACCTGAACCCGCCGCCCTTATCTGTGTCCCCTGCCTGGCCGCAATGTCTACTCCATGGTGGTAGCCGGATTTTCTCCATCCATAGGCAGAAGTAATAGCTCCTAACAAAGGCCAACTAAAACCTGGAGTAAAAAGTCCGCGTGACGGTGGTTCCATCAATACTACCTGACTTTTAGAGTCGCTGTCGGCAGGAATATTAAGTGCCTGACCTACTCGTAAACGCTCCGGTGAGCGGATATTGTTGGCTTTCAATATATCACTCACATCAGCCTGGTACATGCGTGCTATACGCCATACCGTCTCTCCTTCCCGGACCCGGTGTACCCGAGAACGCTGAAAAGGAACCTCGAGAAGTTGTCCCTCCAGTATAGTACATTCTCCAGACAGGTTATTCATAACCATCAGGGTTTCTACATCAATACAGTGATCACGCGCTATTTGCCACAGATTTTCCCCCCGAGCTACCCGATGCAACTTTACCCTATTATCAGTCACCATTCCTCCCGTGGTACTACAGGGCACAAAATCATCTTCGGTCAGCCAGCCCATAGCCTCACCCGGCATCAGGCTTACCAGCACCGTCAGGGTAATCAGCATACACAAGGTTTTCTTAAACATTATTCCACCTCAATAAAAAAAATAAGGGATCAACCCTTATTCTTTCCATCTTGTATGCGTTTATACCCGGTATGGGGATAGTTTCGAAACCGCAGATGAAATAAGTCCGAGGGACTGTCCCTCGGACTTATTCTATTGTGCCAATATCATGGGTGCCGCTCTTAACAAATCCTGATTTGATCTGGTCTTTTTAAGTGCATCGCTCATCATTTCCATGACTTCCATCGTCTGATAGTTGCCAAAAATGCGACGGAGATGCCACATCAGCTCTAATTCCTCATCACTCAGCAGCAGTTCCTCTTTGCGGGTGCCTGAACGTTTCAAATCTATGGCCGGAAACATCCTGCGTTCTGCCAGCCTACGATCCAGGACCAGCTCCATATTTCCGGTACCCTTGAATTCTTCAAAAATGACTTCATCCATACGCGAACCAGTTTCTATAAGCGCCGTAGCCAGGATAGTAAGGCTGCCGCCTTCCTCAACTTTACGCGCCGCTCCAAAAAATCTCTTGGGCTTGTGTAGAGATGCCGGATCAATTCCCCCGGACAAAGTCCTGCCGCTGGAGGGTATTACCAGGTTATGGGCCCGAGCCAGACGGGTCAAGCTATCCAGGAGAATGACCACATCCTGTTGATGCTCAACCAGGCGCTTGGCTCTTTCCAACACCATTTCCGCCACCTTTACATGGTTCTCCGGCGGTTCATCAAAAGTAGAAGCTACCACCTCAGCATTGACTGAGCGCTGCATATCCGTAACTTCCTCCGGCCGCTCATCGATAAGTAAAATAAATACGATGGCTTCAGGGTGGTTGGTAATAATGCCATTGGCTACCTTTTTTAATAACACGGTTTTTCCCGCTTTGGGAGGGGCTACGATTAAGCCTCTCTGACCTTTGCCAATGGGGGATACCAGGTCAATTATACGGGTGGATATTTCTTCTGAAGTAGTCTCCAGATTAAATTTTTCCAGGGGATAGAGTGGGGTTAGTGCGTCAAAATATAATCTTTTCGGGGAATCCTCGGCCGGGAAATTATTAACATGTTCTACCTTGAGCAGCGCAAAAAAGCGTTCATTGTCTTTGGGAGGTCGGACCTGACCTCCCACCCGGTCACCGGTCCGTAAATCAAACTTACGGATCTGGGAAGGAGAGACATATATATCATCCTGGCTGGGAACGTAGGTGAATGGACGCAGAAAACCGTAGCCATCAGGTAATATCTCCAGAACTCCAGATGCGTTCAACAGCTGATCCGATTGGGTAAGTTTCTTCATTATTTCAAATACTAGTTCCTTTTTTCGTAAACGGGAATAGCCTACCAGATTTTGCTCCCGTGCAATCTGGTACAACTCGGTCATAGTTCTTTCTTCTAAATCGGCAATATTCAACCGATTTCCTCCTCTCTGGTGGCCAACCATTGTATCCAACGACAACGGTATTTTTTCAGCAGCAAGTAAAAAACCCCACTTAAAATAGACCCTAATATAAGCGTATTTACGAAAGCTCCGTACATGAACGCCCGGGCATAGGCACTCCAAAATGCAAGATCAGTGGCCATTTGTTTGATAACTTGCATATCCCAGGCTGGGACTGGCAAATTGAAGAACAGATTCCCTATACAAAGATTCAGGTAATAAAAAAGGGGTAATAGCGGCTTGCACACTGTTTCTCCAACCAGAGATGCTGCTACGCTGGTACGAGAAATGAAAGCGATCGCAATAGCCAGAGGAAACCCAAATCCCAGGGTAGGAAAAAAATTAACGCAGGAGCCGAGGGCAAAGCCCACGGCCACACGTAGAGGAACATCGTCCTTCGCAAGTAAGGTAAAAAGATGTTGTCTTATCTTGCCTTTAATCTTTATGGTTACGAATCTCTCCTTGGTACAGCTTAATCCTATTATCTCTAAATAACGGTTTCCTGTCCAGTTGATGATATGCTTCTATATACCGCACAGTTCCCGTTACACCCCGCATTACCAGACTGTAGGTCTTGGCCCTACGAGCTCCATATCGGACCCCTTTCAACAGATCTCCATCTGTAATCCCGGTAGCGGCAAAAATCACATCATCTGATTGGGCCAGCTCATCCAAAGTATATAAGTGATCTAGATCGGTTATCCCCATTTGGTGGGCTCTCTGCACCTCTTCCTCATCGGTAGGCCAGAGCCGTCCCTGAAAGTCTCCACCCAGGCATCGAAGTGCTGCCGCCGAGATAACACCCTCTGGCGCCCCCCCTATACCCATAAGGATATCAACTCCGGAATCCGGATAGGCAGCTGCCACGGCTGGCGAAACATCTCCGTCCGATATAAGCTTAATTCTGGCCCCCACCCGGCGTATCTCCTCAATTAATTCCTGGTGTCGAGGTCGATCCAGAACCACAACTGTTAATTCACATAACAGTCGATCCAGAACCCGGGCTACCTCCTTGAGATTCTCTTTAACCGAGGCATCCAGGCTCACCCTACCTTTACATTCCGGCCCTACCGCAATTTTGTCCATATACATATCCGGGGCATGTAACAGGGTAGCCCGCGGTGCAGCCGCCAACACGGCGATAGCCCCGGTCGAGCCCTTAGCCACTATATTGGTACCCTCCAACGGATCCACAGCCACATCCACTCGCGGAGGAACCCCGGCACCGACTCTTTCTCCGATATACAACATTGGAGCTTCATCCATCTCGCCCTCACCGATGACTACCACCCCATCTATCTGTACGGTGTCAAAAACAGCTCTCATGGCTCCTACAGCCGCATCATCCGCCGCTTCCTTATCGCCTCGTCCCATCCAACGAGCAGCAGCCAGTGCTGCCGCCTCCGTCACTCGAACAAATTCGAGAGCTAATTCCCTCTCCATCTTTCTCCCTCCCGCGTTCAGATCCTGGCCCTTTTACTTACCTGCTT
>JAAZLJ010000246.1 GCA_012799365.1 Syntrophomonadaceae bacterium | reverse complement strand
CTTAAGAAGCGGAGAATCATTGCATGGAGCGCCTCGCTCAAAAGTATACCCTGATAGAAAGACTAGGGATTCCTGACACCGAGCCCTTCTGAAATCCTGGATGCTGCCTTCATGACTTGCTCTGCCTTTTTGGCAATATCATTATCCTTATAGTGAAATAGCAGATCAGATATGCTTACAGCCGCTATAGATACACCTTCATATCCAAATACCGGTGCCGCTATACACCGAATTCCTTCCTCGTTTTCTTCATTATCTACGGCGTATCCGACTTTCCTAATTTCCTCTAATTGACGAACAAGCTCTTCCCGTTCAGTTATTGTGTTAGACGTCCGCTCCTGCATATCACACTTGTCTAGAATCTTGCTTGCTTCATCAGGAGGAAGAAATGCCAGAGCAGCTTTACCTAGTGCAGTACAATGCAAAGGAATACGTTTGCCGATATATGAAGCCATCCTTACGGGTCTGGGGCTATCGACCTTCTCAACATAGACGATGCAGTCTCTATCTAATACACCAAAATGAACCGTTGCTTGGGTCTCCTCTGAAAGCTCCTTAATGATGGGCCTTACGACTTCCACATCACGAACCTGGGCTAAGAATCGCTGTGACAAGCTGACAAAACGATAGGTTAACTGGTAGCGACCTCTAGAATCCTTTGATACATAGCCCAAATCAACTAGTCCACTTAAGTTGTTATGGACAGTACTCTTGCTTAAACCCGTTAACCGGGACAACTCGGAGACACCCAGGTTACCCCTGGACAGTTCTTCGATGATAGCGAAAATTTTATCTACTACCCGCATAAAATCAGTCCCTGCATCCGTGTTCCATTGAATGGAACGCCGTTCCATCTTCGAGTAATACATTTCTACATTTCCAACACAACTCCTTCTAGAAAAAGGCGTATAGGACAAAACCTTGATGTAAGACTTAGTTGAGAGGCTAGATAGCCAAAGCAAAATCAAAAGGACTTAGGGGTTTGTAGTCAATGTGTGTCTTTGTCGGATTGGCAGCTAACCGGACTAATCCGATTAGCCTTCTTTAGGTGCGAAGGTTGCTTTATCTGGGTTTGGCATAACAATACTCACTTCTGTCCACTCTGTCCGTGGATTACTCTTAATCTCTAGATAGCCACCCATTTGGTAGGCTAAACTCTGGCAAATTGCCAAACCATAGCCTCGGTTCCCACCCTTGGTGGAAAACCCTGGCTGTCTTACTTGCTGGATAAGCTCCGGTGAAATGGTTGCCCCGTTGTTGCCGATAACAAGCTTGCGGTAACCCTCTCCGTGTCGGCAAGCTACCGCGACAAAGGGTTTAGAGCTATCGGCAGCGGCCTCTAGAGCATTATCTAAAAGGTTGCCTAGCAGCCTGGCTAGAAGGTGTGATTCTGCAGGGTCTTCCAATGTAGCATAAGAGAGATGTACGTGAAAGGTGATACCTCGCGCAACGGCCTCTTTCTGTTTCAGATTAACCATCGCCATCCAAGCATCTTCAGGCAAACCTTGTTCGGATACGGTATTGGATACATGGGAAGCAGCATAACGCAAACACTGTTCACCTTTTTCCATATCTCCAGATTGCATATACATCAAAGCTAAGGTCAGCTCATTAAGAAGATCATGTCTTTGCCCATGCAGCTCCACTAGCTCTTTTGTCTGTTGATCGAGT
>JAAZLJ010000001.1 GCA_012799365.1 Syntrophomonadaceae bacterium | reverse complement strand
CTGACCAGGGCATTGGCGGCTGAACTGGGCCCGGCAGGAATCAGAGTAAATGCTATCAACCCGGGGGTGATTGCTACCAAAATGACCGAAGTGGATGTTCCTATTGTAGGGAAATTCACCAAAGCTGTACCCCTGGGTAGAGACGGTGAAGTGGGGGAGATAGCAGATTGTGCTCTTTTCCTGGCCAGTGATGCGGCTTCTTTTGTTAATGGAGTTAACCTGCCCGCTGATGGCGGTTTCAGTGCCACATAATTCGAGGAAGGGGAGGCACTATACCGACTGAAAAACATTCTGATGATGCAGTGAAACATAGAGGAAATTATCCTTCGATAACGAATACTGATAATAAGGGAGAGTGAAAGAGGGGGGGATAGGATGTCGGCAGAGATGGTTAAGGCTTTTTACCGGGATATACTTACCCAGGTGCTTTCATTGGAAAGCCGGAAAAAACGCACTTCAGAAAGGCTGTTATTGACCAAATCCCAGCGTCAGAGACTGAAGATCATACGTGAGTTTTTGACTCTGGATCTGGATAAACACAGTTTGCTGGAGCAGGCGGCAGTGGTGGCTGTTCGCAATAATTCGGATGAAGTCTTGAACCATCTTTCGAAGCTGTATGCCCTGGAAAACAACGATGAGATCGTAGAGGGTATTCGTGAGGAAGTAAGGCGCACCCAGAAGCTTTTACTCCCCGTGGTCAATGAAATCAAATATCCCAAAACCAGCGGTTTCTTGGAACGACGATTGATTCAAGAGGTAAACAAATATGTTACCGTCCAGGCCCGCGAGTACGTTAAGACCAATCTGTAATAACCGGCAGCTATATCGCCGGTTATTTTGCTCTATACCGATAACTACTGCCAGACATACCCTGTGGTTATATTAGCTGGAAGCAATTGACGGGGAATTAGATTATGTGATATGGTCCCATTAGAGAATGTTTTCACAAACAATCAAAAATGTCAACCGGTTGGATAAATAATTAGTCTGCTTGCGAACCTCGTGGGCTGGCCCCGAGGAGGGTCAAGTGCTTGACTATCGGATGATAGAGGGGGGAGAGTTGGGGGTGGCTAATATGCAAATCACTAATATCCGGGTAGGAGAAGCCATGACCTCAGAATATGGAGCGGTGTTGCCTGATACTACTCTGGAAGAAGCGGTTAATGTTCTTCTACAAAATCACTGGGAAGAAGTGCTGGTGCTGGATGACAGGAAACGATTGCACGGGCTGGTTACCAAGGAAAGCTTGATGCGTTCTTTATCCAATGGGGTTTCTCCGTCACTGCCCATCAGGGAGGTCTGTCAGAGGGACATCATTACTACCGGCTGGGATGAAGAACTGGCTCGGGCCCGTGATGTCATGCGTTGGTACAAGATCGGGCGTTTGCCGGTGGTGGCTCCTGGCGGTGATGTGCTGGGGCTGCTTACGGCCAAGGATGTATGCAATGGGTTTGCCGGTAAGCTGGAAACTATGGGACACCATATGTATGCGGTAATGGAGAACATAGCCGAGGCCATCAGGGTGATTGATTGCTCTGGTATAGTGTCTTTCTGGAATAGGGGAGCCGAAAAACTGTTCCAGATCAAGGAGAGCGAAATAGTGGGCAAGCCCCTGGCCGAGTTCTTTCCCGATGATGCATTACTTAACATAATCTATACCGGTAAACCACAGCGTAATCTGGTATGTGAGCTGGGGGACTGGTTGGTGGTTCACAATATGGTGCCGGTAGTAACCGAGGATGAGGAAATTATTGGAGCAGTATGTACCACCCAGGACATGACCCTGGTCAAGTCTTACCTCGATCAATTGGAAGAAACCACGGGCCGAGTTAAAAGGCTGGAACGAAGAGTAAGCGGTGGGGAAGAAGAACCTTTCTATACGGTGCATCAATATACCAAGCGTATATTGGAAAAAGCTAAAAAGGTGGCCGCCACCGAAGCTACGGTTTTAATTCAGGGGGAAAGTGGTACCGGCAAGGAAGTTCTGGCTGATGTCGTCTATCGCCATAGTCGGCGTAACCACCAGCCTTTTGTAGAAATAAACTGTAGTGCGGTGCCGGAAAGCCTTTTTGAAAGTGAAATGTTTGGCTATGCTCCGGGAACTTTTACCGGGGCCAGAAAAGATGGCAAACCGGGCAAGTTCGAACTGGCTGATGAGGGCACCTTGTTTTTGGACGAAATTGGGGAGCTATCTCTGGATATGCAGGCCAAACTGCTGCGGGTGATTCAAGAAGGTAAGTTTTATCGGGTGGGAGGAACCGAGCCGGTGGAGGTGGATGTGCGGATTATCGCTGCTACTAATCGAGAATTAGCCCGTCTGGTGGAAGAGGGTGAGTCCCGTGAGGATCTGTTCTACCGGTTAAATGTAATTAATTTCGTGCTTCCTCCCTTACGGGAAAGAAAAGAGGATATCCCCGGTCTGGTGAATAGATTTATAATGGAACTGAGTTGCGAATATGGATTACAGGTACGGGGCATAGACCCCAGGGCCTTGAAAGCTCTGATAGGTTACGACTGGCCAGGCAATGTGCGCCAGCTGCGTAATGTTCTGG
>JAAZLJ010000121.1 GCA_012799365.1 Syntrophomonadaceae bacterium | reverse complement strand
TGTACGCAGATGAATCAAAAATTAGACGCAGAGAATACAGATTAACGCAGAATATAATGAAACCGCTGACGTACAAAACCATCCTTATCGGGAGTGTGGTAACCCGGCATAGCGACCTACGAAGCCGACGATGTTTCGGCAAGTGTCGGCGGAATCGAAGGCGGAGCCTGAGCGCCGACCGAAGCCAACGATGTTTTGGCAAGTGCAGGCGGCGTTGCAGTACATAGCGAAGCTGAGGTCTGTGAAGCGGAGTGAGCCGGTTAATACTATCCGAATAATATACTATTTTCATTTGCCAGTTGTATCGATATGATCGACATGGACGTCTACTCTAAAAGTTGATTCGGGGAGGGAAGATGGATGTCCCTTTTAAAAAGGTTGGAAGCGGAGAAAACGGAAATAAAGGTGGTCACGGATGCGAAAGTAAGCCAGAAGGATCCGTATCAAGATACTATCCATACTATACACCGGGAAGTCATAAAAGAGATGGACACCGAGTTCCTGAAGTTACAGGGTGAAGAAGGGCAGGAGAATGCAGAACGTATCCGGCAGGAAATACGGAAGATTGCCGAGACGGTGCTGGATAAAGAAACCGCGGTTATCCTGCGGGGTGAACGGGATAAAATCATCACTCGGGTTATCGATGAGGTTCTGGGTTATGGGCCAATTTCCCCGCTTTTGAACGATGAGGACGTGTCGGAAGTGATGGTAAACGGCCCTTCTCAGGTCTACGTGGAGAGAAAAGGCAAGATCGAGATGGTCCCGGTGGTATTTCGGGACGATGATCATGTCCTGAATGTCATCGAGAAGATAATCTCGCCCCTGGGGCGCCGGGTGGATGAGAGTATGCCTATGGTAGATGCTCGGCTTCCTGACGGCTCCCGGGTCAATGCTATTATTCCTCCCCTGGCTTTGAACGGGCCGACAATTACTATTCGTAAGTTTGCTGCCGATCTGTTGGGGATAGATGATCTGGTTCGCTTCGGCAGTCTCAGCCCGGCAATGGCCAGGTTTTTAGAAGCTGCGGTCAAGGGTCGTATGAATATCGTGGTATCCGGGGGTACCGGAGCCGGTAAAACCAGTACTCTTAATGTACTTTCTTCTTTTATACCGACAGGCGAGCGCATAATAACTATTGAGGATGCGGCTGAGCTGAAGCTGGATCAGGAGCACGTGGTTTCGCTGGAGACCAGGCCCCCCAATATCGAGGGTAGAGGTGCTATAGCTATCCGCGATCTGGTGCGCAACTCATTACGTATGCGTCCCGACCGTATCGTAGTGGGTGAGGTACGTGGTGGGGAGGCCCTGGATATGCTGCAGGCCATGAATACCGGGCATGATGGTTCTCTGACCACCGGTCACTCCAACTCGCCCCGGGATATGATTTCCCGTATGGAGACCATGGTGTTGATGGCGGGAATGGATCTGCCCATCAGGGCCATACGAGAGCAGATTTCATCGGCTCTGGATCTTATCGTACACCAGAGTCGGTTGAAAGACGGCAGCCGTAAGATTACTCATATAACCGAGGTGCTGGGGATGGAGGGTGAGGTGGTGGTGCTGCAGGATATCTTTATATTCGAGCAGACCGGGGTGGACAGCAAGGGAAATATCCTGGGCCGCCATCGTGCTACTGGTATCCGTCCCAAGTGCCTGGATCAGTTGATTACCAGCGGTATCGTTTTGCCCGCGGGAATCTTCGAGCCGTAGAATAAAAGGCAGACGCAGAATAGGCTGAGTGAAGAATTAGACGCAGAGGACGCAGATTATTATGATTTACGCTGAGTTCCTTTAATTATTTTTGACGCAGAGAACGCAGACGGACGCAGATAAAAAATAACTCTATACGGGAGTGTGGTAACCCGGCGAAGCGATATACGAAGCCGGCGATGTTTCGGCAATTATCTGCTCATGCAGGGGAGAAAGTATCACTGTTTGCAGGATAGGGGGAGAGAATATGCAGTTAGCGGTGGGACTGATTGTTTTTCTGGCCATAATGTGTC
>JAAZLJ010000120.1 GCA_012799365.1 Syntrophomonadaceae bacterium | reverse complement strand
ATACGAACAACAAGAAGGAAAGGAATCCGAGTGACATGCTGTCAATCTTCCATATCAATGGAATCCAGGCCAGCAGATAGAATATAGCACCCCAGAACACGACCTTCTTTCTGCTCTTCAGAACCTTATCAGATATCACCCCTGACAGAGGACAACCAAAAATCATCCCCAGCGGAATCAGCATCAAGAGTTTACCTACTTCTGCTTCACCCAGGCCATAAACGTTGGCCAGGTAAGGTCCTGCCCACAGGCCCTGAAAGCCCATAATAGTTCCATACATGATGAAAAACATCACGGTAATGGTCCAGAAGTTGTAGTTCCTTGATATCATGCCCAGACTTTCACCAATTCCAATGGTGGGAGCACTTGCTTTTACTGGTTCGTCGCCTTCTATGGCAGCTATACTGGCACCACCTACCTCTTCGGGCTTATTCCGAATCAGGATATAGGCCAGGATAGCGATGGCTATCGAAACTATTCCCACAATGTTCATAGAACTTCTCCAGCCAATAACGGCCATCAAGGCTACTAACGGAGCCGCCGCGGCCAAAGAGCCCAAATTACCAACCGCCAGTAATAAACCGGAGTAAGTGGCAAATTCGTTCTTTTTGAACCAATCGGCCAGAATTCTCATAGCCGGAACATATACAAAGCCAACTCCTAATCCTACCATGAAGCGTCCTACCAATGCAGTATTAAAACTTCCCGCCATGCCAAACAGCAGAGCACCAAGACCAGCTATCAATACGAATAAAGACATGGTTTTCCTGGCACCCCAGCGGTCTGCCAGTATCCCGGCAGGCAGTTGACCCAGGGCATAAGCATAGAAGTACATAGAACCAAACAAGCCCAGAGCGGTAGGAGCTATATTGAAAGCACTGACCAGCTCCGGGGCCATAACTGCGGTAGAAGTGCGGTGAAAATACACGAAAAAGTAAGCCAGTGCCACTACGGCGTAAATAACGTAACGATAAGATAGAGTTTTCTTGATCATGGCCTGAGTTATACTCTTCACTTCGCTCATCAAGACACCCCCCTTTCCAGTGGTATAGTAATTAAAGCATCGCCCCCGAAGGGGCCCCCCCGAGATGCCGGTCAGCCCTTTATTCCTGGCTGACCCTTGATCTCGCTAAATACATCGGGGGGGGAACGGTGGAATCCAATGCTATTTCTTACGCAAGGACCCGGTCACATCCACTTCACGCAGATTCTTAAGTTCCTCAGCCGTAGGTTCTGGTACGACCTTGACGTCCGGTGAAACCTTAAGGTCCCAGCCGGTATTTTCCTTAACTTCATCGATAGTCGTATACGGGAAATAAGATTCCAGATAGAACTCCTTGGTCACCGGGTCGGGACGCATGATACCCAGGGTGGTGATAATAGCCGAAGGTCCACCACCGGGGAACCCGTATTTCTCGCGGTCATTACCGCCGTTGATATAGCCCGGAGAAGAAATATAGTCTACTTTTTCGGCAAATCTTCTCTTTTCATGGGTGGCCATAATGATGTATCTCTTACAGCCCACTGCGATTTCATTGGCACCACCACTGCCGTTGAGACGGCTCTTGGGCATGGTATACCGACCGGCTTTCCATGGCGGATCTTCTGCCCATATACCGGTCGTATTAACGTTACCATACTTGTCCAGCTGGGCCGCACCAATGATACCTACGTCACAGCGCCCGGAACCAACCAGTACACACAACGCATCAATGGCATTGGTAAAACTGGTAGCGTTGGCGGAGATGCGGTTACATTCAATGCCCCAGGGCAGGCCGCCTACCGGAGTGGAACCAAATACTCCACCTTCAGTAAATGCCATCAGGTCAGGAGCATGGTTCTTCTGGGCGAAATAACCCGCCAACATACTCAAACCTACGCCAAATATGGCCAGTTCGCCATCCTTAAGTTCTCTTCCTGTTACAATCGCCATAAACTCTTGTCTGGTGTAATCCATTAAGATTTACCTCCCTTCCAGTTCCTTGATTTCATCGTCACTTAAAATCCATTTCCGGTAAGGATCCATCAAGAAGGTAGTAGGGTTATCATTAAGCTTATCTACCTTGTCCTTGCCGATCACATCCAGATATTCTTCCCGCGTTTGGTAAGATGTTACATACTTTTCAACGTATTCCTCGGTTCCTTCTTCGGTTCTGAGAGCTTTATTCATAGCGAACATGTGCTCCTCGTCACTGTCATAGACACCGACCGAGCACTGCGGCCATACACCCATAGGCCAGTAGACCACCGCGTCAACAATTTCGGCTGGGATCCTTACCAGGTTCGGGAACTGCCTGATGCAGTCAGTATCCACGATGAAATCCGCCTGGAGTACCACTTTCTTCGCCGCCCGAGATAGCTCATAACGGCTCCACTCCGTGCCCAGCATGATGGCATTACCATAAATATCTGCCATAGTTACATGAATGGCTGCCATATCAGGCTTGATTACGTTAAATGCATAGCAGGTCTTCCCGGTAAAGGGGTCAGTTACCTCAGGCATCTTATTTTTGGCCGGGTATTCATCGGGATTGTCCGCGGAACACCACTGTTCATCACTACCAACATTGATGGTAGCCGGAACAAACGGCCAGTTCAGAGCTCCTCCCAATAACCTCAGGGGGATGGAACCGTTAGAGAAGTCTTCACATATAGTTTTCCCGGAAGTAATAGCACGCCTTAAACCCTGGGCAAACCCGTATACCTCCAGCCCGGCGAACCCGACTTCAATCCGCCGTACCGCCCCCACTGCTGCCAACAGATTAGACTGCTGGCTGTTGCAGTTGGAAATCAAGTTGAGATCCTTTCTTCCCTGTCTGACCATTTCCCGCCCGAAGGCGATCGAGTCAGAACCTACCGGCAGTGCTGCCCCATGGGCGTAGGTCATACCATCCCAGGTATATTTCGCAACGGCATCTTTCATGGTTATAAGTTTGTTGCGCAAAATCTTCCCCTCCTTTTTTTACTTTT
>JAAZLJ010000024.1 GCA_012799365.1 Syntrophomonadaceae bacterium | reverse complement strand
TTCGGCGTCCATGCACTCAGCCTTCGGTGCTCGAAACGTCCTGTTTCTCGCTCCGCTTCACAGCCCTCAGCTTCGCTGTGTACTGCGACGTCGCCTTCGTATGTCGCTTCGCCGGGTTACCACACTCTTATATGGAGTTGTTTTTGATCATCTGCGTTCTCTGCGTCAAAAAAATTTAATCATTTAGCGTCCACCTGCACCCATCTGCCTTGGCGAAGCCATCTTCGCCGCCACCTTATCCATCACATACTCCACCCTACTGTCCCAAGAATTCTCCCGGGCTCGTACCAGCCGTTTCGCCTTCTTCTCGGCAGTATCTTCCAGTGCCCGTTCCACCGCTGCCAGGAATCCTTCAGTTCCTTCCCCAAACTCCACCACATCCCCGAACTCCATGATTTCCGGCATCGGCACCGAAGCCACCGGTCTTCCTGAAGCCAGGTACTCGTAGAATTTCAAAGGGCTCACCGTCCGGGTCAGCTCGCTCTGGCGGAACGGATTCAAGCACACATCAAACCCCTTCAGGTAGCAGGGCAGCTCCTCCCGCGGTTTGCCTCCCAGAAAACGTACATTGGGCAGAGCCTTCAGGGCCGAAATATCCACCTCTACCCCCAGCGGCCCCACCATCACCACCGTCCATTCCGGTCGGCGGGCAGCCACGAAATGAATCAACTCCAGGTCAATCCACTCCTTGATGGCCCCCACGAATCCCAGCACCGGTCCGGGCAGGTTCTTCATCTCATCCGCCAGCGGTGTAGCAGGGTTGTCCGCCTGCATGAAATGGTCTACATCGGCGGCATTGGGAGACAGATAAATCTCGCGGCACCATTCCTGCTTATCTTCATACAGTCCCCGCGCAGTTACAAAAACCAGGTCTGACTGTTCCAGCAGCCTTCGTTCCATGGCTTTCACCGCCTTCGGGTTGAACCCCTGGTAGGCCGAATGCTCGTCCACACAATCATAGACCACCAGTTTTTCTCCCAATCGGCCCACCAGGTGAGCGCTGTTGTGCAGGTAAGTCCAGAGGATGGGTTGTTGGAACCCCAGCTTACGCATAGCCTTGCGCACCGACCGGGCTATAAACCACTGGTTAATGCGGTTGATCACCGGGTATATATTGCCCAAAGGCAGAGTAACCGGTGGGGACAGCAGCCAGATGTTCTCGTTCAACTTTCGCAGCCCCTGCCGCCACATCTTCCATTTCACCCAGCAGGCCGGATCCTTGAAAGGCGAGAGGAGAGAAATGGGCGGTTCCACATACAGGATGCGGTTGGACCGCGGCAGCCGGGACATCACCTGCTGTTTTCGCGTCCACAGCGGTTCCCAGTCCACCGATGATATACAAACAATATCTTCGTTTTCTAACTTCCTCATACCCATCCCTTCCCAGGTATCAACCCTGCCAGAAAAATAACTTTGGAACCGCAGATATACGCTGATGAACACAGATTGATTAAAAAATAGACGCAGATGAAAATAGATAATACTAAAAACTAAAAACATAAAATAAATCTTACAGGGAGTGAGGTACCCCCGCCGAAGTACACCAGTGTCGGCGAAAATAACTCCAGGTACTGCCGGTCTTATTCGGGAGCGCGTTAATCAGCGTCAAATACTTTCTGCGTCTAGTTTTTCACTCAGCGTATTCATAAGTTTTCTGTGTATCCTGCGTCTATCCACTCACAGATCCCGTTATTATAATGTTTTTAAAAAATCATAACAAATCATATAAATCAGCGTTAATCAGCGTCGAAAAATTTAGCCAAAAATTCTGCGTCCATCTGCGTTCTCTGCGTCGAAAACAATAAGGAAATCCGCGTCAAAAAAATGGTCAAAATGCGCGTTCTCTGCGTCAAAAATTAAAGTCATCTACCGCCGATAACCTCTCGATAGATCTCCTCCACCTGCCGGGCCATACTCTCCACCGTAAACTCCACCACCCGTTCCCGGGCTCGCCCCGCCAGCTCCGCTGCCAGCTCCGGCTCCTCCAGCAATCGCGTGATACCCTCCGCCAGGGCCTTGCTGTTCTCCGGCGGTACCAGCAGTCCCGTCTCCCCGTCCGTCACTACCTCCGGTACTCCCCCCACCCGGGCCGCCACCACCGGTACGCCGAAATGCATAGCCTCCAAGACCACCAGCGGCATACCCTCCATCAAAGACGGCAGGCAGAATACATTCATTACCGGATACAGATCACTGGTATGAGGATAGAACCCCGTCAGCACCACCCGATCCGTCAGCCCCAACTCCCTTATGCGCTGCTCCAGCACCGGCCGTTCCTGCCCTTCACCAACTATCATAAACACCACATCCCGGAACCTTGAGGACAGGCTGGCGGCTGCTTCCAGAAAATAAACCTGCCCCTTCACCGGGTGCAGGCGTCCTACCGTGGCCACTACCCGGCCCTCCGGTGGCAGTTGCAGTCGGGCTCGAACCTCGGCGGGCCCTATTTCCGGAACCAGACCAGAGAGGTCCAGCCCGTTATATATCACCCGTATACGGTCAGCCGCTGCCCCCATACCCACCAGATCCTCTTTTACCGCCCCTGATACCGCGATGAAAAAGGCAGTCAGCCCGTTGGTGAGCCGGGTCAGCACCCTGGCCATAAAAGCCTCCAACCGGGACTGGTAGTCGTAACGCAGCACGCTGTGGAAAGTGGTAACTATCGGTACCCCTTCCTGCTGAGCCGCTATCCGTGCCACCAGGTTAGCCCGGGCCCCATGGGTATGAACCAGGTCTATGCCCTGTTCCCGAATCAGTTTCCGTACAGGTTCCACGGTTCCCAGATCCAGCTTATGCCGCATGATAATTTCATGCGTGGTAATGCCCCCGGCCCGGCAGGCAGCCGCAAATGGCCCCCGACACAGACACAGCAGCTCCGGAGTGAAATACTCCTTATCCAGCAGTTCCATCAGGGTCAGCAGATGTCTCTCTGCCCCCCCGATTTCCCCGCCTCCAATTACGTGCAAGACCTTTACTCTCTGCACTGCCAGAATTCACCGCTTTTCATACCATGAGAGGCCGGATCACCGTCAGCCCTCATAGTAAATATTGTCAGACGTCCCCGCCAGTTATCGTCATTCTTCGCTTCCCATGGTCAAAAGTATATCAAAAACTCGCAGGATCAGCCAAAAAGGATTTTTCCATCCGGTGCATAAATACACCCCACCGCCCGATAGCCTGTATGGACAACCATCTTCAACCGATGCTAAAATAATTCTAACCTGACGATTTTTGCGGAAACGATTGCCGATTTTGAAACCGCAGATACCCGCAGGATGACAAACCTCAGTCGAGGAGTCCGGGAGTGAGCGGGTTATCTCTTAACGTATCTTTGATCCCCTGATGATGTTGCTCTGATGGGGGAAAACCCGAAATCCATTCCGAGGGGCCGCCACTGTTATATAATATATATGATGATTTAATGCGAAAACCCCTATGCGAATGAAAACTAACGAATATATGGCTAAAAAATAGCAGGTCTTGAATAAGAATTACTGCTGAAATGCTCC
>JAAZLJ010000119.1 GCA_012799365.1 Syntrophomonadaceae bacterium | reverse complement strand
GTTAGAACTGCTCCAGAAAACGCAGGTCATTCTCGAAAAACATCCGCAGGTCATTTACCTCATATTTCAGCATGGTTATCCGTTCAATACCCATACCAAAAGCAAAACCGGTCACCTCTTCCGGGTCATACCCTGATACGGCCAGAACCCGGGGATGTACCATACCGGCACCCAATATCTCCAGCCAACCGGTGTGGGAACAGACCCGGCACCCAGTGCCACCACACATAACACAGGAAATATCCATCTCTGCGCTGGGCTCAGTAAAAGGGAAGAAGCTGGGCCGGAACCTGACCTCCAGCTGATCACCAAATACCCCATGGGCAAACTCCGCCAGGGTTCCCCGGAGATCTGCAAAAGTTATATGATGATCCAGCACCAGACCTTCCACCTGGTGAAACATCGGTGAATGGGTGGCATCATCATCCCGCCGATAAACCTTGCCCGGAACGATAATCCGTACTGGAAGGTGCGGTCTTTTTTTCTCCATAGTTCTAACTTGTACCGGCGAAGTATGGGTACGAAGCAGCTGCTGATCTGTAATATAGAAAGAATCTTGCATATCCCGAGCCGGATGTTCCGGAGGTACATTCAAAGCCTCAAAATTATAGTAGTCAAGCTCCACCTCGGGACCTTCGGCGACCTCGAACCCCATACCAGTAAATATCTCTTTAACTTCATTCATTATGAGGTTAAGAGGGTGCCTGCGTCCTGCATTCAAGGGACGCCCCGGCAAAGTTACATCTATCTGCTCTTTTTGCAACCGGCGCTCTAATTCCAGTTGGTTAAACTGAGCCAGCTTTTCCTCTACCATTATTTCCAGCTCGTTTTTTAACAAGTTAGCAGCCTTTCCTACCTCGGCCCGCTGGTTACCGGGTAAGTCCTTAAGGCCGCGTAAAACCCCGGTTATCTCACCTTTACGTCCCAGGAACTTGACCTGAAGCTCTTTCAGGGATTCTATGTCCCTGGCTTCTGTGATAGCCTGTTGTGCTGTTTGCTTAACGTTCTTGAGTTTTTCTCGCAAGAAAACTCCCCCTTTTACTGATTGATAAAATAAAAAAAGCCTTCAATCCCGTAAAGGGACGAAAGCTTCACTTCCGCGGTACCACCCTGTTTAGCGCCACTACACCGCTCTCTCCGAGCCCGATAACGGTGGGCACCCCGAAAAGACCTACTATCATTTCAGTCCTCGGCTCCCAGGCGAATTCTCCTGCCTTTCCCCGAGCTGTGCTCTCAATCGATGGCCCAGCCTCCCTGTCCGGATTCCAGCAGGATACTACCCCTGTTCACGGCCTTTAAGACTATTCGCATACAGCTTATACCATAGATAATAGATGATTAGTCCAGAGGCCTCAAACAGAGACCAAAATAATTTGGCTTCATCGCGCATATCGGTCCAACCTTTCTGCAATGTAGGGGTTGAACTTGTAGGATATAGTATAGCATATCCTATACCCGGTTACAATCTTTGCTGCCAGGCAGTATACAGTATAATCCCGCAAGAAACTGCTGCATTGAGAGAATCCACCCCCGGGCGCAAAGGGATACGAATCCGAGCCGCTTCCATTTCCTGAAACATAGGACTGACACCGCTGGTCTCTCCTCCCAGTACCAGGGCCAGTTTACCCCGATAGTCGGCATCATAAAACAGCTGCAGCCCGGCTGGATCAGCCAGGAGAAAACGGTAGCCTTGTTCTAATAGATATTCCATCTTATCGGCTTCCACTGTTTCAAAAATAGGCAGGTGCAGGATGGCACCCATGGTTGAACGCACCACCTTGGGATTGAAAACATCAACAGTACCTTTTAAAAGGTAAACCGCATCAACCGCTGCCGCCCAGGCCGTGCGGAGAATCGTCCCCAGGTTGCCCGGATCCCGGATATCATCCAGGATCAGAAGCAGGCTGTCACCCTGGATATACTCTTCTTCCGACCAAACCGGCTTACGACATACCGCCATAACCCCGGATGGAGTACGAGTGTCAGTCACCGACTTGATAACTGGTTCACTGACGATATAACAGGGAGTGGAATCAGGCAGAGACGGGTACTGTTCCTGCTGCTCCAGATACCCCTGAGATACCAGAACATAATCTACTAACTCCGCACGCTCCATAGCCTCATTGACCAGGCGCAAACCTTCGACGATGAACCGCCTCTGTTCCGTACGCCCTTTACGGGTCAACAGATGGCGGGTAGATTTTATTAAAGGGTTATCCTTGGAAGTAATGACCTTCATTTTCTCACCCGATTAATTTACCCTATAGCCAAAAAAAGCACGGCACCGAAGTACCATACTTTTCTCAGATTACCAACTTGATTGGTGATTACAAATTCCTTTTAGCCAGGTCAGCCAACTCCGTAAAGGCCTGCGGGTCATTAATGGCTATATCTGCCAGGACTTTGCGATTTATACCTACTCCCGCTGTTTTCAACCCGTACATCATGCGGCTGTAAGAAATACCATTATTTCTGGCCGCCGCATTAATGCGCGCGATCCACAACTTGCGAAAATCTCTCTTTTTTAATCTGCGATGGGCATAAGCATAATCGCCCGACTTCATAACCTGCTGTTTGGCCACTCTAAAAAGTCTGGACTTCGAGCCCCGATAACCTTTGGCCAATTTCAGTACTTTCTTATGTCTCTTGCGAGCGGCTGCTCCACCCTTTACCCTCGACATACTCCGAACCTCCTCGTCATTTACTTGTAAGGAATAAGTTTAGCAATATTATGAGCTTCACTTTTGTGAACCAGACCGGGTTTACGCAGTTTTCTTTTTCTCTTAGAAGTCTTTCCTCCTAGTAAATGACCCTTATAAGCTTTGGCACGCTTTATCTTACCGGTTCCGGTTTTTTTAAACCGTTTAGCTGCGCCCCGATGAGTTTTCATTTTAGGCATGTTTAATCCTCCTTGTAGCTAAGCATTTACACTATTAGTCCGAGGAACCAGGATCATAGTCATGTTTCTACCTTCTACTCTGGGTTGTTTTTCAATTACTCCCAGTGAAGCTACTTCTTCCGCCAGCCTCATACATAACTTCTGCCCCAACTGAGCATGGGATATCTCTCGTCCCCGAAACATGATGGTAACCTTTACTTTATCCCCGTTTTCTAGAAAACGTTTAGCGTTCCTGGCTTTAACGAGGAAATCATGCTGATCGATTTTGGGGCGCATCTTAACTTCCTTAACATTGATCACCTTTTGTTTCTTCCGCGCTTCCTTATCCCGCTTACTCTGTTCATAACGGAACTTGCCAAAATCCATCAAACGGCAAACCGGCGGCCTCGCTCCCGGGGCCACTTCCACCAGATCCAGATTCTTATCCACCGCCCTTTGCAGAGCTTCCCGGGTTGGTACTACACCGATCTGTTCTCCATTCTCATCGATCAACCGTACTTCCCGCACCCGAATTCCCTCGTTGACTCGCCACTCCTTGCTAATGAGAATTTCACCTCCTGAAAAAACTAAAGCGGGCATACTCAACCCGCTTCGCTCAAAACCATGTTCCACCTCATATTTTCGGTGAAACCAAAACCAATGACCTTAACAGCATTACTTCGCCGTAAGGTGAGAAGCGGACTTCTGCTTAGAAAAATAGTTATATACTTTGCCAAATATTAGTCTAATCCCTGTCCCCCATTTTGTCAAGAACTATTTGCCGCTTATAACTTTGAAACCGCAGATACCCGCTAATAACGCAGATGATAAAAAATAACTCCATATGGGAATGCGGTAACCCGGCGAAGCGACTACGAAGCCGACGATGTTTTGGCAAATGTTGTGTTAATGATACGCAGCAATTCATTGAAAATCTAACCTGCTCTGGGTTCCGAGGCTAACCTGAGCGGCGAGCAGAGATTTCTTCCCCAATTGCTGCCATGAATTCCTCAACACTCTGAGCTCCCAAATCCCCCTGATTGCGCCGGCGTACCGATACCGTACTCGACTCTACTTCTCGATCCCCAGTGATCAGCAGGTAAGGGATGCGTTGTACTTCCCCGTCCCGAATCTTATAGCCAACTTTTTCCCGCCGCAGATCACTTTCGGCCCGTAGCCCTGCTTCCCGTAACTGTTTCTCTATCTGGAAAGCATAGTCATGATGTCGTTCCGCAATGGGAATGATGCGAACCTGCACCGGAGCCAACCAGGTGGGGAAAGCCCCGGCAAAATGCTCGGTAAGGATGCCAATAAACCTCTCTATGCTGCCATAAATTACCCGATGAATCATGACCGGACGATGGCGTTCCCCATCTTCACCCACATAAGTGAGATCGAATTTTTCCGGCATCAAAAAATCCAGTTGAATGGTTCCGCACTGCCAGGTACGATCCAGCGAATCCTGCAAATGAAAGTCAATCTTGGGACCATAGAAAGCCCCATCTCCTTCGTTGATTACGTAATCTATGCCCTTTTCCTGCAAGGCCTCCCGCAGGGCAGCGGTAGCAGTTTCCCAAACCTCTTCGGAACCCATAGCATTCTCCGGCCTGGTAGACAGTTCCACATGATAGCTAAACCCAAACAGGTTATAAAAACGGTCTACCATGTCAATTACTCCCTTAATCTCGCTGGTTATCTGGGAAGGAAGCATAAAAAGATGGGCATCGTCCTGGGTAAAGGCCCTGACCCGCATTAACCCATGTAGAACTCCTGATTTTTCGTGCCGGTGTACCAACCCCAGTTCCCCCAGCCGAATGGGCAGCTCACGATAGCTGTGTAAATGCTCTTTATAAACCAGGATACCTCCAGGACAGTTCATGGGCTTGATAGCATAGTCATCCTCGTCAATGGTGGTAAAATACATGTTCTCCCGATAATGATCCCAGTGACCCGATCTTTCCCATAACGAACGATTAAGAATAACCGGGGTCTTGATCTCCTGATAACCCGCCCGCACATGCTCTTTCCGCCAGAGGTCCTCCAACTCATTGCGTATAATCATGCCCCGGGGTAGAAAGAAAGGAAACCCGGGACCCTCTTCCGCGATTATAAACAGTCCCAACTCCTTGCCCAGCCGACGATGGTCACGCTTCTTCGCCTCTTCTATCTTGTGGAGGTAGTCATCCAGCATAGCCTTTTTAGGGAAAGACGTACCATAAATCCGCTGCAGCATCTTGTTGCGCTCGTCCCCCCGCCAGTAGGCCCCGGCCAGACTGGTTAATTTCGCCGCTTTGACCTTACCGGTAGACGGTAAATGGGGCCCGGCACACAGATCGACGAACTCACCCTGCCGGTATAGACTGATAACTTCCCCCTCGGGTAAGGCCTCGATTAATTCAACCTTATAACTCTCATCTTGACTATGGAATAGTTGAAGAGCCTCCTCCCGGCTCACTTCTTCCCGCACCACGGGAAAATCTTCCTTTATAATCGCCCGCATTTCCTCTTCAATGCGAACAAAATCCTCGGGAGTAAAGGTCTGCGCAGAATCAAAATCGTAATAGAAACCTTTGTCGATGGCCGGCCCAATCGCCAACCTTACATCAGGAAACAACCGTTTAACCGCCTGGGCCATGATGTGAGTACTGGTATGACGGTAAACTTCCTGGCCTTCATCGTCATCAAAGGTCAATATCTCTAAACTACCATCTTCAGTCACCGGTGTGGTTAGATCCACCAGTTCATCATTGAACCGGGCGGCTACGGCCTTCCTGGCTAACCCGGGAGCAAAAGACTGGACCATCTCTAAAACAGTGGTTCCTGAGGGATATTCTTTCCGGCCTCCATCTTTCAGTGTAATATTTACCACGAACAATGCGCCTCCTAGCCTGATATATACCTGTAATAAAAGCATCGGCAAGACAGCTCCGAACTGCTGCAACCTTACCTCTGCACATAGTCCAAGACCAGTCTTGTTCTATACCCTTACAAATATAGCAGAATTCAGGCCCAACCACAATATAAAGCATGCAAATCAAGGATGTTCCTGACCTGCATGCTGCTGCTACGAAAATAATTTGAAACCACAGCTATACGTTGACGGACAGAGATAACACCAAAAAATACCAAATAATTCTTGTGGGGAGTGTGCTAAATAAGTCCGGGGACAACCCCGGACTCATTATTTGGAGGGATAAGTGGCAAGGATTACCAATCACTGTTTTTCAGGTGGGGATTTTTGTCACAGCGTTCGCAGCCGACACAGGTAAAAATACGATCCACAAAAACTTTCTTAACTATTTTAAGTGATTCCGTCTCTGGAACGCTACCCGCTTCATGGACTACTATCCGACGGGGAGCGATAGTAATCAAAATACTGACCAGAATGTCGTCAATATTGATATCCTGATCCAATACATCATCCAGATAGTACTCCACCAACTGTTCTTCCAACAGGTTACCATTACCATCCCACATATAGAATAAGCCCGACTCCGTAACCATGAGATGTACTTCGAAAATACGCGGACTCTGCGAATCCACAAAATATCTCAATAATTTAATAAATTCATTATATTCCCTTTCGTTTTTTATCTCCTCATCTGCCAGCTCCACGGCAAATTTTATTTCGGTAAGGTAATCCTGTAAACAGAAGTTGATAAAACCATCCAGGATAAGTACATCATTGCTGTGTAGATGGTCAAAAATACGATGCGTAATCTTGTTCTTGCGTCCAAAACGTATCAAAAGGTTCAGGCTCTCATTTTCATTACACCGTTTTAAAAAGTCAACCGCCTTCTCGCACAGTAACTGCTTTTCAGCCTCTGACAGCACCCGGTACTTCTTATCTATCCTTCTCCATACCAGTTCCGTTTCCCAACCATCAAGGATATCTTCGGCCAGAACCTCTGCCAGCTGGTATTTAAAAATATGGATCATATCTTCTTCCCGCAAAAATGAACCTTTACCCGGCCCCTGTAAACTTAACAACAGGTAGTTGTAGGTACCAAGTCTCTCTTTCTTAATTTGCAGGCTGTACCCTCGCTCATTTAGCCACTGAAAGCTCTGTGCCAGAGCCGCCTTGAGCTGATTGACTTCACGATTACTACCGATCCTGAGTTTGCAGGTCATAATTGACCCTCCTTGCGTGTTACAGAACCTGGAAACCAGTTATAGTTGTGATGGTTAGTTTATTATATGTGAGCCGAATTTCTTGTATACGAATCCAGGGGAAAGAAAAAAGTGCCTATAACGTGGTTTTTTTGAAATTCATTAAGAGACAACCTGCGTCAAAGACACCTGCTGGTTAGGCTGCAGCGGGCTCAAGTGCTTTTTTAAAAAATTTCTACATAACTGTATAGTATGCACTGCTATATATTTAACTCCCCGGTTAAGAGGTGAACAACGATGGGAAAAGATAAAGAATTTCGAACCATCCGTGGCTACGAGCTTCTGCGCCAGAAACATAATTTGATTACCCCCAGTATGGAGGATTACCTGGAAATGGCGTATCGGATTTATCAGCAAACCGGCTGCATAAGAATCGGCGACCTGGCCAGCCGCTTGAACGTCCGGCCTCCTTCCGCCAGCCGGATGGTACAAAAGTTAGCCAGAAAAGGATACTTGATCGGTGAAAAATACGGAGTAATTGAACTTACCAAACAAGGAACCGAATACGGCAGCTACCTGGTTACCCGACATGCCATTATCGAACATTTTTTGAAATTGATTGGGGTTACTCGAGGGATTCTGGAACAAACTGAAAAAATCGAGCACTACTTACAGCCGGAAACGGTTGAAAAGTTATCTATGTTCAACGATTTTGCGGAAAATAACCCGCAGTGGCAGAAGGCCTTTCACGCTTACCGCCAGGGCTTGGAGCGGAATTAAGTCCAACCGTTTCAAGCCCATCGAACAAATTCGGACGGGATTATCCCGCCACTTTGATTAAATTATCCCCCGCCACCAGTCAGGCTGCCCGAGCCATAATTCGGATACCATTCTCATCTCACGGCCCGATTCCCGGGCTATTTTCTCTCATTTCTCCGGTTATTTTGTAAATATCACCAATCACCTGATATCTGTGGTTTGAACAGCAATGGTAACACTTAATCGGCGTCCGGAATAGTATAAAACGAAGTTGTTACTCGCGGCTAACGTTAACACACACCCCTGGTAAGGGTTGTTTGTGTCTTATCGTTATTTATAAGTTTTCAGTGTTATTCTGCATCGATTTAAAATTCAGAAAGGAGGAATGGAAAAGTGCCGGGCAGTCAAGATTCTCCCCTGGATTTGGTAAAGTTATCTGAATTACCGGTAGGAAAGTCGGCCGTGGTTGATTCACTCAAAATTGAAGGAACTATGAGAAGAAGGCTTATGGATATCGGATTAGTTCCTGGAACCCGGGTAAAAACCTTACGGGTAAGTCCCACAGGAGATCCTCGGGCCTACAGGATAAGAGGAGCCGTTATAGCGCTGCGTAGTGATGAAGGCGAAAAAGTACTGGTGGCATCTAAAGCTCGGGACTACTAAGATACTCAACTCCACTAAATAAGGAGGATTTAAAGATGGATGCTGATAAAACCCCGCATTCCTATAATGCCCAACGCAACTCGGAAAGGGCATCAGGCAGCTACGTGGTGGCCCTGGCGGGTAATCCCAACACCGGAAAAAGTACAGTTTTTAACGCTCTTACCGGCCTAAACCAGCACACGGGAAACTGGCCGGGAAAAACAGTCGTTCTAAGTCAGGGCAAGTATATTTGTGATGGTCTGGTCTTCGAATTAATCGACCTGCCCGGAACCTATTCGCTGCTCGCCCATTCTATGGATGAACAGGTAGCCCGAGATTTTATTTGTTTTGGTAACCCCGATGCTGCGATAGTGGTACTGGATGCCACCTGTCTGGAAAGAAACCTCAACCTGGCCTTACAGGTACTGGAAATCACCAATAAAGTAGTGGTATGTCTTAACCTGATGGATGAAGCCCGGCGGAAAAAGCTGCATATAGATGTGGATGGTCTCTCCGCCAGGCTCGGAGTCCCGGTGGTACCTACCGCGGCCAGGGACGGAGAGGGACTTGAACTTCTGGTCAATAAGGTAGCAGAAGTGGCCACCGGTAGATTGATAACCAACCCACATGTAGTAAGCTATGACGACGAGATTGAACAGGCTATAGCTGCTATCGAAGAACAACTGCAGAATATGACGGGCAATAATTTTAATAATCGCTGGCTGGCCCTGAGGCTGCTCGATCGGGATCAAACCGTGATAGAGAAGCTGGAACAATGGCTGGCAGCTAAGCAGACTGGAAACCGGGTAGCAGCCAGCCGGAGAAGATAGGGGGCAGGGTGACATTGCAGTTGACTACTGCTTTAAATCAGATCCTGGGTCAGGTAGAGAAGCTAAACCACAACGACTCTCTTAACCTGAATGATAGAGTGGTTAAATCTATATACCATGATGCCGAAATCATGGCCCGGCAGGTGGTACACCAGGTAGAAAAACCCGGTATTGATTGGGATAAAACCCTGGATGATATTCTTACCTCCCGGTTATGGGGATTCCCTACCATGCTGTTATTACTATCGGTAGTTTTCTGGATTACCATAACCGGAGCCAACTACCCTTCTCAAGTACTGGCCACTGTCCTCTTCTGGGGACAAGATCGTTTGATGGATCTTTTTAACTATTGGCACGCACCTTTCTGGTTGAGTGGTTTTCTGATCGAAGGGGTTTACCGTGGTTTGGCCTGGGTTATATCAGTTATGCTGCCACCTATGGCCATCTTTTTCCCCCTGTTTACCATTCTGGAAGATATGGGATACCTGCCCCGCATAGCCTTCAACCTGGATCGGTTTTTTAAGATGGCCCATGCCTGCGGTAAACAGGCACTAACTATGTGTATGGGGTTTGGCTGCAATGCTGCTGGTGTAGTTTCCTGCCGCATCATTGACTCCCCCCGGGAACGCTTAATTGCCATGCTGACCAATAACTTCGTACCCTGTAATGGGCGCTTCCCCACCCTCATCGCCCTGGCCAGTTTGCTGGTGATGGGTACGGCTGCCTGGTGGGGGGCCTCCCTCTTTGTAGTAGCTATAATCATAGTAGGAATAGTGGTAACCCTGCTGGTTTCCTGGCTGCTTTCTCGAACCCTTTTGCAAGGGGTACCCAGCTCATTTACCCTGGAACTCCCCCCTTATCGCAAACCGCAAATCGGGAGAATCATTGTACGTTCTATTTTCGACCGTACCTTGTTTGTCCTGCGCCGCGCCATCTGCGTAGCTGCCCCCGCCGGTGGTTTGACCTGGATTCTGGCCAATATCCATGTAGGCGGGACCAGTTTGCTGGCCCATGCGGCTACCTCACTCAACCCCTTCGGTCAACTGATGGGGATGGATGGTTTCATCCTTATGGCTTTCATATTGGGTCTGCCGGCCAACGAAATCGTACTTCCTATTTTAATTATGAGTTATCTGGCTGGTGGCACCATGATTGAACTCGACAGCCTGAAAGCCCTGCACCAGCTGTTTTTTGTAGAACATAACTGGACCTGGGTAACCGCCA
Source organism: Syntrophomonadaceae bacterium (assembly GCA_012799365.1). Classification (GTDB taxonomy): domain Bacteria; phylum Bacillota; class Syntrophomonadia; order Syntrophomonadales; family Syntrophothermaceae; genus JAAZLJ01. Next base: position 16,486 of record JAAZLJ010000119.1, on the reverse strand, counting down.
TATCAGTCATGCTTTTTTCCCTGCTGCACTACCCCTGCGGCACCACCCTACTCACTATTTGGAAGGAATCCGGCAGTTGGAAATGGACGGTGCTGGCAGCTTTAATTCCCCTGGCGATAGGATGTATAGTATGTACGGTTTTTGCTCAAACAGCCTATCTATTCGGGCTGATGTAACCAGAAACGGTTCTGGCGCTGACTTTTCCCTCAACTCTGTTTCCTTATAAAAAAGACGGTCCCCCGTTTAATCCGGTGGGACCGTTCTTACTGTCTGTAGGACTCGTCTGTCAGAACTGATACCAGCTCTGGGTCTTTAATTTAACACGTTATTGTTTTTATCTCAAATTTTTAGAATTATGCAAGACCCTCAAATGTTAAGCCCTTACTGAATGTATTGTTCAACTTCTTCCAGGCTTTTGTAATCCAGGACTTCATCAAGCATTATGTCAATTCTATTGATATCAGTTTCTTCAATTTTCTTTTTTAGCTCTGCAGGCAAAACACCAAATCGCTTAGTTAATAACTTGATAAGTATTTTTATTTTTCCTTCTTCCAGACCCTTCTCATAAGGCTCCTTATATAGAATCGAAGACATATAGATTTCCTCCTTCACGAATTTTTCGTATCTGCCCTTTTCATAGAGCTTTTTTAAGCATTCCACCAGCAGGAAATAGTAATCAGCATCCGGAAGTGTTTCCACTGCAGCCAAACATTCCCGGATATGCTCTTCCTCGCTTTCGCCTTCATGTTTCATAAATACCCTTAACGGGTAGAGCACCACTTGCTCTTCTTTTAGCACTTCATATTTGTCAATTTCGTAGGCCTTAATAACTTTGTACTGGTACTGCATTACATCCATATCCTGTACCGTACTTTTAAAGCCACCTATAATATTTTTCAACCGGGGAGGCTTTTTTAATACCACCAGTACCTGATAGATGGGCAAGTCGTTGTGCCATTTGATATAAGTATAATATCTTAACATGCGCTTTTGCATTTCGATATTGCTTTTGTAGGCTGATTCAAATTCTATGTGGAGAATAAAGTCTTCCTTTTTAAGTTTGATTCGGGCTAAATAATCTACTTCTCGCATGTCGGGTATAGATAGTTTTACAGGTTCCGGGGTAATTTCATCGGCATCTTTTACCGCCGGTAAAATGAATTCAGCTATACCTCGATAATCCTTTTGCTCTAACACCCGAATGGTTTCATCATAAGCCTGGGGCCTGGATTCATAGGACATATTTTCCTGCCGCCTCTCGTTTTTATTATATCATGTAAACTAATTCTATAACATAGAACCAATATTTGCGGACATTACTGAAGAAGTTTGTGGATGGGAAGAAATACTTAACCAATACTCAACGCGCTACTGCATCCATGATGCAACTTATTGACCTGGTATTCTGGCCAATATCCATGCCGGTGGGACCGTTCTTACTGTCTGTAGGACTCGTCCGCCCAGAACTGGATACCAGCTCTGGGTCATTTGTAGATTTTAAGACAATGGGTAAGTGAGTGCGATAACAAGGGAATAAGATTATCTGGGATTATCGTGGATTATCTATTGACCGGATAATTTGTAAGTGCTGTTATTTAACCATAAATTAAAGAAAGGGGTTGCACTTATGAATTATGACAGGATTATTTTAGAGCTTATTGACCGGGTTTCATTATTGGAAGATGAGGTGCAAAGGCTTAAGTCCATTGAAGATTCGAGTAAAAGAGACACAACCAAGTATATTTTTGATGGGGAGAAGCATGGAAAGGGCAGGCTTGCACTTGCTATCGTTAAAAAGTATATGGAGGAAAATCCCCAAACCTCTGCTAACGAGTTGATGACAGTTTTTGATAAAAGCCTTCAAGGTTCGTACGATGTTATTCAAAAAATAGAAGATGCCAAGAAGAACCGTACTGACTACAAAAAGCGTTTTTTTGCTTTACCAAACGAAGTTATTAAAACTTCAACAGAAACATGTGTTGTTTGCAGTCAATGGGGTATTGACAATATCGGAAATATGATTGCTAGGGCCAGGCAGCTTGGCTTTGAAATCACTGCTGCCGTAAAACAATAAGATAGTCTTCAACATAAAATCAAAACCATCTTTTTATGCCCATTTAGAAATAGCAGTTTGTCTGGCCTGACTATTTTGGCTGGACCTTTTTCATGGAAAAAAGAAAGCTGGACATAAATGGGTGTATAACAAATTTAAGGGGGATAATAAAGTGAAAAAATTTAATCGGAAGAAGAACTTAGTGGCGATTGTATTGACTTGTTTCTTTTGCTTATCAATGGTGGTACCGGCATTTGCAGACGAAGTGGTCAAGGTAATAGACCAGGACAAAATTAAGTGGTCATATTCAAAATTGGAGACAAAAATTATTACGTAGAGGATGAAAACGGGAACGTACTAACCAAAGGAATGGACGCGAAGCCCTTTATTAAGAGCAGTAGAACTTTTGTCCCGGTACGGTACTTGAGTTATGCCCTGGGTTTAAATGAACAGGATATTTCCTGGGATGACCCGACTAAAACCGTAGGTCTTAAAGGTAGATCTTATTTAGAATTGGTTATTGGAAACAAAACTATGAAGTCTGATGGTAGTTCTAAGGAGATGGATGTAGCCCCATTGATTAAAAAAGCCCCGGCAGAAAGAACATATCTCCCGGCAAGGTACGTGGCAGAAGGATTGGGCTTCAAGGTTGATTGGGATGACAGTAGAAAAATGGTAATATGCTGGCCAGAAGATAAGCCAAAGCCGAACCTTGAAAATGTACTAAAAGAGATAGAAGAGAAACCAGTAGAAAAGCCGCCAGTAGAGAAAAATCCCAACAAGAATATAGAGGAACAGTTTAAAGAGCTGGGTAAAACCGGAGGAATCGTAAGTGAATCGCAGTTAACACCAGAATTAAAGGAGTATATCTGGAAAGAGATTTGGGAAGAGACGGACGACAGTAATGTATTTATTAGCGATGATGTATGGCAGAAGCATAGACCATTAATAATGGATATAGCAGTAGCCCAAAAACAGTTGAATCCTCCATATACTATCAAAAGCATAGTAACCTGTAAGGAATGGGCCTATGAGGATGGGAACTATAAGCGGAGCGGAGGCAAAAATGCGGGGTACGTTACAATTATTAATGGTAAAGAAGTGATTTGCTGTACTGTGGCATATACCATGTATGCAGAGTTGCAGGCTGAGTGGGGAGGAGTATGTGACGAGAACATATTTGCAGAGGAGGGTAAACAGCCAGAATGGGCAAAATAAGAAATAATATATATATTATTACTTGTGTAATTGGGATACTTGTATTGGTATTAGGTATGTGGGCAGGGGATGCGATAGCAAGTAGAGGTAATCAAGCGAAGCAATTATTTTATGACGATGAAGATAGGATAGATGTATGGTTAGAATACAGTGGAGAAATACGGGATGTGAACAGAAAGCCTATAGTAAGGGACATACCAATATCAGACAACAAAACAAAATTCGGCTGGGTACAAGTCTTCGAACAATCAAAATACCAATACCAAAAACCCAACCACGCGTATTACATGACCCACAGCTATAATTACATGTTAGTGGGCTATGAATACGACGAAAACGGTAAAAAGGTACTAGATGCAAACGGGAAACCAAAATTAGTAGAGTTATCAGGATGGAGAGACGCCGGAAGTAGCGTCAGAAATAGAGAAGTAGACGCAATGAGGCAGATTATATCGGATAGAGGCTGGTCAATAAATAATAGGTACGTTGTAAGCCACACACTAGACAGGGATTTGTTTAGCTAATAATGATACAATAGACAGAAATCTCAGGAACTAGGGAGTGAGTAAGGTGGTTGATGGTATAGAACTTCAAAATCCGCGAGGAACAAGAGATTAAGAAGATGAGGTGCGTTCTAAGCAACTGAAGGTAAAAAACATGGATACAGGAGAAGAGGAATTCGTGACACTTGGATAGAGGTATGCACGATTCTTATAAAAGTTGGGCATAAAAAATACTGGGCTGCCGACGAAAAGCGAATAGTGGTTTGGATTTAATAACGGGAATCAAATTATCAAAACATACAAATAAAAACACCCGCTTTCGAGATGTTTAAGCAGGTGTTTTTTTGTTACCCGATTTGTTACCCAGTTTGTTACCCACTCTAGCGGGAACCCCCGAGATTACGGGAGACTTAAAAAGATTGAGCCTACCCCTCGTAATTTATCAATATGCTTCAAACGCCTAAATCTCGGGCTTTCTGTAAGCGGAAATGGTGGGTCGCATAGGATTTGAACCTATGACCCCTTCCGTGTCAGGGAAGTGCTCTCCCCCTGAGCTAGCGACCCATTGCCATTGTATCTACAGTTATATATTATCACTTATCTGCAAAAAATCAAGCATTAACTCAGGGAAGAGCCTTACCCACCACCTTTACCAGCGGTCATTCTAATTAAAATAAACCAGGTTATCTGGTGGTAGGCACCACCCTGCGGCCCAACTCTCTGAGCTCGGTGCTAAAACTCGAAATAGGTTTACCCTTGGCAATTCCACGGCTAATGTCTTCAATACGTTTGATCAGATCGGGATCACTGGTAACATTAACCGAATTCAGCCGGGGTTCCGTCTTTTTTAAGTTAGTTTCCACGTTTCTTTTTACCTTGGTAGCTTCCTGCCCCTTTACTCCTGATTTCAAGTTAATACCAACATAAGCATTGGGACGGGTGCTGGTAGTATCAACCAACACCGCTGCTTTTTCAACCCCCTGGACCTTAACCGCTTCTTTACTCAGACGGTCAGCAATCCGTTTAGCTTCGGTACTCGTTATGGCTTTGGTAACTGGTTTTTTGGGTGCTGTCATTGGAGCCTGGGTTGATGGCTTCTGCGTCGAAGGCATCGGTTTCTCGGCTGGCTGCTGCGCACACCCCGCCATTATAAACCCACATAAAGTCATTAGGATGGCTAATTTCCTTAATCTACTGGTCACCATCAATCACCTCCTTCCTTTCATTAGTTTGGATTAAAAACTGCTTTTAAAACTGGCAATAACCTCCACTTTTCTAATGGTAAATAATGGGGAACATGCCGCCGACCCCGATCAAATATGATGTAAAAACAGCTACCCACACGAAAAGAGGCGACATTAATATTGATAGTTCTGGTGGTGAGAAAACGCAGGCTACCTATATTTTTGGTTTTGCTAATATTTTTTATGGTGCTGACATGCCTGATATGGAAGGTCGGTCAGAATCAACCTCAGCCCTGTGTTCAACCCCAGGATGTTATTGGTGAGGTTGAAACATCGATCAAAGCGGTAGCTTTCACTTTTGACGACGGCCCCAGTCCCCAGGGAACCCGGGGTATCCTGAACGTATTGGCCCAACACCAGGCTAAAGCTACCTTTTTTATGGTTGGAACCCAGATAGAAAAATATCCCCACCTGGTCAAAGAGGTGCAGTTAGCTGGACAAGAGATTGGAAATCACAGCTACAGTCATGACTATAACATCTGGGATAACCCGGAGGTTGCCATTCAAGATCTTAAAAAATCCGAGCAGCTTATTTATACCCTGACCGGACAGCGTCCGTTTTTATACCGTCCACCCGGCGGATTTATAAACGAAAAAATGATGGAAGCCAGCAAGGAACATAATTTCCGCATTGTGACCTGGTCCTGGATTCAGGACACCAAGGACTGGAAGAGCCCACCAGCTGAACGCCAGGCAGCTCATATTATTAAACACATCAAGCCCGGACAGATCCTGCTTTTTCATGACGGCTGGGGGGATCGCAGCCAGACGATAAAGGCGGTTGATATTTGTATGGAAAAACTGTCCGCACAAGGATACCAGTTTGTGACCGTTAGTGAACTGATCCGGCTGGAAAATCAGGAATAAGTATATACGATCGGCAATAAATTAGATCAGGAATTATTATTTTACTGCGGGCAGTGCTCGAGAGCAAAGGAGGAGATATTGTGAAACCGATGGTTTTTGGATTTTATCACATCACCCAACGGGCCAAGATAATCGTGGTTACAGTTATGGCATTTTTATTCTTGACTACCGGGGTATTTTACGTACAAGCTCATAACAAGCTAAAACCCATCTACGAAGTACCCACCAATAAGAAGATAGTAGCCCTGACATTTGATATCAGCTGGGGAAACGAAACCCCGATGCCGGTAATAGAAATACTTAAAAAGGAAGAAGTTAAATCTACTTTTTTCTTATCGGGGCCCTGGGTAAAACAATATCCGGAAGTACCTGAGAGAATTAAGCAGGACGGACACGAGATCGGCAGCCATGGCAACCGCCATATAAATCTGTCCACCCTTTCCAGGGCTGAAATCAAGAAGGAGATCATGGCCGCCCACGAAAGTATCAAAGAAATAACTAAAGTGGAGGCCAACTTGATCCGCACCCCCAATGGAGATTATAACGATGAAGTGATCAAGGCAGCGGAGGAATGCGACTACCAGGTTATCCAATGGAGTGTTGACTCTCTGGACTGGATGAACCCCGGAGTTAACACGATTATCAACCGGGTATCGAAAAAAGTACACCCCGGCGCTATCATCCTTATGCATGCCAGCGATACCTGTAAACAGACCACCGAAGCCTTACCTCAGGTGATCAAAGAACTCCGCAAACAGGGATACGAGTTTGTCACCGTATCCGAGCTGCTGCAGGAAAGTAAAAAGAAGGAAGCCCGCTGACCGCATCCGGCACTGGCCTCCTCTGCAATCCATTATTTGGGTCTTCAGGCCCGGTATAATTTCCTCGCCCGCCCCCCAAACTAACTACAAATAAGCCGGGGGAGTGGCGGCGGTGAAGAGAGTAACCAACATCGGGATACAAACGATAAAACAGAGAAATTTACGGGTGGGTGACCCCATTGGGTAGGCTTGGTCCGGACGGGGTCAAAGCCCGTTATATGCTGGCCGCTTGTTTTGCCCTCCTTCCCCTCACCGAGCTGGTACAGGGCTATGCCGCCACTATCTGCGGAATCATGCTCTGTGTCGAGCTCGGTACCGCTCTGGTACGTTACTCCCCACTCTACGAGCTCTACTACTACCTGTTCCCAGAAAAAGCTAAAGTGAAAGATCAATAAAAAAGGGGGGCCTGCCCCCCTGAAAAGTTTCGATTTTAACCGTCTTGCATCTGTTCCCCGGGTGACGACGGATTTTGCTTGACCAATTTGTCTCCTACCAATTTCCACTCCTCATACGGTTCATCCGGGGTAACCAGGTCCTCCTCCTGCAGTATCAGCTTATAGTCTAATTTCTTTTCCCCATCCACTTCTTTTTCCACCAATTCATATCCCAGAGTATAGAGCACGTGCCCATCTTCCACCACTGCATAAAAGCGATCCCCGGCCAGGCCCTCAAACCCATCCGGATACATCAGAGCGGTAGTGAAGAAAGTCCCCCCTAAAACGGGCTCCACGGGGAGTTTATTGTCGGACAAATCGGCAAAATCATCACGAATCTCGATCGCAGATAACTGCGGTGGCCCCGCTGGCTGATTTTCTGTCCCCGAGTACATTTTGAACAGCACTGCAGCCACGACCAGTACAATTACCAGGTAGAGCGCCCTACGATTCATATGTAAATGCAGCCCCCTTTAAATAGTTTTGATACCCTTCCGCATAACGTCGTTATAGCAACGATAATACGTACCATTATTGTAGTGTAGAACCGGCCTTAAGTGAAGTACTTTTTTACCCAAAGACAACAGAAGCCGGACTGTTAAGCCCGGCTTAAATTCAAGTAAAAACTTAACTCCCGAATTTGTCCACCATATCCAGGACCATATCTAAAAAAGGTTTTAAATCTTCTCGGGAGCGGATACCCGCCTTAAAACCCATTTCCGGAAATTGTCCCTGGGTACACACCCGGATCTCTACCGTACAGTAAGCACCATCCAGCTCATCATCCTCATAAGAGCCCTCATCTTCGTCCCAACCGAGATCGTAGAACTCATCATCTTCTTCGTCGTCTGTGTAACAGACGCCTTCGATCCCTTCCAGCGCCTCCCTTTCATCCATGATTTCGGAGACAATCCACATTATGTCAGAAAAACTCATGTCCATCTCATCACACAGTCGCAATATCTCGCTCGCCACCGGAGTAATCTTAAGCAAGTCGGACAGATTGACCGGTTCCCCCGGTTCCCACCTATTTTCTTTCATAACCGTCACCTCCAAGGCTTGTGCTGAAAGGAATCCATTTAGATTATACCATACTCGAAATCTATTCCGTTGTCTATGTTGAATTTACTCCTAAATAATAAAAACCCGGGGTTTACATCGCAACAGTTGTCTTTAATCCCTCTTCATCATTTTACATGGATTGTCTGGGTGCTTTAGTGGACATATCAACTCCCCCGGTCTTATTTTATTAAATTGTGTTAAATAATATTTCCTATTAAGTGCGCAAGAATTCTTCCAATTCTCTTTCCACCACAGCCAGGGGAACTACTCGCTCTTCCAACCGGGTAATCTTACGCCCGTAGAAGTACATTTCATCACTGCCTTTGCCCTGTTTGCGCTCCTGCCGGGGCAGCTCTTCAATATCTTTCATCCACTTCCTGGCTATCGGGTAAGGCAGGTGGAAACAAAAGCGACATTCCTCCACCTCGATTTTGTATTCGATAAGAGAATAGTACTCTCGAGCCAGAACCTGGACATAGCACTTGGAACAGCGGCGTCCCTCTCGCACGTATTCCGGATAACTGTATCCCGCCGCATTGGCTGCCTGGCGGCAGTCCTCACATAACCAAACCTTAACCTGGTCATTGCCCACCAGGTAGATACACTCTATTACCTGGGGAAACTTACCCACCATATGAGCCAGCACCTGGTTCTTAAGCTCGTATAAACGTTTCTGCTCATCCTGATAAGTCTTGGCATAATGATTGAGATGAAACAGGTAAAATGCCGCCCTCAGCAGCGGAGCCTCAGGTAAATCTGCAGTAGAACGTAAAAAGCGTTCAGAACGCTCCAGCACTCTCTGCCGTCTCCGCCATCCCCCACGCGACGCCTGCATATTTCGCCGACCCCGCTTGCGATCTTTAATCTCCGCTAACAGAGAGGGCACGTCATCCAACGACTCCAACTCCTGTTCGGCGAAAAGGTAACCAAACCCTCCGGCGTTGGTACGGTAGGTATCAGCAATGGGAAGATAACCAAAATCAACCAGGTCCTGAACCTGTCTGTTGGTAATGTTTAATTTGCGCGCTACTTCACTGGTCTTAAGCATAAGGCATCCCCCGTCTATAGAATACAATAAATTTGGGGAAAGATAAAACATACCACATCAATCGGGAGGTGCTCTGAATGACAAGAAAAACATTACCTTGGGTTCTATTAATAGCGTTCCTGGCCATATCCACCATATTTGCCCTATCCTTGATGAAAATAAAAAAGCCTCCGGCACGAGTTTATCGCCCTCCAGTTACCGAAGCTGAACCGAGCTGGATGATGGCACTGACCGTAGTAAAAAACCAGGCATCCACCGCTTATACCGAATCCCCGGGGGCTCCCCCAGGCGCCGGCGGACGCCCGTACTTCCCGGGAGCAGTGGCGGTACACCCGGAAACCCCTGTAGCCTGGGGAGGGAGCCCGTTAGAGCCGATTATACCTTTCAATACCTCTATACATCTTCTTGATCCCCCCAGCATATTGATTCAGGGACAAGAACATAAATTTTTTCAGGTTATCGATACCGGTGATGTCAACTGGTCTTTGCGCCGAGATTCCCCTTACTGGATTGATCTGTTTTTTGGAACTACCAACCAGTGGTCCCATCGCAAAGCCTCCAACTATGGAGTAAAAAGGGTCGACTACTACTGGTATCATATAGCACAAGAACAGAGTCAGGCAGAAAATGAATGAAATATCCAGAAAACAACAGAAGAAATGTCGAAAGTTAAAATAAATTCGGGGCGCCTGCCCCCCGGTCGGGCCTTTATATTCCCCCTAAATAATGCTAGAATCATATAAATACAACCAGACCGTGTTTTCTAATATATGGTCGGCTTAGGAGGTATGAAGTGTACTCCTGCGGAATAGATAGGGAATAACAGGGAACGCAGCTGGATTTCGGTACCTGTCCAGGTTAGACAGTCGTTTCCTGTATCAATGTGGCTTGTAACCAAAAGGAGGAGTAAGAAATAGACCTCTGGAGTGTAACCATGCTTTTGCTTGCGCTGGGCCTGGTGACCTTGAACGGTTTTTTTGTCTTGAGTGAATTTGCTCTGGTTAAGGTAAGAAGAACCCGACTACAAGAATTAGCCGATAACGGCAAAAAGAGCGCCCAGGTAGCCCTGGAAGTATCAGGACACATAGACACCTACCTCACCGCTTGTCAGCTCGGTATCACGTTATCTTCACTTGGCCTTGGTTGGTTAGGAGAACCGGCTATAGCCAGGTTAATAAGTCCTGTGTTTATCAAAGTAGCCGGCTGGTCCCCTGTCTATACGCATACTATCGCCGGCATCATCGCCTTCATCCTCATCGCGCTGCTCCACATTGTAGTAGGAGAGCTGGTACCAAAATCCATTGCTATTCAAAAAACTGAAAATTCAGCTCTGTTGACTGCCGGACCACTGAAAGCTTTTTATCGGCTTTTTTACCCGATTATCTGGCTTTTTAATGGAACTGCCCTGTTAATTCTCAAGGCGATCAAAATCGAACCGGCCAACGAAGCCAGCCTGGCTCATACTGAGGAAGAACTGCGCATGCTGGTGTCTGCCAGCCAGGAAGAAGGCTATCTGGACATCGTAGAAGGTGACTTGCTGAACAAGGTCTTCACTTTCTCCGATCGTATAGCCCGAGAAGTCATGGTTCCGCGCCAGGACATAGTATGCCTTTTTACCGATGACACTTATGAGGACGTTTTGGATATGGTAAAACAGCACGGACACACCCGTTACCCGTTCTGTGAAGGAGATAAAGACCATGTGATTGGGTTTATTCACGTTCGGGACATCCTCAAGCTAACTATTAACTCTCCCCCGCGGCATATAACCAACATCAAACGAGATATCATGATCGTACCGGAAAATATGCTCATAGCCGAAGTAATGCAAAGAATGCGCCAATCCCGCACCCATATAGGCATTGTAGCCGATGAGTTTGGCGGCACCGCGGGACTGCTCACCATGGAGGACATCCTGGAAGAACTGGTGGGCGAGATTTATGATGAATTTGATATTAATCCTCCTGAAATTACCCAGACCAATGATAATCAGTACGAGATCAGCGGTCGGGTTCTGCTGGAAGAATTAGAAGAGTTTCTGGATATCGACTTTGACGAAAATGATGAGGTTGATACTATTGGTGGATTGATCTTTTCCGTACTGGGTCGAAAACCAGAGATCGGTGATTTCTTGGAACTGGGCCGCTATCGTTTTGAGATATCAGACGTAGACGGCATGCGTATCCTGAAAGTAAAGGTCTTCGATATAGGATCTTCCATAAATCCAGCAGCGGAAAGTATCGAAGTTAAATAAGAAAACCGCTCGTAGCTATCGATGGTATTGATACGGTTAATGGTATTACTTTCCGCGCAATCTGATGATTACAATGCCACAAACTATAGGCATGGGCACCAGATTCGTTATTTATGGACTATTAGGCTGGATAACTGAAATAATTTTTACCGGTACCGGTTCCCTGCTGGCCAACTCGCTGCATCTGACTGGCCATACCTACTTGTGGATGTTTCCCATCTACGGAATGGCTGTGTTCCTGGAGCCGATACACGATCGTATTAGAACCGCACCCTGGGTTATAAGAGGTATTATCTGGGCTGCGGTTATTATTATGATCGAATATGTTTCAGGCTGGCTGCTGGCAGCTCTTATTGGTTTCTGCCCCTGGGATTATACCGGAGAATCATTCTTCAGTGTTGACGGCTACATCCGCCTGGATTTCTTTCCCTTCTGGTTTGCCGCCGGTCTTATCTTTGAACAGATCCACGATTTCCTGGACACTCGCCTGGGTTCAGTTCGCCGAAATACATAACCGCAAATAACCCTGATCCTGAAATTAACCCGACATGCCAAAACTCCCCTTCTCTTAAAAGTGCTTAACTATCCACGATAAACCTTCTCTTTCTCCCCGCTTCCCACCAATACCCTATTTCTTATCCCTTAAAGCCATTTGGGACGGCTAACAGCTTATCCGGACTGATATAATCCTGGCAAATTTCCCTATCCTTTAGAACCGTTTTAAGCGGCTTAACATATTATATAGATATAATTAGGAAGGAGGTCAGGTTATGCCTTTTGAGAATGGTTTGACTTATTACTACTTTGGCAGTCGGGTTCTCCGCTTAACCAGCCCCTATACGCGGGGTACTGACGTAAAAGTTCTGCAAACGCTGTTGAACTATTTACCAACCTCTATAACTGGCCCTGATATTATGACAGATGGCATTTATGGCCCCAAGACCGAGGCAGCAGTCCGAAAATTCCAGCAGTATTTTAGAATATCAGTTGATGGCATTGTAGGGTCAGAAACCTACTGGACCCTGGGTCAGGCAGTAGGAAGCTATACGGGAAACACTGTATTTGGTTCCAGGACTCTACGCCGCACCTCCCAAACTGCAGATGTTTCTATTCTGCAAAATCGGTTAAACGCCAAAGCTAAAAAGTACGCCAACGCAGTTGGAGCACCTGCAGATGGAATATTTGGCCCCAAAACCGAATCAGCCGTAAAGTTATTCCAACAAGACTACGGGTTAGCTATTGACGGGGTAGTAGGGCCCAAGACATTTAACCAGTTATTCATCAATACTTTCATGGGGGGAAGAACTTTAAGAAGAAATATGTCCGGTTTGGATGTATACGCTTTACAGAATAAACTCATTACTCTGAATTACCTTCCCGCCGGGGCCGCGGACGGCAAGTTTGGACCGCAAACCGAAGCTGCGGTCAAGAATTTCCAGATGGCTTACGGCTTGAGTGCTGACGGCATAGTGGGACGTCTAACTTATTACCAGCTAGGTATACGTGGAGCCTAAAAAAATCAACCTCAATCAATTCAAGTACCATCCCAACCATGTGTCCGGCTTCCCGGACACTTTTTTCTTGTTATAATAATTGAAACCGCTGATGGACGCAGATAACACAGAATATTATGAATACGCTGAAGAAATAAAGTAACCCTTACAGGATATTTTATAAAATTCTGCATCCATCTGCGTTCTCTGCGTCAAAAATAATTAAAAGGAAATCAGCGTAAATCATAATAATCAGCGGCAATCGGTGTCTACTTCACGGCTGCTGCCCCAGCTTTCGCTCCAACCGCTGCAGACGTTTTTGCAGTTCTCCCATGTCTCCTGCTCTGCTGCTATAACGAGAAAATCGCCTGCTATTTTCAATAGCCTTCAGTGTACAGAACCGTGCCCGGGTAAAATCTTTCCCCTGGTGCTCAAAATACTTAGCCAGTTCTACCCATGGCTCTATGGTTACCGCACTGTGCGTAGTTGCCTGCCACAGTTCCACCGCCCGTTCCCAATCACCACTCTTTTTATATAATCCGGCCAAGCGGCATAAAACCCGGTGATGGGCTACACCCTCCTGCAGCAGAAACTCCAGATACTCAATAGCCCGAGGTATATCCCCACTGCGGGCCAGGACATCAGCCGCATTATAAATCTCCTCACGAAGCTCACAGTATTCAACATCGAGGAAAACCTGAGCCAGGCGGGGACCAAGCAGCATCAGACTAACAATATCCTGCTGGTTATGCTCGAGTATAGAACAAATAGCGTCGGTGGAACCAGTACGTAGAAAATCATTATAAGCGGCGGGGATGAGATAACCCGGTATGTCTTCCCCACGCTCCACCTGCACGATATACCGTTCCACCTCATCCAGACTAAAACCGGGTAACACTCCCTTCCATACCCGACGAGCCGCATGGAGCAGATCCAGATGCACTTCCTGGAGCGAAGGGAAACCCAGTCGATGAAAATTAAACCGGTCACAGAGTAACGGCCAGTCAAACGATTTACCATTATAGCTGACCAGTCCGATAAACTGCTCCAGAAGTTCAGCCAGATCAGAGAGCGCGGCTCGCTCATCCCGGTGGTCGCGCAGAAAGTACTGCCTTACCACCGGTTCGTCGTCCCTAACATAACCTGCTCCTATGGTAAAAGCAAAGCCCCCGGCTCCCAGGTTCAATCCGGTGGTTTCCAGGTCCAGAAAACACATTTGACCCATATCCACCCCTTCCAGGGCCTCATCCTTGCCCACCAGTCCCCAGACCCAACCGGGAAAGGCCGGAATCTGCACCTCGACCGCCGCTCGCTCCCGTACCAGGAACTCCCCTTCCCGGCGCCGATACAGTTCAAACCCCAGTTCATCCCATGACGGGGTGGCGGCTGCCTGCCTGCCCGGGGAAGACCGCTCCTTCGCCGTCGTGGTCTCCTTCCCACCGTCGGCTGGTGACCACACCCGTCCCAGCAGCTCCATTATCCTCGTCGTAGACATTGCCTGAGAATGTTCACCACCTTCTCCCGGGTCGCTTCCCCAACCAGCTGCGGGGGCCCGATACACGAAGGGCAGCCCCCACGGCATTCACACTGACTGACCAATTCCAATGCCGCCTGCATCACCTGTGCATTGACTTTGAACAATCCCTCGGCCAGGCCGGTTCCACCCGGATACCGATCATAAACAAAAACGGTAGGCAGCCCGGTATCTACCGCTTTGGTCTGGGGTACCACCCCGATATCATTGCTGTCACACATCAGAAAAATGGGAGCCAGGTTTTGGTAAAGGTTGGCCAGCCCCATTAAAGCATATTCCTTTTCCTGGTTGCTCATATCTCTCACCACCGGCGGGGCCAAACTGAGCCAGAAACCAGAGGTATGCATCTCCTCCTCGGGCAGGTTAATAGGACCAGAACCCACATTCTCATGGGTACGATACTTGATCTTTTTAAAGATAGTGGGCATCCGGGTAACCATAAGTTCCCCCCATTTCTTACCCAGAGCAGGGGTTTTATCTTCACCGAATACCGTCAATACTTTGAAGTCTACCGCCAGATCAGCATCGGTGTAATAATCCACCTTCACCTGCCGTACATAAGCACGGCATCCAGCGAAGTCAAACTTGTGCACCTGATACTGGACATTCTGGTGCAGATAGATGGCACCCTCATACAGCATGGTCAGAGCACTGCTGCGAGCCATCTCCCCGATAATCCGGGTGCGGGAACCAGTGGTGTCAATTATAAGGACATTCTCACTGGCCACACTGCGCAGGCTCACCTCATTAGCGGGGAAACTCTCCGCCACCCAGTAATAACGCCCCTCTACCCGATGCAGGAAACGGTTCTCCTCCAGAAAGTCCAGGATTTCTACGGTCTCCGGATTATCAGCCATTTCCCTCATCGCTACCGGCAGCTCATAGCAGGCACATTTCAAATGCTCCGCCTTGATAATAATATTATCCGGGTTAATTAGCCCCATCTCCGGCGATTGTTCCAGGAAATAGCGAGGATTACGCACCAGATATTGATCCACTGGAGCACTGGAAGCCACCAGAACCGCAGCTGATTCCTTATTACGTCGCCCGGCCCGGCCCGCCTGCTGCCAGGTGCTGGCTATGCTGCCGGGATATCCGGACATTACGCAAACATCAAGTTCCCCGATATCCACCCCCAGCTCCATGGCGTTGGTACTTACCACCCCATCCACCCGGCCCTCACGCAAGCCCTCCTCGATTTCCCTTCGTTCTCGAGGCAGATAACCTCCCCGGTAGGTCCGTACCACCCGGGCCCGTACTTTCTTCGTTTCCCGTTCCCGCAGGTACTTGCCCAACAGTTCCACCTTCAACCGACTGCGGGCAAAAGCGATAGTTTTGTACCCTTGATCCATAAACAGTCCCGCTATACGCTGCGCCTCATTGAGTGAACTCCGCCTGATACCCAATTCCTCATTCACCACCGGTGGATTGTAGAATATAAAATACTTGCCTCCACCGGGTGCTCCGTTCTCGGTAACCGCCCGAAAGGGCTCACCCCCCAACTTTTCAGCCAGCTCCCCGGGATTGGCTATAGTGGCTGAACACATTATGAAAACCGGGTCCGCACCATAGTGACGGCATACCCGCTTCAACCGGCGAATAACATGCGCCATATGGGAACCAAAAACTCCGCGATAGCTGTGCATCTCATCCACCACCACAAATTTCAGGTTCTCAAACAGGCTGATCCATTTGGTGTGATGGGGCAGAATACCCGTATGTAACATATCTGGATTGGTAATGACTATTTCGGCAGCCTGGCGGATGGAACGGCGCGCATCCACCGGAGTATCCCCATCATAAGTAAAGACTTTTATGCCGCGCTGCAGCCCACCCGTGGTCTCACGCAATTCAGCCAACTGGTCCTGGGCCAGTGCTTTGGTAGGGAACATATAGAGGGCCCGACTGCCAGGCTGCTTGAGCATAGTGTCCAGGATGGGCAGATTATAACACAG
>JAAZLJ010000118.1 GCA_012799365.1 Syntrophomonadaceae bacterium | reverse complement strand
TTGGGTTTGGCGGAACAGTACAGGAGTAAGTTGGTGTCAGCCGAGAGAGCAGCTCAAGAGGTTAAATCAGGAGATTGGGTTGATTATGGCTGGTGCGTAGGGCATCCAGTAGCCCTCGACAAAGCCCTGGCGGAACGGGCAGAAGAGTTAACCGACGTCAAGGTGCGGGGCGGGGTTACCCTGTGGATGCCGGAGATATTCAAGATTGAGGAGCCTGGGAAACACTTTGCCTGGGCCAGCTGGCATTGTACCGGGGTAGACCGGAAGATAATCGAGATGGGCTGCGGGTATTATGGGCCCATCAAGTACAACGAACTGCCGCGCTACTACCGTCAAAATGTTAAGCATGTGGATGTCGCCATGATTCAGGTGGCACCGATGGATAATCACGGCTATTTTAACTTTGGACCCCAGGCTTCTCACCTGATGGCCATGTTGGAACAGACCAAAACCATCATTGTTGAAGTGAATGAGAATATGCCCAGATGTCTGGGGGGGTATGAAGAAGCCATTCATATTTCCCAGGTTGATTATATAGTAGAGGGTCCCAATCCTCCCTGCGCAGAATTGCCGTCAGCTCCTCCTTCGGAAGTAGACAAGAAGGTGGCAGAACTGATAGTGGAGGAGATTCCCGATGGAGCCTGCCTGCAGTTGGGTATCGGCGGGATGCCGAATGCAGTGGGTACCATGATTGCGGAATCAGATTTGAAAGATTTGGGCGTTCATACGGAAATGTATGTAGATGCCTTTGTGGATATTTATAATGCCGGGAGGATAACCGGAGCCAAAAAGAACTATGACCGTTTTCGGCAGTCTTTTGCCTTCGGGGCCGGCACCCAGAAATTGTATGATTTTGTAGATGATAATCCTCAGGTAGCCAGCTACCCGGTTGATTACACCAACCACCCTTCTCAGGTAGCAAAACTGGACAACTTTATTTCCATTAACAATGCCATAGAAGTTGACCTGTTTGGTCAGGTATGCTCAGAAACAGTCGGAACCCGGCATATCAGTGGTACTGGTGGACAGCTGGACTTTGTGCAGGGGGCCTATGATTCCAGGGGCGGCAAGAGTATAATCTGTCTGTCGTCTAGCTTTGGTAAGGGCGACAAGGTCCAATCGCGTATCAAGCCGATCCTTACCCCGGGCAGCATAGTCACTGATCCGCGGACAGCCACTCATATATTGGTTACCGAGTATGGCAAGGCCAATATGAAAGGGAAGAATACCTGGGAACGGGCAGAAGCGTTGATCAATATAGCCCATCCCGATTTCCGGGATGAATTGGTTAAGGAAGCAGAAAACATGGGTATCTGGAGAAAAAGCAACAAATTATAAAATATGGTGCCCGGCCGGTTATAAGGGTAGATCCTTGTAACAATGGCTTGATAACTTAGTCCATCAGGGAAGGGGGGAGAGGCACACCGCGTACTGCGAGAATTGATTGTTATTGGGGACCCAAATATTGTTATAACCAAAGATCGTAGGGTCGTGTAATTTTAAGGAGGTAATGGAATGAGCAGAGAAGTGGTTCTGGTAGGAGCCTGTCGGACACCGGTAGGAACTTTTGGTGGTACCTTAAAGGACACCCCGGTGGTAGAACTGGGTCGGGTAGTAATGGAAGAATCCATTAAAAGAGCTGGCATCGGTGCAGATGCATTGGACGAAGTTATTTTTGGTTGCGTATTAACGGCTGCTCAAGGTCAAAACCCGACCAGGCAGTCCATGATCAAGGCTGGTATTCCCCAAGAAGTTACTTGCTTTACCATTAACAAGGTTTGCGGTTCTGGCTTGAGGGCGGTCAGCCTGGCAACCCAGATTATTAAAGCCGGCGATGCTGATATTATTCTGGCTGGCGGAATGGAAAATATGTCGGCGGCTCCCTATGCTTTAGAAAAAGCTCGTTATGGCTATCGGATGAACAATGGAGTACTGGTGGACGTAATGATCAAAGACGGGCTGTGGGAAGCATTCAATAACTACCATATGGGTATCACGGCTGAAAACGTAAACGAGCAGTGGGGCATCACCCGCGAAGAACAGGACGAGTTCGGATTCCGGAGTCAGGAAAGGGCTTTTGCAGCCATCAGATCCGGACGTTTCAAAGACGAGATTGTACCGGTAGTAATCAAGACCAGAAAAGGCGAAACCGTATTCGATACCGATGAACATCCTCGTGAAACCACCCTGGAGAAGATGGGCAAGCTGAGACCTGCATTTAAGAAAGACGGTTCAGTTACTGCGGGTAACGCTTCCGGTATTAATGACAGCGCTGCGGCTGTTATTGTAATGTCCAAGGAAAAAGCCGAAGAATTGGGAGTCAAGCCTATGGCCCGGGTTGTCAGCTATGCTTCCGGTGGGGTGGATCCGAAGATCATGGGAGTAGGACCGGTACCCGCGACCCGCAAGGCTCTGGAAAAAGCCGGCCTGACGGTAGACGATCTGGATCTTATCGAAGCCAATGAAGCTTTTGCTGCCCAGTCGATAGCCGTTGCTCGTGAGCTGGGTTGGGCTGACCAAATGGATAAGGTTAACGTTAACGGTGGGGCTATTGCTCTTGGTCACCCCATTGGTGCTTCTGGGGCCCGTATTCTGGTGACCCTGCTGTATGAAATGCAGAAGCGTGAGTCCAGGTATGGTCTGGCTACCCTCTGCATCGGCGGCGGCATGGGAACGGCCGTGATTGTAGAGAGAATGTAGCTTTACGATTCAGGCGAACTGTGATTTAGGTTGAGGGTTCAGGTGGGAACCCCTCGGCTCCCACCAATTAATGGATATCATGATATATTTAAAAATGATAGGGAGGTTTTATTAGTATGGATTTTGGGTTGACTGATGAGCAAAGAATGTTTAGAAAGACTTTTGCCGATTTTTCCGATGAGGTAGTGGCTCCCGGCGCGGCGGAGAGAGACGAAAATGAAGAGTTTGATGAGTCGATATGGAATCAGATGGGTGAACTGGGTCTGACCGGTCTTATTGTACCGGAAGAGTACGGTGGAACCGAAGCCGGAACCCTGGTTTATGCCATGGCTGTAGAAGAAATTTCTCGTAACTGTGCTTCCATGGGGGTAACCCTTTCAGCTCATTCTTCACTGGGTATCTGGCCGGTACTGCATCTGGGCAA
Organism: Syntrophomonadaceae bacterium; assembly: GCA_012799365.1. Lineage (GTDB taxonomy): Bacteria > Bacillota > Syntrophomonadia > Syntrophomonadales > Syntrophothermaceae > JAAZLJ01. The sequence continues at coordinate 7,187 of JAAZLJ010000118.1, read as the reverse complement.
TGAGGAGCAGAAGCAGAGATGGCTGCCCAAGCTGGCCTCGGGCGAGTGGATGGGGGCTCTGGGACTTACCGAACCTAACGCTGGTTCTGACGTGGGCGCCACTGCCTGCACCGCGGTTCTCGATGGCGATGATTATGTCCTGAACGGCACCAAGGTGTTCATCACCAACGCCGGTTTGGGTCACCTTTATGTAATCCTGGTTCGGACCGGAGATAAAGATGCCAAGCACGGTAACACCAGTTACATCGTGGTGGAAAAAGGAACTCCTGGCTTCAGCATGGGCAAAAAGGAGAAAAAACTGGGGATTCGTTCCTCGCTCACCTATGAACTGATCTTTGAAAACTGCCGCGTACCGAAAGAGAACCTTATCGGTTCAGAAGGCGACGGCTTCAAACAAACCATGCAGGTGCTGAATGGTGGTCGGGTTGGTATTGCTTCCCAGGCCGTAGGTATTGCAGAAGGTGCTTTCCGGTTTGCTCTGGATTATGCACTCAACCGTTATCAGTTTGGCAAACCTATTTTTGTTAACCAGGGTGTATCCTTCAAACTGGCCAACATGGCTATGAAGATTCAAGCCGCCCGGCTTCTGACCTACGAAGCGGCATGGAGAGAAGATGCGGGCCTGTCTTACGGCAGACCAGGTGCATTTGCCAAGTGCTATGCCGGCGACGTAGCTATGGAAGTTACTACCGAAGCCGTACAGGTATTGGGTGGATACGGCTACAGCCGTGAGTATCCGGTAGAAAGAATGATGAGAGACGCCAAGATCACTCAGATTTACGAAGGAACCAACGAAATTCAGAGAGTGACCATCGCCAACTTCCTGCGGCGGGGTGACGTTTCTAACTACGAATAGGAAAAACCATTACAGTAAAATAAAGTATACTATTGGCGGGGTTCTTGATGAGCCCCGCTTTTTATATTTATTCAGCATGTGGTTAAGTTAAATTGGAGGTTACAGAAAAGTAGGGAGTGGGTAGAAAGCTATTCCCGGTAAGTTCGGATGGTGTTACGGCCGGCATCTTTGGCCTGGTAGAGGGCCTTGTCGGCCTGGCGGATGACTTCGTAGTAGGTGAGGTCGGGAGATTCGGGGTCAAAAGCGGCGATACCGATACTTACAGTCAGATACTGATGAACTGGATTATAAGGATGAACGATCTTCTCATCTGCCACCAGTTGTTGGATGCGTCGGGCAGTTTCAATGCCCCCACTGCAGTCGGTCTCAGGCAGTATAACCACGATCTCTTCGCCCCCGTACCGGGCTACAAAATCGGTGGAGCGCACTGCTTGTTTGAAAATCCGACCCATTTGGTGCAGGATTCGATCACCAGCCTGATGACCGTAGTAATCATTTAATCCTTTAAAGAAGTCAAGATCGGCAATCAACAGGCAATATGGGTGGCGATATCGTACCGAGTTCTGGTGTACTCTGTCAATCTCAATTTCGAAGGCTCTACGGTTCCAGATGAGCATTAAACCATCGGTGAGAGATAGCATCTGTAATTTTTCAGCCAGAATGGCCAGCTGCTGATTCTTTTCTTTTAGTTCATCGGAGAACAGTTTTAGTTTAATCTGGGTTTTAACCCGGGCTCGAACTTCTTCGACAAAAAATGGTTTGGTAATAAAATCAACGGCCCCGGCTTCAAAAGCTCGCAGCTTGTCTTCTTTTCCGGTTTTGGCGGTCAAAAAGAGTACCGGAATATCACGGGTGGTATTATGGGCTTTAAGGATACGACAGACCTCAAATCCGTTCATATCGGGAAGAACTACATCAAGGAGAATGACGTGGGGGAGAGAAGAAATGGCCTGGTCAATGCCGGACTGTCCGTCAAGGGCCCAATCGGTTTGCCATTTTTCCTGTTTAAAGATGTCCTGCAGAATTCGGGCATTGAATGGTTCGTCATCAATGACCAGTATTTTGGCTTTAGAGTTGTCCATTTTTTTTATGATCATGGTACTAACCTGCCCTGTGTTTGGCTTGCAGATGCATTTTGTGGAGTGATGTATTCATTATAACAAAAAATGGATGAAATAAATAGTAAGAAAGTGCTAGAAGACGCCAAATAAAAGTCCGAACCAAGAAGTTCGGACTGTAACATCGTCAATACTGAATATTCAACACTTTATAATTTATGGTGCCTCGAGGTACCTGAATTTCAAATTGGTTACCAGGTTTCTTAAGCAGCAAAGCTTTCCCGAGAGGGGAAAGAAAAGAAATTTTCCCTGCCTGCCGGTCAATCTGATCTGGAGTAACGACCATAAACTCATACTGACGTCCAGAACCGACATTTTCCAGGGTTACCGTACTTCCCATGACCACAAACGGCAAGGTTACGGTGTTACAATCGGTTACCTGTGCTTTAGTTATCAGTATATCCAGACTATTGAGGTATTTTTCCAATATACTTTCGATTTCACCACGACGCTTTAACTGATTGGCATCCAGTCCGTTGGCGAAATATTCGTCCAGTATGATAGGAATGTGCTCTTGAAGATCCGCCAACTGTTTAACCAGAAAACTAAAAGCCGTTCGGTTCAGTGTAACCCCTTCTTTCTGCAATACCCAACCCTCCCTTCTAGATGGATTTAACATTTAATGTCATGTGGTTTACATAAAAGTAAGCACTCCCTTCATTCCATGAAAGGAGTGCCCTGAATCCATTAGTATATTAATATTATAATAGCAGATATAGACAATTCTGTAAATAGGAAAACCAGGTCACGTCTTTCCCCAATGCTCAGGTTTCATTTGAATATCATGTTATGGCGGTATTTGCATATGCTAGCTGACCTCATAATCGTATACTATATAGAACGGGCAAACCATGAATAGTAGGGTAGGGAAGGATGACGGGGGTTGGTTAACCGAAGAGGGCTGGCGCGCAGGATCGTAAGTACTGCCTGGCCGGCGGTGCTGGAAATGATGCTGTATATGACCATCGGGTTTGTCGACGTGGCCATGGTAGGACGTCTGGGCCCTGGACCACTGGCCGCAGTTTCTCTGGGGGCTGAAATCTTTTTCTCCCTGTTAATGATTCTGGCGGCTCTCGGTATGGGAGCCACGGTTCTGGCAGCCCAGGCAGCAGGAGCTGGACAATCGCAACGGGTTAATCATATTGCCGGTCAAACCCTGCTGTTAGCCGTGAGCCTGGGGCTATTGGCGGGGATTCCTTGCTATGTGAATATACCTTTGATTACGGGTTTGTTTCCGGTAGAGCCGGATGTATATCAAATGGCACTAAATTATCTGCAGGTCACGATGCTTATCACCCCCTTTGCTCTTTGCCTGTATATGGGAAACGGAGTTTTCCGTGGTATAGGGAGAACTCGGGTACCCCTGGGGATGGCTCTTATCAGTAACCTGGTCAATATCATAGGTGACTATGTCTTGATTTTTGGAAAATGGGGATTTCCTGCTCTGGGTGCCCAGGGAGCAGCTGTAGCTACCACGGCAGCTCACTTAACTGGTTTTTTGGTTTTGATAATAGTGATGGTTTGCGGTCGGTACGGCATAAAGATCAGAGTTCGGGACGTGTTTGTTCCCCATCTATACACCATAAAAAGCATCCTTAACCTGGGTCTTCCCACGGCAGTAGAGGATCTGCTGCGCGGTGGGAGCAATCTTATCTCTACCTATTTTTTGACCAGCCTGGGCACCATAGCCTTTGCCGCTCACCAGATTTCACTTACTGTCGAGTCGGTATCCTATATGCCAGGCTATGGGTTTGCTATCGCCGCGACCTCTCTGGTGGGGCAGAGTATTGGTGCTCGTAACACAAAAGAGGCCTGGGCCTCAGCCTGGGGGGGGCTGGCGTTTGCAGCAGTAATAATGGGGACGGCCAGTATCATCTTTTTTACGCTGCCTGGCTATGTGGCTTTTCTATTCACCAATGACCGGGAACTGGTTTCGGTGGCTTCGCTTTGTATCCGGATTGCAGCCCTGTCTCAGCTGCCTATTGCTTTTGAAATGGTGCTGGCCGGTGCCTTACGGGGAGCCGGCGATACCCGTACTCCTATGATAGTCTCTGTAATCGGAATCTGGTTAATTCGGATACCCGGTATCTGGCTTATCATAGATGTATGGAAACTGGGTCTGATCGCTATCTGGTGGTTGTTCGTAGTAGACTGGGTTTTTCGCAGCCTGGTGGTTCTGGTAATGTTCCTGCGTGGACGCTGGGCTGTTCGGGAACCTGTCCTATAATTAATATGGCGATGGCACAGGGCGGTCATTGAGCTGGCTTTACTATAACTGAGCGGGCGGCTTCCGACAGGTGGTACTCAACTTCAGCTCCGCTGTTAAGCAGCAGGTTCATCATTCTATAGGAATTGGTTACTTTCCACGTAAAGACGGCGTCTATACCCCGACGAAAAAGGCTGGGGGGAAAGATGGCTGCTGTGGCCCCGTATAGAATAGTGGTGGACTTGTCAGGTATCCGACTGAGCAGTTCTTCCAGTTTGCCAAACACCATGATACTGGCGTCAATGACAACTACATCAGCTTTTTCCAGCCGTTTCTCGGCTTCAGGCCCATGAATTACCGGAGCACACAGGGGACCGCGCAGTATATTATCACCGCTCAAGGCAACAGTCTCGGGTAAAGGCAATCCGACCTGAAACAGGTTTACGGTTTCGGCTTTATGAGCAATGCTGCGCAGGTGGTGGTTGAATCCGGCCAACAGTACATTAGAATTTTCAGGTATGCTTTCCAGTAACGTCTCCTCATCGCTGGGAAGCATTAAAAATCGATGTCCCTGCAGGTACTTGAAGGTGAGGTAAGGCTGGGAAAGGGCATTAAGGATTGCGATGCCGGTAGCAAACTTCCAGGGGACACCTGAAGCACAGAGCACTTCCGCGGCTTGTACAGCATTTTGACCGATGATATCCTGAAGATAGGAAATGTTTTCGTCGCTCAATTCCGTGGTCAGGGGATTTACAGCCAGTCCAGCTTCCCGGCTGGACAGGTAGGCTCCAATGTATCGGGAGTGGAACACTATGGAATCAACTGAGGGCATAGCAAAGACATTGGCTCGGAGAAATTCGATGATTTCTTTGAACATTCGACATACTCCTTTTCTCGTATAATGGCACTTCTTATTGTACCAAAAAACACCGTTTTATAGAATTGTTATGGATTAGTGGGCTGTATCTTAATGATTTTGGAAGTAGAGACCGGGCTGGTGAGCCATACGGTAGAGAGATTTCAGCTAGATTCCATGTCTGGACAAGGAGACGGGATGAAGGATTAACAAGCATAATGTCGTATTATAGAATAGGTGCAAAAACCCCGGAATTCATTCCGGGGAGCCGTTACATTTGATAAAGTATTTCAGGAGAGAGGGGATAAATCAATGCGTACAGCCAGATTCGTCATAATTGCTTTTCTGATATTGGGACTATCCTGGCCGGTGTTCCCGGCTCAGGGCACGGAAATCAGCTATGAGGTTAAGATAGTGATTAACGGTGAACAGGTAGTTATACCGGCTGAAGATCAGGCAGCTTTTATCATGGGAGATCGGACCTATGTGCCAATGCGAGTGGTCAGCGAAAACCTGGGAGCCAGGGTGGATTGGGATGAGCTTACCCGTCAGGTCCTGATTACTATTGGGGAGAGTGAACCAGCACCTATTCCAGAGCGTGTAGGCGATTCGAATCAGGTACGAGTGGTAATCAACGGCCAGGTGCTGGAAATCCCGGCTGAATACGGACAGGCGTTTATAACGGTTAAGAACCGGACGGTAATTCCTTTACGAGCGGTGGGGGAGGCTCTGGGTTGTGAGGTGTTCTGGCATGATTCCAGCCGCCTGGTGGAGATAAACACCCGGTCTTCTGAACCGAGCCGTGGAGATGTAGAACGTCCCGAACCGGAGCCACAACCGGAACCGGAACCAGAGCCGGGACCAGCTCCGCAGTCTCCCCAACAACAATTATTGTTACAGGAGTTGGCCGGTTATCGAACCAACCTGAAGCTTATGGATGGCAGGGTATTGAACTCGGCAGAATTGGTTAACTATCAGCCTTCTGATTTCAGTGAACAGCAGCTGCAGCAGTTGGAGAAATATGCCCGAGAATTGGCTAAATATCCGGCCCGGGTTCAGCTCCCAGATGGGTCGGTACTGGAAACAGCCAGCCTGGAAATCAGAGGTTCTTCCATTGCCAGTGCTGAACAACTGAAAGCGTGGATAGATGGTGAGACTCCGCGTATACGCGCCAAAATGGAAGCTCAGGGACGTGAATTTATCCCTATATCGCCCGAGTTGATTGATTTGTACTTACGGATTGGTGACCAGTACGGCATTCGTGGGGATCTGGCTTATTGCCAGGCGGTAAAGGAGACGGAATACTTCCAGTTTACCGGAACGGTTCAAGCCGACCAGAATAATTATTGTGGGCTGTGGGCGGTGGGCAGCCCGTGTACAGGACAGGAGGATCTCAACGGTGCGGATCCGTCTCTGGTCTGGTTTGAAGCAGGTGTACATGGGGCTATATTTCCTACACCGGAAATAGGAGTGGAAGCTCATATTCAGCATCTGTATGCCTATGCCAGTCGTGACTCGCTACCGTCCGGCAAGGTTCTGGCTGACCCTCGTTTTAATCTGGTGTCTCGAGGGTGTGCTCCTACCTGGCAGGGGCTGAATGCTCGCTGGGCAGTGCCCGGACCTACCTATGGTCAGAGTATTATTCAAGATTATTGGCTAAAGGCTCTCTCGGCCCGGTAGATGCTTTGGAACCGCAGATATACGCTGATGTACTGCAGTCGACGAGTTCGGGAGCGAGCGGGCTAACCACACTCCATAAGCGCTGTTTTAATGTCCCTGATGGTGATGCCTCCGGTATTATGGAGGTCTGCCATAAAAATAGTTTGAAACCGCAGATGGACGCAGATAATAGTAAGGTGCAGTGGTGATATCATCGGTTTTACGACGTATACTTGGGTAAGAGGATGGGTACAGGATAAAAAGTAACGGGCTATCTATTCCCCACCTATCAGGGTGGGGTTTTTCGTTTATAAATGATAATAGCGAGAACCGAAAGGTTCTCGCCAGGGTTATACAGAGTCTATAAACAACAAAATAAGTAAAGACTGTAATAAATGGGTTCGGCTGAAAGGGTTGCCGGTGTATAGCTGTCTGATATAATATAATCTGTGAATGCAATTGAGACAAAAAAGCCTTGGACCGGCCAAGGCG
>JAAZLJ010000023.1 GCA_012799365.1 Syntrophomonadaceae bacterium | reverse complement strand
GGAGACCGAACAAGATAATCTACCACGCGGTTCAGGCGAGACTATAGAGGAGATACAGGTCATTTTGAGCCACATGGAGCCTGAAGTGCGGGTTGTTGTAGTATTTAAAGATATTATGAATCTGTCTTTTGAAGATGTCGCTTTTGTTTTGCAGAGTTCGGTAGGTTCGGTTAAGTCCAGACTAAACCGGGGGCGGACAATTATACGTAATCGCTGGGATTCTATGGCGCCTCTGGTAACGGAGGGAGAGAGTGATTCATGAGATGCCAGCAGGTACAGAAATATCTATCCGCCTATTTTGATGGAATGTCTTCTCCAGGGGAAACGAAGTATGTTGAGTCTCACCTCCAATCATGTGCCAGCTGTCGCCGAGAATTAGAGAAAATAAACCAGGCGGTTCAAGTGCTGGGGCAGTTGGAAGAGATGGAGGTTCCCGCCGGTTTTTTAGAGGAGCTGCATATCCGGTTAATTCGAGATAAGGTTGAGCCCTGGTCGGCCAGTGATTATGAGCGATACGGGAGGCGGGGCTGGACGGTAGCGTTAGTTTCCATTATTGCTCTGGGCCTGGGTATCTGGGTAGCGACTCTCATACCATACCAGGATGTGGTGGCGAACATAAATAAGCTGCCGCAAGTTATTGTGCAAAACCACAAACGTTGAAGAGACAAGGTTAATTCGATAAAATTAGTTGTTATACATATGAAGGGGCAGGATTTAAATTCCTGCCCATTGAATTTCTGAATGGGCAATATGATTACAAAGGTGGTTTAGTAATTGGGTAAGGAACGAATAATGTTAGTGGATGGAAACAGCTTGCTGTACCGGGCCTTCTATGCCCTGCCCCTGCTGCGAACTCGTAAAGGGGTATTCACCAATGCGGTGTACGGGTTTCTGAACATGTTGTTCAAGATTCGGAAAGAGCATTTCCATACTCACATCGTGGTGGCGTTCGACAAGGATGGTAAGACGCTGCGGCTTGAGGAGTACAGCGATTACAAGGCCCATCGTAAACCGGCCCCACCAGAGCTCAGGGAACAGTTTCTGCTGGTGCGGGAAATATTACAGTACCTGGATATAGACTATCTGGAACTGAGCGGCTATGAGGGAGATGACATTATAGGTACCCTGGCGCGGGAGGCTGAGGAGAGAGGGATGGAGTGCCTGATAGTCACCGGAGATCAGGATGAACTGCAGCTGGTTTCACCACAGGTACAGGTTCTCATCACCAAAAAGGGTATCAGCGAGACGGAAAAGTATGATGTGGATGCGGTGGTGGCCAGGTGGGGGGTGCTGCCGGAAAAGTTACCCGATGTAAAAGGTTTGATGGGGGATGCTTCAGACAACATACCCGGGGTGCCCGGAGTGGGGATTAAAACCGCGACCAGGTTAATTAAAAAGTTTGGCAGCATGGAGGAAGTATACCAGCAGTTGGATGCGGTGACTTCCGCCCGGATACGGAATAATCTGGAGACCTACAAAGAGCAGGCATTTCTGAGTAAAAGGTTGGCGACCATTATTACAGAGGTGCCGTTAGAAGTGGATTTCGAGGAATATCGACAGCAGGTTCCCGACAAAGGCCGTCTTATTGGGCTTTATCAGGAATTGGAATTCAATTCATTCATAAAGGATCTACAGGAGGAACTGGGGGAGAATGAGGACCGGTCAGAGGTAGTACAATTAAAGGATGCCCGGCAGGTTTCGGAACTGCTAAAACAGGTGGAGTCGGGCGAGCCGGTAGCTGTCTATCTGGTGACCGACCACCATCACCCCATGTGGGCGCAACTCAGATCTCTTTGCCTGGCCTGCAAAGGGTCTTGCTATCAGGCGGTTTTAGAGGGGGATGACGCTGGCAAACTGGAACCTTTGCGTCCCCTGCTGGAAAACAAAGCGATACCGAAATATATCCACAATGCCAAGTTTGCTCAGGTGCTGCTCAGAAGATATGGTATAAGTTTACAGGGAGTAGAAGGGGATACGCTGCTGCTTTCCTATGTGCTGGATCCAAGTTACCAGGGCGAAACTCTGAGTGAGCATTTGTTTAATTACCTGGGAGTGGTGGTGGAGGAGAAGGAGGATCCGGCTCAGGCGGCTGCCCACCTGGCTGATTTGTGTGATACCCTGCAGGACGAGACCCGTGAAGAAGAAATCTACCCTCTATATTGGGAAGTGGAACTACCGATATCAGAAGTACTGGCCGATATGGAGTTGGAAGGTATCCGGGTGGATCGGGTGATATTGGAGAATGCATCCCATGAATTGGAACTTCGTATTGGACGGGATGAGGAACGTATTTACGAACTGGCCGGACAGGAGTTTAACATCAATTCTCCCCGGCAGCTGAGCAAGGTTTTATTTGAAGACCTGGGGCTGCCCCCGATTAAAAAAACCAAGACTGGCTATTCCACCAGTGCCGATGTACTGGAACGGCTTTACGAACATCATGAAATCATCGGGCACATATTGGATTATCGGACTCTGGCCAAATTAAAATCTACCTATGTAGACACCCTGCCCGGGTATATTCACCCGGACACCGGTCGTATCCATACCATATTTAAGCAGGCAGTAACCGCGACCGGCCGTCTGTCCAGTGTGGAGCCTAACCTGCAGAATATTCCCATTCGAGGTGAAGGTCGTCAGGTGAGAAAGGCGTTTACAGCTCGGGATGACGGATATGTGCTGCTGTCGGGTGACTACTCTCAAATTGATCTGCGTTCCCTGGCCCACGTTAGTGGGGATCAGGCTCTCATCGATACCTTTCAGAGTCAGCTTGACATTCATCGTCGTACGGCTTCAGAAATATTTAAGGTACCGTTAGAGCAGGTTGATGATGAACTGAGGCAGAAGGCCAAGGCGGTGAATTTTGGTATTGTTTACGGTATCAGTGAATTTGGGCTGGCCCGGGGTACCGGGGTTTCGCGGCGAGAGGCGCGGGAGTATATTGATGAATATCTGGACAGCTATCCAGGTGTCAAGCAGTACATGCGGGATGTAGTGACTGCAGGTCGTAACCTCGGGTATGTATCTACTATCCTGGGGCGGCGGCGTTATCTGCCGGATCTTCTCAGCAGCAACCGGACGATAAGGAGCATGGCGGAAAGGATGGCCCTCAACACTCCTATCCAGGGTACATCTGCTGATATAATCAAGCTGGCTATGCTGGCTATCTATGCGGAATTAAAACAGCGTGGGCTGCGTACCCGGATGATTCTGCAGGTGCATGACGAGCTCATTTTTGACGTTCCTGTGGAAGAACTGGGTGAAGTGGCCCCGCTGGTTAAACACTGTATGGAAAATGCGTACCAGCTCAAGGTACCTCTGGAGGTGGACCTGAAAGTGGGACCTGACTGGTATAACATGGAGCCCTGGGAGGGTGGTCATGCCTGAACTACCGGAAGTAGAAACCATAAAAAGATCGCTGGAGCCGGTTTGCGGCCGCCGGGTGGTGGAGGTTATAGAAGTCAATCCGGTAGTAGTTAAGCGCAGGGATTTTTCTGCATCCTCACTGGTCGGTTGCGTACTGAAGCAGGTTGCGCGCCGCGGCAAGTATCTGGTGCTCGAGTTTGATGAAGATCATTTCATGGTGGTTCATCTGGGGATGAGCGGCCGGTTCTATCGGATGGCCTCAAGCGAGGAACGGGCGAAACATACCCATTTTATAGTTAAACTGAAGGCCGGAGAAGAGCTGCGTTATTGGGATCCGCGCCGATTCGGAGGGGTATGGCTGGTGAGTAAGCCGGCCGAGCTTTTTACTGCTCTGGGGCCCGAGCCTTTCACCGATGATTTTTGTCAGGAGTATCTGCAAGAACGGTTCCATGGACGTAAGGCGGCGATTAAGAGCTTGCTGCTGGATCAGTCGGTGGTGGCAGGTATCGGTAATATTTATGCTGACGAGATATTGTTTGCCGCTGGCATTCACCCGGCCCGGCCGGCCGGCTCGCTCTCGGCCGAGGAACTGGAGCGTTTGTGTAAGGTAACTGGAGAGGTATTGGGCCGGGGAATTGATTGCCGGGGCACTACTTTTCGTGATTATCGGGATGGGAACAATGAGCGGGGCGGGTTTCAGGATTTTCTGACGGTGTATTCCCGGGAGGGAGAACCCTGCACCGTATGCGGGCAGCAGATCTGCAGAATCAAGCTCGGGGGCCGCAGCAGCCATTACTGTCCCTGCTGCCAGAAGTAAACCTTCGGTGCTCGAAACCTCCTGTTTCTCGCTCTGTTTCGCAGCTTTCAGCTGTGCATATACTGCCCGGTGGGCCTTCAGATTCCGCTTCGGCTCCGCTGATCTTGCCAGAATACCATATCTTGCTGAAAGGTCATCGGTTTCGGTCGGTCTTCAGGCTCCGCCTTCGATACCCCTACACTTACCGAAATATCGTCGGCTTCGCAGGTCCCTTCACCGGGCTATCACACTCCCTTTAAAGGATTGTTTTGTATTTTCAGAGCTGCTCATAAGTTTTCTGCGTATTCTGGTCTGATTTATTGACAATAATCTGCGTCCATCGCGTATATCTGCGGTTTCAAATCACCTTCGCAGCAGACGCTGGACATGCACCTGTCTACATTTCTCTCCATATAGTAAATGTAGCTATAAGTGGAGAGGAGACAGGGGCTATGGAACTTTTAGCGATGATGGTATTTGCTCTGGCGGTAAGTGCGGACGGTTTTGGAGTCGGAATAGCCTACGGGGTTCGAAACATCACCATCCCATTTCTGTCCCTGACGGTAATTTGCCTGGCTTCGATGCTGGTGGTCAGTCTTTCCATGCTCCTGGGTCAGGGTATTGCCTGCTATATGAGTCCCGGTACCGCCAGTGGGCTGGGGGCGGTAATCTTGATGGGGATGGGGGCATGGGTTCTACTGCAAGCCTTTCGAAGTGAAGGAACAACCGAGGACGATGGAGATGTCACCATCTTTAGTTTCAGGATTCGACCGCTGGGGATAATCGTTCAAATTCTCCGAGAACCAGCCCGGGCTGACTTTGACTGTTCCGGTGAAATCAGTACTCGGGAGGCTTTTTTCTTGGGTATCGCCCTGGCTATGGATGCCCTGGCGGCGGGGATGGGAGTGGCTATGGCCGGGTACAGCATCGTAATGACCGCTTTATTGGTAGGAGCGGCGAAGTTCATACTGGTTAACAGCGGGGTATGGTTGGGGAAAAGGGTGAGTAGCGGCATTGTAAGACAGCTTTCAACCGTTGCGGCCGGAGCTATACTGGTGTGTTTGGGCCTGGTGGAAATTCTGTAACCACACTTCGCAGCAGACCTCCATGATACCGGAGGTATCACCATCAGAAACATGAAAAATACATATTTATAGAGTGTGGGTCGCTTCGCCGGGTTACCACACTCCCATATAGAGTTACTTTTTATCATCCGCGTGTCTCTGCGTCAAAAATAATTAAAAGAAATCAGCGTATATCATGTATATCATAATAATCAGCGTCCTTCTGCGTCTAATTTTCACCCGGCGTATTCATAATATTCTGTGTTATGTGCGTCCATCTGCGGTTACAAGATTATTCCCATAGAAGGTGATGAAAATGAAAGTTATCGGTCTGACCGGGGGCATTGCTTCCGGCAAAAGCACGGTTTCGTCCGCCCTGCAGGATTTAGGGGCGGTGGTTATCGATGCTGATGAGGTGGCCAGGTTGGTGGTAGAGCCCGGTCAACCCGCCTGGCGGGATATTGTTGCGGTTTTCGGGGAAGCAGTTCTGAATCCGGACGGCACCTTGAATCGCGAAGTTCTGGGTACCCGGGTTTTTGGCTGCCCGGAAAGGCTGCAAGAGCTGAACCGTATTACCCATCCTCGGGTAACAAAGTATTTTCAAGAGGAATTGCGGCGCATTGAAAAAGAGCAGCCCGAGGTGATAGTGGTTCTGGATGTACCTCTTTTGTTTGAATCCGGTATGGACAAAGTGTGTGATGAAGTTTGGGTGGTCTGGATCGACCGGGAGCTGGAGATTACCAGGCTTCAGGAGAGGGACGGCTTAAGTCGGGATGAGGCGTTGCAGCGTATCGAGGCTCAAATGCCGCTGGAAGAAAAGGTTCAGAAGGCTGATCGAGTCATTGATAATACCGGTACCGTAGAAGATACTTTTCGGCAGGTAGGTACAATTTTCCACGAAAGTATTGGAAAGGTCACAAATACATATGAACAAAAGAAAGGGGGGTGATGCCTTGAAAAGGCAGTTGCGCCCTTTTTCCGTCTACCGATTTTCCCTGGTGTTATGGCTGCTCCTGCTGATTTTCTTTCTGCTGGTATTTTCTTTTCCCCGGTGGATAACCTTTTTCTACCCACTTCCTCACCAGGAATACGTTTATAAATATGCCGCTCAATACAACCTGGATCCTTATCTGGTTTTTGCGGTAATAAAAGCAGAAAGCAGATTTAAGCCGGAAGCCGAATCGAAACGGGGTGCCCGGGGTTTGATGCAGATCATGCCCGATACAGCCCGGTGGATAGCTGAGCAGATGAAGATGGAGGAATTTGAAGAAGAGAAGCTGCTGGATCCAGAAACCAATATTCGAATGGGCTGCTGGTATCTTTCCAATTTAAGCGGCGAGTTCGAGGGTAATATGCCGGTGATCGTGGCGGCCTACAATGCCGGCCGGGGCAATGTGGCCCAGTGGCTGCAGCTGCAGATTTGGGACGGAGAACAGAAGAACTCTGAAAATATCCCATTTCCTGAAACCAGGAATTATGTAAAGACGGTGCTTACTGATTATGAGATCTATGGAATTATCTATTCCCGTCAGAATCACACCAACTCTTGTAAACCAACAACAGGTACTTCGCTGGTGATGAAGATACAACAATTCTAATAAGCAGGAGTGTGCTAACCCGCTCGCTCCCCGACTCGTCGACTGCAGTACAAGTACCAAATCGGATAACTGGAGGGACAAACAGGCATAATAGACTTTATACAGCAATATAATTTCATATAACTACCAGGGGAGGTGGCACCTTTGTTTGTACCCAATAAGAAAATCGCAGTTATTGGGGCGTTGAGTGCCCTGTTGGTCTTTATGGCGTGGGCTGCATACACTTCCAGTTCATATACCAGCAGCCTGCAGGAGAGGCCGTTCAATGCAGGTGTGGTGGGGAAGGTCAGCACTTTGGATCCGTCAAAAGTAACCACTCATGAGGAAAAGTTAGTAGCATCGACCCTCTATGAAGGCCTGGTGTACTATGATGAAGATGCCCGGTCATTGAAGCCCCGATTGGCCAAAGACTGGAAGATATCTGCAGACGGGCGCAAGCTTACCATTGAATTAAAAAGAAACATTCTTTTTCATAATGGTAAACAGCTAACCGCAGCAGATGTCAAGACCTGCTGGGAAAAGGCTCTGACCGAAGCTGCCGGGGGTAAAGCCAGTCTTTTCTTGCCTATAGAGGGTTCGGATCGGGTTATTAAAGGTGCTGCGGCTGATTTAGCTGGCCTTAAAATTGTCGACCGCTATACCCTGGTGGTTGCATTCAGCCGGCCAGATGCCGCTTTTGTATATCACCTCACCAACCCGGCTTTTTGGATCCGGGATACTGAGGATAAGGCCGATATCTGTCCTGGAACAGGTCCTTTCAAGTTCAAGGAAAGGAACGATAAAAGCATTGTTCTAACCCGTCATGATAAATACCATCGGGAACGTCCAGCCCTGACCGAGATACAATTCAGTATGTACCAGGATGCCAACCAGGCACTGCGGGATTATAAGGCTCGCAAACTGGATTATCTGGACCAGGTACCATTAAAAGAGGTAAAGAATATCCGTGAAGCCTCCGAATATAAAGGTCTGTATACGGTGAAGCCGATTCAAGCTGTATATTTTCTGGGCTTTAACGTGAACCAGGAGCCGTTTGCCGATAATTTCATGCTGCGGCGGGCTCTGAACTATGCGATTGACCGTCAGGCCATTATTGATAACATTACCGGCGGATTGGGCCAACCACTCAAGGGAGCTTTGCCGCTTGGTCTTCCGGGTTACAATAAAGATATGCGCGGGTATTCGTATGACCCGGAACAAGCACGTAACCTGCTGGCCCAGGCTGGATACCCGGATGGGCAAGGCTTAAAACCCCTTACCTTGACTTACAACAAGAGTCCCGGCCACCAGCAAATTGCGGAAGTGGTAGCTGCTCAATTGGGGCAGTTGGGAGTTCAGGTCGAACTTAAGAGTATGGACTGGAAACCGTATGTTAAAGAGCTGGAGATGAAGCGCCTTAAATTCTTCCGTTTGGGCTGGGCCGCCGACTATCCGGATGTTGATGCCTTCTTGTATCCGCTTTATCATAGTTCTCGAGCCGGTGTGAGCAACTTCACGGGATACCATAACCCCCAGGCTGATAAGATACTGGATGCCTCTCGAGCTGAGACCAAAAGTGTTAAGGAACGAATAAATCTGCTGCGGCGGGCGGAGGAAATCATAGTTGATGATGCTCCGGTGCTGTGGCTGTTTCAGCAGGAAGCTTTTAAAATCGTGGGACCGGATGTCAACGGTTTTAAACTGGACAGCATGGAAATGGTAGACTGGTATAGCCTGGAGCTGAAGAAGCCGGAGCTGGAAAAGCAGACATCCATGATACCGGAGGTATCACCCTGAGGTATGAAAATGGCCTATTTATTGGAGTGTGGTTAGTGGAAAAAAAGAGCGGGATCCCACCCCT
>JAAZLJ010000117.1 GCA_012799365.1 Syntrophomonadaceae bacterium | reverse complement strand
TAATCAGGATGGTTATATTTTCGCAATAGATTTACTGGAGGGATTGATGTGAGAGTTCCGCTGGAGTGGCTGAAGGAATATGTGGATATAGAGCTCAGCGCCGGAGAACTGGCAGATAAATTAACTATGATAGGAATAACTGCGGAGGGTATAGAAAAGATGGCAGGTGACCAGGTACTGATCCTGGAGCTTACACCTAATCGAGGCGACTGTTACGGGTTGATCAATCTGGCCCGTGAGGTAGCGGCCCTTACCGGAAAGACCATACGTATCCCCGAGGTGAAGTTGGGAGAGAATCAGGAAGATGCTGCCGATTATATCCGGGTAGACATTGCCGAACCCGAATTATGCGGGCGCTATGCGGCCCGAGTGGTGAAAAATATTAACATAGCTCCATCACCGGAGTGGATGCAGTCGCGGTTATTACGGGCGGGAGTAAGGCCGATCAACAATATAGTGGATGTTACTAACTATGTGATGCTGGAGACCAATCAGCCACTGCATGCCTTTGACTATGAACTACTGGAGGATGCCCACATCGTCGTCAGAAGGGCGGACCGGGGTGAAAAGATGACTACTCTGGATGATGTGGAACGGGAATTGGATGATGATATGCTGGTAATCGCGGATTCTAACCGGGCAGTGGCACTGGCCGGAGTGATGGGGGGGCAGAATAGTGAGATCAATGAGAATACTCATACCATGCTCCTGGAATCAGCTAATTTTGCCGCTCCCAGTGTGAGAAAAACCTCACGTCGGTTGGCGCTCCGCACCGAGGCATCCATCCGTTTTGAAAAAGGTGCTGACCCCGAGGGAGTGGTTTATGCTATCAACCGGGCGGCTCAGCTCATCGACCAATTGGGCGCAGGAGAGGTAGTTGGGGGTGTGGTGGACGAGTATCCCGGTCGGAAACCGTTACGAGTAATCAATCTGAGACCGGCCCGGGTAAACTGGCTGCTGGGGACCTGGATTTCAGCAGCGCAGATCAAAGAATATCTGGAAGGACTGGGGTTTCCCACCAGTGAGAAAGAAAACCGCCTGGAGGTCACCGTTCCTTCCTATCGTCCGGATATCGAGTTGGAAGCGGATCTGATCGAAGAGGTAGCCCGGATGTACGGATATAATAACATTGGTTCGACCTTACCCCGGGGATCGATCACCCGGGGGGGACTGACTCCCAGGCAGCAGTTTCAGGAGCAGGTGGCACAGGAGCTATCGCGGTTTATGAACGAGATGATAAACTATAGTTTCATAAATCCACGCTCTTTCGATTGGCTGCGCCTGGAAGCGGATGATGCGCTCCGGAACGTGGTTCGCATTGCCAACCCTCTTTCTGAGGAGCAAAGCGTAATGAGAACCACCCTGGTGCCGGGTATGTTGGATACCGTTAGTCGTAATCTGGCCCGGCGTAATGAGGATATGGCTTTGTTCGAGGTGGGAGCGGTTTTTTATCCGCGGGAAGATGATCTGCCCGTAGAGGATGTGCATATAGGTGGAGTGGCGGCCGGGAAAACAGCGGTGGACTGGCAGGAACCTTCCATTGATATGGATTTTTTCTATCTGAAAGGAATACTGGAAGACTTTCTAGCCCGGGTAGGGGTACAAGAGGTCAGATTTGAGCCGGTCTCCGATCATCCTACTTTTCACCCGGGACGTACTGCCCGTCTTTGCCATGGTGAGACCAGATTGGGGCTCCTGGGGGAAATTCATCCTCAGGTATTAGATAACTTCGAGATCAAAAAAAGGGTTTGTGCTTTTGAACTGGCCCTGGAGCCGCTTTTCCAGGCAGCCAGGCCCCGGCGCATGGTGGAAGAGATCGCCCGGTATCCTGCATTGGTAAGGGATCTGGCCTTGTTGGTACCCGAGGGGGTAGCAGCTGAAGTGGTATACGAGGCCATACAGGCGGCTGGTGGCGAGATGCTGAAGCAGATCAAACTTTTTGATGTTTATCAGGGGGCTCAGGTGCCAGGTGGTTTTAAGAGTATGGCTTATGCTCTTACTTTCCGTTCTGCGCAAGAGACATTGCAGGATGAACAGGTTAATGAGTTCGTACAGTCGATTCTTTCTGAGCTGGAGCGTAAGGTCGGAGCTAAACTGAGATAGGAGGTTACCACCATTTGGCAAAAGGAATACGGACTTGGGGATAGAATTAGTTAATTAGTTTGACACGGGACTGGAGGGCTTCGGCCCCTGACCGTGTAAAAGAGGGCACCAGGCCCTCTTTTTTATTGGTATGCAAGGAGCCGGAGCCTTTTTATAGCAAACGTCCATGATACCGATAGTATCACCATTAGAGACATGATAAACAGCATTGGAGTGCGGTTTGGTCGCTTCGCTGGGTTAACCCACTCCTGATAAGGGTTGTGTTGCAGCAATCCACCTCATGCCTTACTATCATTTACGGTCACAGTTGGTATGGCCTGCTAGGGAAGAATGTCGTTTTTTGTTATAATTCTTAGTAAAGAGTCATGGTGGAGGGGTGAGATAGTTTATTGTGCACAGTATTTAGGAAGATAAGGTGAGGTGAGAAAGAACGTGAAGAGCAGTGTCCTGCCCGAGATAGAGCGAGCGTGGCAGAATTATCTTTTTACGGGTCGTTTTGGTGATGTAGTTCGTCCTGAAATAGCCGAATCCTGGCAGCGGTGTCGTAGAGCAGATGTGGATCCGTATGATGGTGTATGCCACTGTGTTTTAGAGCAGAGGAACCTTCGGCATTTACTGGAAACGCATTCTGAATTGATTGAGGTCGCCAGACCCTTTATGGAAAAACTCTATCGGTTTGTGGAGGGCTCTGGTTTCATAGTTATGTTAACCGATGAGCGGGGATATATTATGGCGAATCTGGGAGATGCAGATACGCTGGAGAATGCACTTAAGATTAATTTCGTGAATGGTGCCCACTGGACGGAGGAGGAGGTGGGGACCAATGCGATAGGTACCGCTCTAAGTCTTAGAAGGCCGATTCAGGTTTCGGGAGCGGAACACTATTGTCAAAAACACCACGGCTGGACCTGTTCAGCTGCTCCTATCATTGATCAAATGAGCGGCAGACTTATCGGGGTACTGGATCTTTCGGGTCCGTCGGAAGAGACTCACCTGCACACCCTGGGTATGGTGGTGGCTGCTGTAGCTGCCATAGTCGACCAGCTGAGAGTTCGCGAAAAAAATCGGGAACTGGCTTTGAGCAATAACCGTTTGACCAACATCTTTCAGACCATGAGCGATGGGGTTGTACTCATTGATAAGGCAGGAATAATCATCGGGATTAATCCGGTGGCCGAGCAGATTTTTGGCCGGCCGAATGAAAATCTCAGGGGCCGGGCCATTACGGAAATCGTAGGTAACCAGGCTTTCTGTGCGGAGGCGATATTAGAAAAACATCAATCATTTGATGAGACTGAAGTTATGGTGGATACGCCGACCGGTCATATCCACTGTGTATCTTCGGGTAAGCCTACCATGGATGATGAGGGTCAGGTGAGCGGTGGGGTTATTTTACTGCATCCGATACAGAAAATCCATTCATTGGTCAACCGTATGGGGGGGTCCCAGGCTACATTTCATTTTCGAGATATCATAGGTGATAGTGTGGAGTTACGGGAAGTTATTGAACTGGCGGCTTCGACTGCTTCCAGTATGTCTAATGTGCTGCTGCAGGGTGAAAGTGGTACCGGTAAAGAAGTTTTTGCTCAGGCTATTCATAATCGTAGTCCCCGGCGGAGAGGGCCTTTTGTGGCTATCAACTGCGGGGCGATTCCACGGGATTTGATTGCCAGCGAGCTGTTTGGGTATGTAGAGGGGGCTTTTACCGGTGCCCGTAGAGGGGGAAGGCCGGGGAAGTTCGAATTGGCCTCGGGAGGGACTCTCTTTTTAGATGAGATCGGGGACATGCCCCTGGAACAGCAGGTGGCTTTGCTCAGGGTTCTGCAGGAGAAGAAGATAACTCGTATCGGCAGTGATAAAGTTATACCGGTAGATGTTCGTATTATCTGTGCTACTAATAAGGATTTGCTGGAGGAAGTGCGGCAAGCCCGGTTCCGGGAAGATCTGTACTACCGCTTGAATGTCATTTCTATCGTTATACCGCCGTTAAGAGACCGGCCTGATGATATTTCGGTGCTCGCAGAGTATTTTCTGAAAAAATTCGGACGGGAGATGGGAGCAGGGGCCAGCTTCTACATGGATGACGAGGTGGTCAAAAGACTTATGCAGTATGATTGGCCGGGTAATGTACGCCAATTACAAAACGTTCTGGAACGGATGGTTAATATAGCTGATGGGTACCGTCTGGGGATTGAACACCTGCCGGTAGAGATATATCAACCCCGTGAGGATGCACCAGACTTCCAACCCTCTTCGTTAGCCCAGGTGGTAAGAGCGGCCAGGAAAAATCGAGAAAAAGTGTTGGAGGAACAGGAGTATAGGGAACTGGTTACCTTGTTGCAGCAGTGTGGGGGAAATATCAGTCAGGTTGCGCGAAAAATGGAGGTATCGCGTAACACCATTTACAGAAAGATGCGCAAGTATAAGATAAAAAGATGATTTCTGTTACATTGATGTCATACACCTGGAACAGTGATGGGACAACATTGTAACAAATGTAACATTGTTGTGCAGAGTGTTCCGTAAGAGAACAAAGGGGTTATAAAGGCCGAGATGCCGGGGTTCCCGCGCATTTCGGCCTTTTGTATTCAGAAATTGGCACGTTACTTGCATTATATTAGGACAAAAGCAAATCGCGCATAATAGTTGTGGATGGCAATGGAATGGAAAGTGAGGGATGAGAACTGTGGCACAGAAGCGTTTCATTGTTGAAATAGGTACTGGAGCCGATCTTCATGGTGGAGACGTGACCAAAGCCGCGCAGAAGGCCATCAAGGATGCTGTGTCACACAGCTGCCTTTGTGGTCTTTTTGACATCATGGGGATGGAAAACCCCAATGAAATGCATGTGGAAGTCAAGGTAGCTTGTCCGCATCCGGAAAAGTTAGTCCAGGAGGAAGTATTAAAAGCGGTACCCTTCGGTACCACCAGTCTGGAGGTGGTGGAAGGGGGGCTGGCTGTGCGGGGGCTTGAGCTGCCTGAACTTGGTGAAGGCGACACCATTGTGGTCGCACTAGCTGCACTTACAGTTTATGTTAATGAGCATAGAAAAGGCCAAAAGTGAACCTGCTTCCCCGAAGGCAGATAGTTGGAAAGGGGGCCTGGTAACCGGTATCAGTGTTCGAT
>JAAZLJ010000116.1 GCA_012799365.1 Syntrophomonadaceae bacterium | reverse complement strand
GGGAAACCAGTTAATACTCATGTCATTACCACCCTGACTTTTGCAACCGCAAATGAATATCCGTATGTATAAAAAAGACTGGTATTATACCAGTCTATTTTCTACCGTAATCTCTTCTTTCTTTAACCCTGGCCTTCTTACCAATTCGTTCACGCAGGTAGTACAATTTAGCCCGACGAACCTTACCTCTTCTGGTTACTTCAATCTTACTAACTCGGGGTGAATGCAGGGGAAAAGTTCTTTCTACGGCTACTCCGTAAGAAACCCGCCTGACAGTGAAGGTTTGGCTCAGCCCCCCGCCTCTTCTTCTGATAACAATACCCTCAAAAACCTGAATTCTTTCTCGAGTTCCTTCCACTACCTTTACATGTACTTTTACTGTATCTCCGGGTCCAAAATCGGGTAGATCTTTTTTCATCTGCTCTTCTTCGATGGCTCTAATTATGTCTTGCATCAATCCTTACCCCCCTTCCTGTCCAGGCGTTCATACATCATCCAGTATGCAGCGGACCGCCTATAATACAGATGGTATTATAGCATAGTATCAGCCTGATAACAATATTCTCCGCTAGATATCTCCCAACAATCGATCCAGTGTTATGGCTGTGGCACTGCGGACAGATAAATGATTATAAGGTCTATCCGCCGCAATAGGTTCCAGGATGTAATCTGCCCCCAGCATGGTTTGCTTTTCCAACCCCCACCCGGTGCCAAACATCAACAAGTAAGGGCTCTTCGCAGCACTTATCTCTTCTCTCAATGAACGATAACTTATGCTGTTAGGATAGATACGAGCATCAGTGGTGGCTATCCGAGGTACAGAGCCCGTCTCCTCTCTGATGCCGGTCAGTACTTCAGATATTGATGAAGCCACCCTCAGAATTTGAAAAGCCTCCCTGCGGTCGGGGTTATACTGTCCTCCATAGCCATTCTGCCAGTAATCCAGAATTTGATGGATTAATTCTCGCTGGCTGGCCAGTGGATGCACCACGTAAAACCCCTTGACCTGATAGGTATAAGCCGCCCGAGAAATATCGTGCAGATCCAGGTTAGTAACAGAAGTGGTGATGACCTCCATCCGCTTGTTATACACCGGGTAGTGTATAAGTGCTATGTAGACCTGAGGGTCGCTCACTGCCCATCATGCTCCTCTCGGGTAAATATTATCTCCATCAGAAGCTGCCTTTCTTCCTCATCGAAGTTCCGTTCAAGTAAAAGGTCGGGACGCTGTAAAAGAGTTCTTTTAAGTGCCTGCTTCTTGCGCCAGCGCTCGATATTCTGATGGTGCCCGGAAATCAATACTTCCGGTACTTTCAGCCCCTCTACCTCCTGGGGACGGGTATAGTGGGGATATTCCAGCAGCCCCCCAGTAAACGACTCTTCTTCTGGAGATTCCTCGGCACCCAGAGCTCCGGGCAGCAGTCGAATCACGGCATCGGTAACCACCATGGCCGGAATTTCTCCCCCGGTCAGGACATAATCTCCGATAGAGACCTCTTGATCTATAACGGTATAAGCTCTCTCGTCGATGCCTTCGTAGTGCCCACATAAAAGCACCAGATGCGATGCAGCCGCCAGTTCCCTGACCAGAGCCTGTGACAACGGTCGGCCTCGAGGGGAAAGGTAAATAACCTGAGAGTGCTCCTTCCGCACTGCCTTAACCGCCCGCATGATAACATCTGCCTTCATTACCATGCCAGCGCCCCCGCCGTAGGGGTAATCATCCACTTGCTGATGACGATCCCGGGCAAAATCCCGCAGATTGATAAGATTTATATTAACTACCCCTTTTTCCCGAGCCCTCTTTACAATACTGCTCTCGAAAGGGGAAACAAACATCTCGGGAAAAAGAGAAAGGATATCAATCTGCATGTGAACCTTCCCCTTCATCGAGCAGGCCTGGTAATAGATTTACCCGCACCGTTCCTTCCTCAAAATCGATATCCCCAACCACCCCTTTAATCACGGGAATAAGAACCTCTCCAAAGCTTCCCCCACTTACCACGTACACATCATTGGCCCCGGTCTGCAGTACATTGACTATTACTCCTAAAAAGCCTCGCTGGCCATCATAAACTCGCAGGCCCTCTAATTGAAATATGTAAAAGCAGCCCTCTGGTAAAGGAAAAGTATCCGCCTCTGCCACCTTCAGTATACCAGTGGTTAGTGCACTGGCCTGTTCACGGGTGTCAACCCCGTTGAATTTCATCAGCAGCCATTCTCCATGCTCGTTCATAGACTTCATCTCATATAACTGAAGGTCGTCACCGATTTGCACCAGTACTTCATTCATACCGGCAAACCGTTCAGGAAAATCGGTAAGAGGTCGAACTTTAACCACTCCCCGCTTTCCGAATGGGGAGCAAATTTCCCCTATACTGATCAGGCCACTCATCTACTATTACAACCCTCCTATTCCCCGCCACCTGCTGGGTGACGTTAGAATAATCGTTGGATTTTCTAATATTAAAAGGGCTTGACCGCCCTTTTAGTTTTACTTAATAATTTCTACTACTACTCTCTTGCCTTCTTTGGCGGCTGCTGCTTTGGTCAGAGCCCGGATGGATTTAGCAATTCTACCCTGTTTGCCAATTACCTTTCCCATATCATCAGGGGCTACTTTCAGCTCTATAATTACCGATCTTTCCCCTTCGATCTGATTAACCGATACCTGCTCTGGATTATCCACCAAATACTTGGCAATGAGTTCCACCAGTTCTTTCATTGAACCCACCCCCTGTAATTACCTGACCTTCTGTGCCTGAGCGTGTTTTTCCATTACACCTACTTTCCGCAATAGAGACTTGACGGTATCGGAAGGTCTTGCACCCCTGGCCAACCACCCCAGTGCCTTCTCCTCGTCAATATTGAGCGTAGCGGGGCTGGTACTGGGATCATAATAGCCAATCTCCTCAATAAAACGGCCATTTCGGGGTGCTCTGGTATCAGCCACAACCACCCGATAGAACGGGTTCTTCTTCGCCCCCATCCTTTTTAACCTTATCTTAGTCGCCATTAGTTCACCTCCTCCATTATACTAAATATTTATAGGAAAAACCTAAAAAGGTAACCGCAAGCCTTTTTTGCCTTTTTTGCCTTTCTTGCCCATATCGGTAAACTGTTTCATAAGTTTCCGTGATTCTTCGAACTGTTTGACCAGACGGTTAACGTCCTGCACCCGGGTTCCACTGCCCCTGGCGATGCGCTTCTTCCTGCTCCCATTGAGCATAGTAGGATTGCGCCTCTCTTCCGGGGTCATGGACTGGATGATAGCCTCGATATGTCCTATTTCGCGTTCATCAAAATCCTCGCCCTTGAGCCCCTGCAGCTGCTTTGCGCTGCTAAATCCAGGTATCATGGAAAAAAGATCTTCCAAAGGACCCATAGAGCGAACCTGCTGCAGTTGGTCCAGAAAATCCTCCAACGTAAACTCCTGCTGCATTATCTTCTGACTTAATTCTCTGGCCTTCTCTTGATTTATGTTAGCCTGGGCCTTTTCCACCAGGCTGAGAACATCACCCATACCCAGAATACGGGATGCCATTCGATCCGGATGAAATGGCTCCAGATTGTCCAGCTTTTCACCCATCCCGGCAAATTTAATCGGGCATCCGGCCACAGCCTTTACCGAAAGAGCTGCCCCACCGCGGGAATCTCCATCCAATTTAGTCAAAACCACCCCGGTAAGTCCCAACTGCTTATTAAATGACTCGGCTACATTCACCGCATCCTGTCCGGTCATAGCATCCACAACCAGCAGAATTTCATGCGGATCTGCCTCGGTCTTGATATTGGTAAGCTCATTCATAAGTTCTTCATTGATATGCAAGCGTCCAGCGGTATCCAGGATAACCACATCCCGGTTATTGGAACGAGCATTTTCCACCGCCGCCCGAGCTATATTAACCGGATTCTCCTGTCCCATGGAAAATACCGGGCAATTAACCTGTTCTCCTAACACCTGCAGCTGCTTGATGGCTGCTGGACGGTATATATCAGCCGCTACCAGGAGAGGCCTTTTGCCCTGGGACTGAAGATTGCGAGCCAGTTTGGCACAAGTCGTAGTCTTACCTGCACCTTGTAGACCTACCATCATGACCACGGTGGGCGGTCGTGAAGCCAGATTAAGTCGGCTTTGCTCGCCCCCCATCAACTCTGCAAGTTCTTCATATACAATCTTAACCACCTGCTGACCGGGGGTCAGACTGGTTAAGACTTCCTGTCCCACCGCCCTTTCTTTAACCCGGGCGACAAAATCTTTAACGATCTTGAAGTTTACGTCCGCTTCCAGCAAGGCCAATCGAACCTCACGCATGGCTCGGTTCACATCATCTTCGGAAAGCTTGCCCTTGCCTTTTAACTTGCGGAAAGTATCCTGTAACCGCCCTGAGAGGCCTTCAAAAACCACAATCTCTCTCCTTTATGAACCCTCATTTTCCAGCACCTGCTCCAGAATGTCCCGGATCTGCTCCAACCTGTCTTCATTCCGCTCGTTCTTGATTTCCTTGAGTAATTCACAGGCCATATTAAGCCGCCTGCGGTTCAGTTTAAACTTTTCCACTAATCCCAACCGGCTCTCATACTGTTCAAGGGCCTTTTCAGCTCGCCTTAAAACATCATAAATAGCCTGCCTGCTAACCTCATAATTCTCAGCTATTTCTCCCAACGACCAATCGTTATCATAGTACAGCTGCATGATCCGCTTCTGCCGTTCGGTCAGCAAAGGTCCATAAAAGTCCATTAACCAGGCCATTCTTTCTACTTTTTCTAGCACAGTATTTCCCCCGGTGTAAAGTTAATTAACTTTACACCAAAATTTTAAACTTTTCTGTTACGGGTGTCAAGTATTTAACCTTGCCATATAATCAGACGCAGATTAACGCAGATTCATTATGATTTATTAAAACATTAAAACAAAGAGCTATTCAGAGTATCACAGTGGTAATTCTTAATTCAAAACCTACTATCTTTTAATCGCATAATCACTGGTGTTCATTCGAATAGGGGTTTTCGCAGTAGAATCATTCGGTAGATAAAAGTGTTCGGCTTGCATATATTAATTACCAGGAATGAATACGGGGTATGAACGGAGGTAAAATCAATGGCCGAGGTAAAAAATGTGTTTCCGGGGGGAAATACCTGCCACGGATTTTATTCATTTTATGATTATATTGTCCCCCCCGATGCCCGCTTAAAAATAGTACTGAAAGGAGGACCGGGGGTAGGCAAGTCCACTCTGATGAAACAGCTGGGGCAGGAGCTGCTGGCCGCCGGACACAGCCTGGAATTCCACTGGTGTTCTTCAGATAGTGATTCACTGGACGCGCTGGTACTGCCCGAACAGGAGGTAGCCATTCTCGACGGAACCGCTCCCCATATAGTAGAACCACGCTACCCGGGCGTAGTGGATGAAATCGTTAATCTGGGTGAATTCTGGAATGCGGGTCGGCTGCGAGAATATAAAACCGAGATAATGGCCACCACCGCCTTGAACAGCCAGTATTTTGCCCTGGCTTACAGCCGTCTACGTGAAGCCAGAGTGATCTATGATGAATGGGCCTCCTATTATGAACCCACGGTCAACCACTCGCATGTTAACCAGGTTATATCCGAACTTATAGAAAAGGTTGGGCAGCAAGCCGACCACCCGGATAATAAAAACCAACATCGTCCCCGCCACCTGTTTGCCTCGGCCATAACCCCGCAAGGAGTGGTTACCCACCTGCCTTCCCTGATCCCACCAAATATCAGCGTATACCAGGTGGTTGGTAACCCCGGTATCGGTGTAGACAGGGTGCTGGCAGCGGTAGGCCAGACCGCCGAGTACTGCAACCTGCACATTCAGTATTACCACAATCCATTTCTGCCTGCCCACCTTGAAGCCGTGATAATTCCCCCGGCTTTGATGGCGGTGGTTGATGCATCGGGATGGGTCGTAGACCCCGGTCAAACCTGGTTAAAAAGACCGAACACTACCACTATCGACCTGAACACTCTAACGATTTCCTCACCTGACCATCGATTAATGGGTAATATCGAAGATGCCCGCTGTCGCTTCGCTTCCTGCCTGCAAGCAGCGGTAGACCATATTCGTATGGCCAAAGAGATCCATGATGAGCTGGAAAGCTTCTATGTATCAGCCATGGACTTCGCCCGTTCCGAGACCTGCCGCCAACAGATCAAACAGCGCATACTGCAGTCTATAGCCGTAAATTAAGGTAATTCTACTGCTAAAAGTAAAATATTTCATCCGCCGTATAATTTGACGCAGATTCATTATGGTTTTTAAACATTAAAATAAAGAGAAAAGCAGAGTATTTCAACGATAATTCTTAATTCTAAGCCGATTTCTTTTACCGGTAATTAGGGGTTTTCGTAATATAATTAACTATATTTAAACCTGACTGTAACGGCCTCTACTGATTAAAACTCCGCAATTGCGACATTATTGTCATAGTAGATAATTCAAAATCTACTCGATAAGGCAAGCAGCGACTTTTTTAACTTCGGCCTTAACCTGTTGTTCGTCGATAGTGGTAAGGCGCCGATTTTCCATGAGAATACAGCCGTCTACTATGACGGTATCCACATCGGCTGACTGTCCGGCATAGGCCAGATGGGCGACATTATCATGATGGGGGTAATAATGCGGCTGCTCCAGATCTACCAGAATCAGATCCGCTTTCATCCCCGGTTTTAGCATACCCACCTCACCCTCCAGTCCCAGGGCCCGCGCTCCGTTTACTGTAGCCATTTCCAAGGCCTGGTAGGCTGGAATCACCTGAGGATTCATGGAGTTCACCTTGTGTAGAAGGGAACAAGCCCTCAGCTCTTCCACCATATCCAGATTATTGTTACTGGAAGCACCATCTGTACCTAAAGCGACGGTTATCCCGGCTGCCAGCATTTCTGGTACCCGGGCAATACCACTGGCCAGTTTCATGTTGCTCTGCGGGTTATGCACCACCCTTACCCGGTGGTCAGCTAATATAGATATGTCCTCATCGGTAAGATGTACACAGTGAGCAGCCAACACCGGATATTTGAAAACCCCTGCATCCCTTAACATGACGGTGGGAGTTTTACCGTACTGCTGCATAATGTCATCAAATTCATTCCTGGTTTCGGCCAGGTGGATATGAACACCAACCCCGAGTTCATTAGCCAGAGCCAGAACCTTTTCCAGGTAATCGGGTGGACAGGTATAAGGGGCATGGGGCCCTAACCAGAACCGGATACGGCCGTCCGCCTGGCCATCCCAACGGGTGATGAGTTCCCTACTTTCGGTCAAAGCCTGTTCGCTTTCTGGCCCCACACCTATCATTCCCCGTGACAGGCAGGCGCGAATTCCCGTCTCCTCCACCGCCCGAGCCGTGTGATCCATGAAAAAATACATATCAGCAAAAGCGGTAGTCCCCGACTTGATCATCTCCGCGATGCATAGCATGGTTCCCCAGTAAACATCTTCTCCGGTAAGTTTAGCCTCCAGGGGCCAGATACGGGTTTCCAACCATTCCATCAAAGGTAGGTCATCAGCATAACTGCGCAGCAAAGTCATAGCAGCATGAGTATGGGCATTTACTAATCCGGGTAAAGCCACTTTGCCACGGCCGTCGATAATACGTTCAAATCCACTCCGGTCAGGGGGAGTTCCAGCTTCGACTCGAGTTATCAACTGACCCTCAACCGTAATGTATCCCTGCTCAATGTTATTATCGGCTCCGGTCATGGGTACTATGTATAAGTTTTCCAGTAGAATCCGGGAACTATTATCCTTCATAAGAAACACCTCTCTCTTGCTTTCCCCTGGTCATCCTGTCCGTCAGTATGGCCACACGGCTTTAAATGCACCACTACCCGGCTTTCATCTACGGCAGTTTTGTCGCTCCGTATGTTTCAAATGCAGTCTTCAACTCCATAGTCTGTTTTGCTGAAAGACTGTTTACCCGGCCGAGAATGTGTGCATAGAGCGCTACCCGGGCGGTTTTTTCCGCCACCAGACAAACCTTGAGGGCAGTATCAGCCGTGTCGCCCAACCCCACCAGACCATGATTGGCCAACAAAACCGCCTGACTGCCCTGTTCCAGGGCCTGTACTGCCCGATCTGCCAGGCTTTCAGTACCACACATAGCATAAGGAGCTACCGCCACCGGCCCACCCAACAGTTGGGCTGCTTCTTCCAGTACCACCGGAATGGGAACCCCGGCCACGGCAAAAGCCGAGGCTGCCATGCTGTGCACATGTACCACCGCCCCCACCTCGGGTCGATGGCTGTAAATACGCAGGTGTAAAACCGTTTCGGTCGAGGGTTTCCATTTTCCTTCGAGAACTGTTCCCCCGCCATCGACTGCAACCATATCCCCTGGGGTAAGCCGCACATACTCCATACCGCTAGGAGTGATCATCATACCTTTTCCGTCTGGTAAACGTACACTGACATTACCCCAGGTTCCCGTAACCAGGCCCTGCTGGTACATCTTACGGGCCGTATTTACTACTTTTAGCCGTTCCTCCGCATACCGCATTATCGATCCCACCTAACTTATTACCCAGATAGACGCCTGTAGACAATTTAAAAAATAGTATTCTCATCGCGAACCTTAGGTTCTGTTTAGCTCTGCCAGAGTTTCCGAATAAGGAGCCCGGGCCACCCCTTTTTCCGTAATAATTGCATCGATGAGGTAATGGGGAGTAACGTCGAAAGCCGGATTATGGACTTCGATATCTGACACCGTGATAGGAGTACCCATTACGGTTCTCACTTCATCTGGCTCGCGGTATTCAATAGGTATCTGCTGCCCACAAGCCAGCGAAAAATCAATTGTGGACATGGGCGCAGCTATATAAAATGGGATTTGATGATACCGGGACAATACGGCCAGTGAATAGGTTCCTATCTTATTAGCCGTATCACCATTGGCAGTAATACGATCTGCTCCCACCATCACTCCATCGATCTCCCCGGCTTGCATCAAGGCACCGGCCATGCCATCAGTAATCAAGGTAACCGGTATGGAATCCTGATGCAATTCCCACGCTGTTAACCGGGCTCCCTGAAGTACTGGCCTGGTTTCACAGGCATACACGCTCACCAGTTTACCCTGCTCAAAACAGCTCCTCACTACTCCTAAAGCGGTACCATAACCACAAGTAGCCAGGGCACCGGCATTACAGATAGTGAGAATACGAACCTGGTCCAGGAACAGATCCGCCCCATAACGGCCAATGGCCTGGTTGGCAGCCACATCCTCAGTAAACATAGCCCGGGCCTCCTGCAGCAAGACCGATGCCAGCTGGTCAGGTGATAGTACCTGGTTCTCGTGCCAAACCTGCCGCATCCGCTCCAGGGCCTGAAAAAGGTTAACCGCCGTCGGCCGGGTATCACTCAGTAGTTCCAGGGCCTTTTCCAGGTATTCAGCCAGTTCCTCCTGACGACCTCGATAATTCCAGACAGCCAGAGCCACACCATAGGCTGCTACCACCCCGATAAGGGGAG
>JAAZLJ010000022.1 GCA_012799365.1 Syntrophomonadaceae bacterium | reverse complement strand
GGACGTTTCGAGCACCGAAGGCTGAGTGCATGGACGCCGAATCCTGAGGGGTCCGCTTCACACTGAAGCAAGCTGATGTACTGCAGTCGACAAGTCCGGGAGCGAGCGGGTTAACCACACTCCATAACCGTGCTGTTTTCATTCTCTGATGGTGATACCTCCGGTATCATGGAGGTCTGCTATAAAAATTGAAACTGCAAGATATACGCTGATAGACGCAGATAACGCAGAATATTATGAAAACGCTAAAGAAACAAAATAACCCTCACCAGGAGAGTATTAACCGAGCGAGCGACTTGCGAAGCCGACGATGTTTAGCCAGCGTCGGCGGAATCGAAGGCGGAGCCTGAGCGCCGACCGACGAGACGTTGCAACATACGGCGAAGCCGGGGCTGTGAAGCAGCTAGTTAATTTTTTGCCGGGAATGCCTAATTTATTGACCGTTGGATACTGAATTCATCACTGGTCCTGGTGACCAGGGAACGCTGAGCCAGCCAGAGGCCGGCGGCTATGGTGTTGGCAATTTTGTAGACGGTGTTCAGACGGGTATTTTGTAGAACCAGGTGTTCCAGGAATCCGGCTACATTAACCACACCGGAAATATGGAGTTCCCCTACCGGGGGGAGCTCCTTTTTTAATGCCGTGCCGGGGTGGAGTTTACCTGGTTTGATAGTTATGTAACCGATGCGTTCAATGCGGCCTAGACTGGCGTCTACGGCCACTATGAAGGGATGGGAGTACCGTTCTTGAATAGAGGCCAGTGTCTCAACTAGATTGGCAGCGTGAACGGGTTGGTCCAGGGTTCCGTAGATGGTGGCTTCAGGCAAGGAATAGCGGGTCAACCTGCTGCCGACCAGAGGACCCAGGCTGTCCCCGGTAGAACGGTCGGTACCAATACATAACACAATGGTTTCTCTAGCCAGCCCGGGGTTTAGCTGTTGGGCCAGAGCTAGATAGGCATCGCGAACTCGAATGATGCAGTCTGGATGTTCAAAGTGCCAGGAATAATTACTTTTGACTGGTTGTCCGGTAAGACCGTTCATTAAATCCTTCCTCCCGTTTTTATGATTGTGACCGTTTGCGGGGGATTTTATTCTCATTATGTATGGTCGTTGTGGATATATTTTAGAAAGGAACAACGAAAGCATGAAAATGGGGGTGGAGGGGCATCAATCGACGGGCGGTGATAGTGGCTCTGGCCTATCTGGGGGCAGTTATCGGGGCGGGGTTTGCGTCCGGGCAGGAGATTGTGCAGTTTTTTGTTATTTATCATCCGCGTGGTTGGTGGGGAACGGTGATAGCTGGAATCTTGTTCGCCTTAATGGGTGGGGTCTTGCTGTATTTGTGCAGCATTACCCGGGTGGGTAATTACCAGCAGCTGCTGCAGGTGGTATTTGGTTCTCGGGCC
Organism: Syntrophomonadaceae bacterium; assembly: GCA_012799365.1. Lineage (GTDB taxonomy): Bacteria > Bacillota > Syntrophomonadia > Syntrophomonadales > Syntrophothermaceae > JAAZLJ01. Next base: position 50,005 of record JAAZLJ010000022.1, on the reverse strand, counting down.
GGTAAGGCAGTGGACGTTTGCTTATCTCTTTTTCTTTTTGCTGGCATCTGTGTGATGTTTTCGGCCAGTGGTGCCGTTTTTGAAGAACACCTGTATCTATCCAAGGCTCTGGGGGTGTTCCTGGCTTATGCCTGTGTTCTGGTACTGCTGGCCGGGGGAATAAGAGGCCTGGTATTCTCTTACAACCTTTTGGTACCACTCAAGATTCTGTTATTATTATTGATAGTAGGATGTGCAGCGTTTTTTGCCGATACGGGAACCATTCCCACCGGTGAGGTGTCCATATCCTGGCATCGGATAGAATACTGGGGATTGGCGGCAGTTCTTTATGTCGCTTATAATTTTGCCCTGGCCATGGTAGTGCTATGTGAATATCGGGTTTTGGTAAGGCCGGCTGAGGGTATCCTGGGTGCGGTTCTGGGAGGACTGATGTTGGGTGGTATGGCTCTGCTTTACTACCTGGCCATGGTCAGGTATGTGCCTGTGATATTGAATTATGAGGTGCCGATGCTCTTTGTAGCAGGTAACATCTCTGTCCCGGTGAAGTTCACTTATGTTATAGTTTTATGGATAGGAATAATAACCACGGCTCTGGCTGATGCCTATGGATTTACGCAGCGGTTGGCTGCTTTTACCGGCATTTCCTATAGGTTTACACTGCTGCTGGTCTTGACCGCAGCACTACCGCTTTCGTTCCAGAGTTTTTCTTCTCTGGTGGCTGCGGTGTATCCTTTGTTTGGGGTGCTGGGGCTGGTGCTTGTGGCTGGAATCCTGGTTCGAGTGGTGTCTTTGCGAACGTTGACCAAAAAACAGTAGGCGAAGGAGAGGGTTAAGGGTGAACAGCTTACGGAATATCCCCGCGGTAGATGAGCTGCTCGGTGATGGCAGGGTACAGGGGTTTATAGAGATGTATTCCCGCAGCCTGGTGGTGGGCCAGATTCGGGAACTGTTGGGAGAATTCCGGGAGCATCTCCGAACCGGAGGAGAAAGCCCGAGTCGGTTAGAGATGACGGAGACCATCATTAAGCACCTGGGAATACGTCTGGAGCAAATTACCCGTGGTACTTTGCATCGGGTGATAAATGGTACCGGGGTGGTTTTACACACCAATCTGGGACGAGCGGTTCTTTCTTCTTCGGCGCTCCGCTATATTAACCAGGTGGGGGAAGGCTATGTTGACCTGGAATTCGATCTGGCCACAGGCGTTCGGGGTTCGCGGTATTCCCATGTAGAGGGGGTTTTAACCAACCTGACCGGGGCGGAGGCAGCTCTGGTGGTTAATAATAATGCGGCGGCTGTGCTTCTGGCCTTGAATACCCTGGCTGCCGGCAGGGAGGTTATCATATCTCGAGGCGAACTGGTGGAGATTGGGGGAGCGTTTCGCATTCCCGAGGTCATGCGGAGCAGCGGCTCTCGGTTGGTGGAGGTAGGCACTACCAACCGAACTTACTTACGTGATTTTGAACAGGCCTTGACGACCGAGACTGCACTGCTATTGGCGGTACACACTTCAAACTATCAAATCGTTGGTTTTACAGAGACGGTGCCTTTAAAAGCACTGGTAGAACTGGGGGCGAGCGCTGGCCTTCCGGTGATGTTTGATATGGGCAGTGGGGCCTTGTTTGATTTGTCACCCTGGGGGTTGAGGGATGAACCTACCGTGCAGGAATGTATCCACCAGGGGGTTGATGTGGTTACCTTTAGTGGGGATAAACTGCTCGGGGGTCCCCAGGCGGGTATCATTGTGGGTAAGAAAGACTACATAGAGGAGATGAAAAGAAATCAGCTGACCCGGGCCTTACGAGTTGACAAATTTACTATTGCCGCTCTGGAGGCTACCTTGTTGGAGTATCTGACTGGAGATGCGCGCCAAAACATTCCGGCTTTATCTATGATGACTATGGATGAAGGTGATCTGCAGCAGCGGGCGGAACGGTTCCAGGCCCGGCTGCAGGAAGAACTACGGGATGAGGTTCTGATACAGTCCATTGAGACGGTAAAGGTAGAGGATCAAGTGGGCGGTGGAGCTTACCCTACCCAGGGGTTACCGGGATATGCCGTCGAGATCTGTCTTAAGGGAGATAACGCAGCCCGGGTGGTCGGTAAGCTGCGAACGGGGGAACCATCAGTTTTAACTCGGATCCAGGATGACCGTCTGTTAATCAGTCTACGCACGTTGTTACCGGGGGATGAAGAGCTTATCGCCGGCCGGCTGCAGCAGGTTATAGGGGGTATAAGGGTTGAATAGAGTTATTATCGGTACGGCCGGGCATATAGACCACGGCAAGACCACGCTGGTAAAAGCGTTAACCGGCCTGGATACTGACCGTTTAAAAGAAGAAAAGCAGCGAGGTATTTCGATTGAACTGGGGTTTGCACCTATTACGTTTCCGAATGGGCAGAAGGCTGCTATAGTTGATGTACCAGGTCATGAGAGGTTCGTTCGCCATATGCTGGCGGGGGCTTCGGGAATTGATCTGGTGATGTTGGTTATAGCTGCCGATGAAGGGGTTATGCCTCAGACCCGGGAACACCTGGCTATCATTGAACTGCTGGGGGTTGATCGGGGGGTAGTAGCGATTACCAAAAAGGATATGGTGGAAGAGGACTGGCTGATGTTGATCGAGGAGGAGGTTCGGGAACACCTGGGGCATACGGTGCTGAAGGATGCGCCTATAGCAGCAGTTTCTGCTGCAACCGGAGAGGGCATTCCTGAACTGCTAAAAATTTTACAAGAAATGGCTGGCGGGGTAGTGGAAAAACCTCCTCAGGGTCAGGCCCGCCTTCCTATTGACCGGGTTTTTACTATAACCGGGTTTGGTACGGTGGTAACGGGTACCTTATGGTCGGGTGAATTAAAGGTAGGGGATACACTGGAGCTGCTGCCGATAGCCCGGCAGGTTCGAATCCGTAATTTGGAAGTACATGACCAGAAGGTAGATATAGCTCAGGCCGGGCAGCGGGTTGCGGTAAATCTGCAGGGGGTGGAGGTGGCTGATATCGAACGGGGGTATGTTCTGGCCTCGCCCGGATATTTAACCCCTTCCTTTCGATTGGATGTATCTTTGCGTTTGTTAAGTACCAGTCCGCGTTCGATAAAGCACTGGGCCCGTATCCGTTTTCATTTGGGAACTGATGAAAATCTGGGACGGGTAATCCTGCTGGAACGGGAGGAGTTAATGCCGGGTGAGGAGACTTATGCTCAGATAGTGATGGAAAAACCGGTGGTGGCCAGTAAGGATGACCGGTTTGTCGTCCGGTTTTATTCACCGATAACCACTATCGGTGGCGGGCATGTAATCGACCCTAACCCTTCCCGGCAAAAAAGGTTTGACGAGGAAGCACTGGCTCGTCTGGCTGTTATGGAAGAAGGAACCCTGGCAGATGTTATCTTACAGGAACTTCAGGACCGGGTTGAACTCTATAGTTTACAGGAATTGGTGCGCAGCCTCGGAGTAGACGAGGAGCAGGTTCGGGGAGAGCTCGCAGAGCTGCTGGATCAGGGAGAAGTGTACAGTTTTGAGGTGGAAGGGAAGGAGTATTTAGTTGGCCGTTTGGGAATTGAAGCGGTTGAATCCAATTTGAAAGATGTGCTGCAGGCTTACCATAAAAAGTTCCCTCTGCGGCGGGGTTACCCGAGGGAGGAACTGCGCAGTCGGCATCTCAAGGGATATCCTCCTAAAGCAGCCGGAGCCTTTCTTCGGGTTTTGCAGAATCGAGGCTCATTGACTGCCGGAGTCAACCACGTGGCCCTTCCCGGGCACCGACCCCATCCTGACCAGCGTCAGCAGCAGTTGTTAGATTACATGATAAAGGAGTTTTCGCGACAGCCATTTGCTCCTCCCGGCCTGAAAGAGATAGCGGAGAAGCTGCAGCTGGATCCCGAGGAATTGGGTGAGCTGGTAAGCTATCTTTTAGAGAGTGAAATTTTAGTGAAGGCGGCTGAGAATGCATACTTTCTATCAGAGGCTATCGAGCGGGGAAAACAGCTGCTGCAAGATTATTTCGCCGAACAAAAAGAATTGACGCTGGGTGAGGCCCGGGATATTTTCAAAAGTTCGCGTCGTTATACATTGCCTTTGATGGAGTATTATGACCGTATCCGTTTTACCAAACGTTTGGGTGATATCAGGGTACGATTCAAGGGATAAAGTTCTTGAGCAATGTTATCTGGTACCAATATCAGCCGAAGAGGTCGGTGGTGTGCCAGGGTTCGCCGGGTGAGGGCGCAGGTAACTTTGATTTACTCGCCGAGGTAAAAAAGGAACTAAGGCGCTTGGTGTCGAAATAATAAGTTTGTGATTACGATAAGTTTCCCAGAGCAGGAGGTAGACGGTGGCAAAGATTGGCATACCAAGAACATTGGCATATTTTTTGTATTTTCCATTCTGCAAGGAGTTTTTTGATTCTCTGGGTCATGAGGTCGTTCTGTCGACTCCTACCAGCAAGGCTATTTTGGACCGGGGAGTGAAGGAGACAGTAACCGATGCCTGTATTCCGATAAAACTCTACCATGGACATGTAGCTGATCTGATAGGCAAGGTTGATTATATCTTTGCTCCCCGGCTGGTGTCGTTTCGTAAATTTGGAGATTTTGATACTGAAACTTTGTGCCCTAAATTCCTGGGCTTGCCGGACATGCTGCGGGCGTCGATCGATGATCTTTCACCCATTATTGATACCCGCCTTCATCTGCGTCCGGGGAAAAAACAGTTGTACCTGGCGGGACAGGAAATTGGTTCTATTCTGGGTGACAACCCGGTACAGGTCAAAAGAGCGGTTACCAGGGCGCGGAGGGTACAGAAAAAATTCGAAAAGCTCTTATATGAGGGGATGACACCGACTGAGGCTATGGATGTGCTGTATGGTGACCAGCCTGGTCCGGTAAATCGGGTGGACGATGAGGCGGAATTCAGGATAGCGGTGGTGGGCTATCCTTATATTATATACGATCCGTACGTTAATGTAGGCCTATTAAAACTACTGCAGCGGGAAGATGCCCGGGTCTACACCCAGGATATGCTGTCAGCAAGGAAGATGGCACAGGCGGGCCGGGAACTGCCCAAGCAGATGTTCTGGTATTTTTCTAATCGGGCAGTACATGGGGCGGTTTATTTTATGAAACAGGATTATATTGACGGTGTTATTCATGTCACTGCTTTTGCTTGTGGGCCTGACGCCATGGTTGATCGTATGATGGAATTTCAGGCGAAAAAGTATGGGATGCCGTTCATGTCTATTATGGTGGACGAACACACCGGTGAGGGTGGTGTCAAGACGAGAATAGAAGCTTTTCTAGATATGCTGCGTTATCGGAGGGAGAGAGATGAAAATTAGTTTCCCCCGTATGGGGTATTCGTATATTGCTTTTAAATGGCTGGTGGAGAACATTGGTCATGAGTGTATTGTTCCTCCTGAGCCCAGCGAGAGGACTCTGGATCTGGGGGTCAGGTACTCGCCCGAGTTTGCCTGTATACCTTACAAGATCCTTACGGGTACCTATCTGGAAGTGGCTGACATGGGGGCAGAGGTAGTTTTAACCTCTGGTGGCATTGGGCCCTGTCGGGCAGGGTACTACTGGATAATGCATCAGCAGATGTTGGATGAACTGGGGATTGACCTAAAGATCATCGCATTTGAGCCACCCCTGAACAATATCAGCGATTTCTGGCAGAAGCTGAAGCTGGTATGGAAGAGCGGTGGGCTTTCGTACCGGGAGTTTATAAGAGTAATGAAGGTGGCCTGGGAAAAACTTAAGGCCATTGATGATTTGGAACAGTTATCTTTCAAGGTGCGTCCCTATGAAATCCACCGGGGAGAGACTTCCAGAACGTTATGGAAAGGACTCGATTTTTTAGATGAGGCGAACTCCATACCGGAAATCAAAGAGGCTCGGTCCGAGGGGCTGAAGCTGCTGAATTCAATGCCCCAGGATAAAACGCGAGACCCATTGAAGGTGGGGATAATCGGTGAGATCTATGTGGTGCTGGAACCTTCCGCTAACCATTATATTCAGATTATGTTGGGGGAAGCGGGGGTAGAGGTAGACCGTTCCATGTATCTAAGTGGTTACTGTGGGCGCCGCGAGATGCACAGGCCCAATGAGGAGATATTTGCCATGGCCCGGCCTTATTTGAATGAGGCACCTATCGGTGGGCACGGTACCAACAGTATTGGGGAGACGGTCTTATACGCGAAAAATGGATTTGACGGCGTCATTCAGCTGGCCCCCTTTGCCTGTATACCGGAAATAGTGGCCAAAAGCATTATTCCCCGGGTAAGTCGGGAACAGGACATTCCGGTGCTAACATTCTTTATTGACGAACAGACTGGTAAAGCCGGGGTACAGACCAGGATAGAGGCGTTTGTTGATCTGTTAGAAAAAAGGCGGGAGAGAAAGAGAAAGGAACAGGGAAGGTTGAGGGCATGTTAAAGGGATATCTAGGACTGGATGTAGGTTCCGTAAGCACCAATGTGGTGGTTATCGATCAGGAAGGTAATCTGCTTTTTAGCCGTTATCTGCGTACGGATGGCAAGCCGATTCAGACGGTGCAGAGGGCGGTTCAGCTGGCCGGAGAAGAGCTGGAAGGTAAAGTTACTATCGCGGGAGCGGGAACTACGGGCAGTGCCCGGTACCTCAGCAGTATGGTTGTTGGGGCTGATATCGTTAAGAACGAGATAACTGCTCATGCAGTGGCGGCCCTGAACGTAAACCCGGATGTACAAACCATTATCGAAATTGGTGGGCAGGACTCCAAGATAATTATTTTGCGGGATGGAGTAGTAATAGATTTTGCCATGAATACGGTATGTGCAGCGGGAACCGGTTCTTTTCTGGATCAGCAGGCGGCCCGATTGCGTATACCCATCGAGGAGTTTGGTGGTATTGCTCTCAAGTCTGATAATCCAGTTCGTATAGCGGGCAGGTGTGCGGTGTTCGCCGAGTCAGACATGATCCATAAACAACAGTTAGGGCATAATACTGAGGACATTGTTGCCGGCCTCTGCGAAGCACTGGTACGCAACTACTTGAATAATGTGGGTAAGGGCAAAGAACTGCTGGCCCCGATTCTTTTCCAGGGAGGGGTAGCAGCTAACCAGGGACTGGTGAAGGCATTTGAAAAGTATCTGGACCATCCGATGATAGTCCCGACCCATTTCGAGGTAATGGGGGCTATAGGGGCGGCTTTGCTGGCTTCTGAGGCGGTAAAGAGAAAGTCGGGAACTCTTTTCAAGGGATTTGAGGTCAAAGACATTACCTTTAAGACTACCAGTTTCGAATGTAAAGGTTGTCCCAACTGTTGTGAAGTGGTGCAGTTCTCTGAAAACGGCAGCGTGGTGGCCCGTTGGGGAGACCGCTGTGGTAAATGGGAGATCCAGGCCAGTTAACCCGGGCTGCCGGCGGGAGGGAATTCGGGCAGGAGCTGAACCCTTTTGAGCTTGAGGTTTATGCCCCCATTTGTTCAGCAGAAGCCTGAAAGCAAGAGGTATAACCCTGGTTTAGGGAGGTTAAAACATTAATTTACATTGAGTAACCGACTATTTCCGATATAATAGTAGATGAATCGCGGGGAAGCGGATCGGTTCTGGTGGGCCGCCTGGACTTCAAATCCAGTCTGCGCCGTGGTGGTCCCACGGTGGGTGGGTTCGATTCCCACACGCTTCCGCCATTAATACTGGGGTTGAGAGTGTTTTGACAAATCTTCATTTACGCAAACACATGTTTTTGAAATGACTGTTTCTGCAACCAAATTCGCGACAAATTTGCGGGAAAATCATGTGTAATGAAATTAAAACCGCAGATATATGCTGATGGATGCTGAAGATTATGAATGCGCTGAAGATATAAAAATAACTCTTAGAGGGAGTATAGTAATCCGGTGAATTAACCTGCGAAGGCGATGATGTTTCGGTAAGTGTCGACGTATCGAAGGCAAAACCTGAAGGTCGACGAGTCGGGGAGCGAGCGAGCTAACCATAGCCCAAATATGCAGTTTCTATGCCTTTGTATGGGTATCGGACGTATGAAGTCAAATTTGCGGGAAGCGGCAGCCCGGGTTTGCAACAAAGTTGTAGACCCGGGCTATTTCTTTCTAGGGGCGGCTATCTAATTTTAATGGTTGATAATTTGAAACTTGGATGATACCATATATGATACCAAACGGCAAATATCCATGATCTGGTGTTATATTGGTATCATATACGGTGTATTGCGAATAATATAGGGGGGAAGAGAGATGTGTCCAGAATAAGAAAAAGGTTTCAAAAGATAGTAAACAATCCAGTTGGTATAGCCTGGGATGAGCTGCAAACCATTTTAAAACATTACGACTGTGTCATTGAAAAGGGTGGTAAAGGCAGTCATTGGATAGTTTATCATCCTGATTCTGATAAAAACATTACAGTTGCAGTGCACAGCAACAGGGTAAAAGTATTTTATGTTAAAAAGCTAATTGGGCTATTAGAGGAGGTAATGACCGATGAGGATGAATGATACGAGAGACATCGAATTTTATTTAGAGCAAGAATATCCAATTATGCTCAAGAGATTAACTGATGAGGATGGCGGTGGGTGGTTGGCAGAAATACCCGATTTGCCTGGCTGCATGTCCGATGGTGAAACACAACACCAGGCCCTGGAGAATATTGAAGACGCAAAGCTGGCCTGGCTAGAAATAGCGTTGAAAAGGGGACAAAATATTCCGCTACCAGAAGAAGGCCTGGATTCTTACAGCGGTAAGTTTACTCTCAGGATACCAAAGACTTTGCATCGAGAGTTAGCCCAAACAGCAAAAAAGGAGGGAGTCAGTTTAAATCAGTATATTCAGTATTTGCTTTCTTATAATTTTGGCGGAAAAGCATCGGCTGGTTTATGGGAAAACCATCAAGTTGAAACCGCGGATATACGCTGATGGACGCAGATTAACGCTGAATATCATGAAATCGCTGACAAAACAAGCCGATGTGCTGCTTTTGGGGAGTATCGGAGTGAGCCGGTAACAACAGGAAATACATGACCGGCTGTATAAGGCGGCTGGTTATTTTAGAACTGGCTGCCTGAACCTGAGCGGTATCTTAGTTTTATCACTCTTTTTTAAAGAACAGGTGAATTTAATTTAAGAATAATTGTGATTCAAGCAGGAGCCCAGCAATGGGTATTGAGTAACTCCTGAAAGATTTATTCCCCGAGCAGGACGCGGGTCATGGGTGTGATAAAGGCGTCAGGCTCATTTTTTTTTGCTTCCGCTGTGATATAATTTCTACAAAGCACCAGTGGCGGTATTTATTATTGGTATTAATCTTCATAGGTCGCTCCGTTGGGTTAACATAACCTCGTAGGAGTTATTTTATATTTTTAATATCAACTGCGTTTATCAGCGTATATCTGCGGTTTCAAAACTATTCCGCAGCGGAATGGTGACTGCAACCAAAGGACAAGGTGAGAATGTTGATGAGCCTGAGCATGCTGGATTATTTTCTATTGCTGATTTTGATTCTGGCGGTTATTGCTGGCTACCATCGTGGGCTTTTGCAGACCCTGGGCGGTATGGTAAGCCTGGCAGCGGGTCTGGTACTGGCCGCGCTTTACTGTAATGATCTGGTGTTCTATTTGGATTCCAAGTTTCATCTGGTGACCGTAATAGCCGAAGGGCTGGAAAAAAAGATACCCCTGCCGGCTTTCTATTCCTATCCGGCAGTCGGATCATTTATTGCTGAACCGGAAATATTTTCGCCGCTGCATTCCCAGTTAGCTCATCTACTGCTGGTGGTAGTTTCGTTTGTGGTTCTTTATCTGGTGATCAGCCGTCTCACCAATATCCTGTGGACGCTGTTAGCCGGAGTTTTGGGCTGGGGAGTCCTGGGTAACTTGAACCAGATGGGGGGAGCCCTTTTAAACCTGGGGGCTAAAGTGCTGGGCTTATCAATTGTAGTGGGTTTATTAATTCCGCTTGTGGACGTGGGGAGCAAGCTGCAGATGAAATGGGCGATTACTACCCGTGCTTATCTGGATAGTTCGATTTTGGTCCCGTCCCTGGCGAATTTTTTCACTTTGTTATCACAATTTACTGGATTGAGCCTGTAATAATATGAGTATATGGACACAATATAACGGAATAAAGGGGGTTGTTATTGTATGGCAGGAAAAGATGAGCGTACCAGGAAAAACGCCTGGTTGAAATTGGATGATGATGAACGAAGGATGGCTTTTGATCTGGGAACCAGGTATATCGACTTTCTGAATCAGGCTCGTACGGAGAGAGAGACCACCGAGTTTATTGAGGCGAAGGCTCGGGAGTATGGTTTTGTAGACTTGAAAACTGTATCTGGTATCCAACCAAGACAGAAGTTGTACATGACCAGGAAAAACAAGATATCGGCCTTGATTTCAGTGGGGGATGCTCCCCTGGAAGACGGATTTAATATTGTGGCTTCGCATGTTGACTGTCCGCGGTTGGATCTGAAACCCATGCCTTTGTATGAAACTGATGGAATGGTCCTGTTAAAGACCCACTATTATGGGGGGATTAAGAAATATCAGTGGACAGCTATTCCTCTGGCCCTGCACGGCGTAGTGGTAAAGAAAGATGGCAGTCGTATTACTATTCGTCTGGGAGAAGAACCGGGGGAACTGGCATTTACCATCACCGATCTGCTGCCTCACCTGGCCCGGGAGCAGATGGAAAAGAAGATGAGCGAGGGAGTGGGGGGCGAGAGCCTGAATATACTGGTGGGCAGTATACCCGGGGAAGACGGAGAACAGGAACGCATAAAGAAAGCCATTCTAAAAATATTACAAGAACGGTACGGTATTGAAGAAAACGATTTTACCAGTGCGGAATTGGAGGCGGTACCCGCTTTTCCAGCTCGAGATATAGGTTTTGACCGCAGTATGGTTGGTGGCTACGGACAGGATGATCGGGTCAGTGTATTTACTTCGCTGGAAGCCATGCTGAATCTACAGCGGCCGCAGCGTACGGCAGTCTGTATCTTCGCTGATAAGGAAGAAATCGGCAGCGTGGGGAATACGGGTCTACGATCATATTTTACCGAAAATCTAGCGGCTGAACTCCTGCACCGGGCGGGTGCCTGCGATTACTACCAGGTGCGCAAAGCCCTGGCCAGTTCTCACGCCCTGTCTGCAGATGTCAATGCAGCGGTGGATCCGAATTATGAGCAGGTGTTTGAGAAAATGAACAACTCTTTTCTGGGTGAAGGAGTGGTGGTGACCAAGTATACTGGTTCCCGGGGCAAGTACGATGCCAGCGATGCTAACCCCGAGTTTGTAGCCTGGGTGCGCCGGATTTTTGACGATAATAGAGTGCCATGGCAGATTGGCGAACTGGGTAAGGTAGACGAAGGGGGCGGTGGTACGGTATCTCAGTACCTGGCCCGTTACGGTATGGAGGTACTTGATTGTGGTGTGGCCCTGCTGGGTATGCATTCGCCGTTCGAAGTAACCAGTAAAGCAGATCTGTACGCGGCTTATAAGGGATACCACGTTTTCTTGCAGGCGGATCCGACCCGGGGAGCAGGTCTGTGGGTTTAGTCTGCCGGGAGGGAACGTTTTGGGAGGGGGTGTTCAGTAGTGACCAGGGAGCTTAAATTAACTGATATGGTTCGGGCGGCCGGGTGAGCGGCTAAAATAGGGCCGGCGGCCCTGGAAGATCTTTTACGGGGCATAGAGCTGCCTCGGGATCCCCGTTTGCTGGTAGGCTTTGATACTCTGGATGATGCCGGGGTTTATTTACTACAAGATGACCTGGCCCTGATCCAGACCCTGGATTTCTTTACGCCCATTGTAGATGATGCTTATCTTTTTGGGCAGGTGGCGGCAGCCAACGCTCTGAGCGATGTCTACGCTATGGGAGGCAAGCCTTTAACCGCTATGAATATAGTGTGTTTCCCGAACTGTGAAGATTACAGCATTTTGCGTGATATTATCCGGGGTGGGGTGGATAAGGTGAAAGAGGCCGGGGCCCTGCTGGTGGGCGGACATAGTGTTGATGATAATGAACCCAAGTATGGCCTGGCGGTTACCGGAGTTGTCCACCCCCAGAAGTTGATTCGGAATAACGGGCTCCGGGCGGGAGATATTCTTTTTTTAACCAAACCTCTGGGCAGCGGTATCATCGCCACTGCTATTAAGGCGGAAATGGTTTCAGTTCCCGTGGTAGAAGAAGCAGTTCGGTGGATGGCCACCCTTAATAGTGCGGCAGCAGAGGCGGCGGTTGATGTTGGAGTGCAGTGCGGAACCGATGTAACCGGGTTCGGACTTTTGGGTCATTTAGTGGAGATGACCGAGGCCAGTGGGGTATCGGCAGAGGTGTTTGCAGACCAGCTTTACTTCATGCGTGAGGCCCTGCAATGCGCTTCCATGGGATTGGTACCCGGTGGAGCATATGCCAACCGTGATTATCTGGGTACACGGGTTATCATTGAGGATAATGTTGATGGAGCGGTGAAGGATGTGGCGTACTCCCCCGAGACTTCTGGCGGGCTCCTGCTGGGTGTGCCTGAGGATAGGGGTAACGCTATGGCGGAGGCCCTGACGAGAAAAGGTGTGAGCTATGCCATCGTTGGCCGGGCGGTACCGACGAGGTCTTACTCCGTGGTGGTCAAAGGGGGAAGATGATAATGCAAAAAGTGGTAGATGCTCGGGGGCTTACCTCCCCCGGTCCGGTGGTCGTGACCAGACAGGCTCTGGAACAGATGGAGCGCGGGATAGTGACTACAGTGGTGAACAGTTCGACTGCATTGGAGAACGTTACTCAAATGGCCCATAAACTGGGGTGTGAGGTGGAGGTCGAGGAACGGGCGGGTGATTACTATATCCACATTGAAAAACCCCAGATGAGCCCTACTCCGGGGCTGATGGGAGTGGAGCAGGTGGTATTGATGCTGAGCAGCGATGTCATGGGTCAGGGTAACGAAGTTCTGGGACGGAATCTGCTCAGGAACTTTCTATATACTTTTTGCCAGATGAAGAGTGTGGCATCTACCATTGTACTTTATAATTCTGCGGTGTTTTTGGCGGTGGAAGGCTCCGAGACGTTAGGATATCTGTTGGAATTGGAGCGAGCAGGAATTCGGGTACTGTGCTGCCGAACCAGTGTAGAGCTTTATCGCTTGAGGGATAAACTGATGGTCGGAGAGCTGGCCAATATGTACACTATAGTTGAGGCTATAGCGGCAGCACCGAAGGTTATAACCCTATAATCGTGAAATGGGGGAGTCTGGGTGGAGGTCAGGAAGTATGGTCTGGGGGATGTGGTGCGGATGAAAAAACCACATCCTTGTGGTGGTTACGAATGGGAGATAACTCGTATGGGGGCTGATATCAAGATTCGCTGCTGTAAGTGTAATCGGCAGGTAATGCTGCCGCGCTCCAAATTTGAAAAAAGAATTAAACGGATCATCCCGGACTCGGGCCAGACTTAGGAGCAGTTTTGTCAGGTATGGGGACCGACGGAGCGGTATTGGTTCTGCAAAAAAGCACCTTTTCCGGTAAATTGCATATAGTCTGAATAAGACCATCTTTGACACTCCGGAGGAGGGTGGAGGGAAATGACGGTCACAGATTTGCAGGACAGGCGCTTTCGGGTGGGTGATCTGGTTATCGTGAGGTCGCTGGATGACAAAACCCACTTCTGTATAATTGGATTTAAGCGTAACCCGAATGGGGAGAGGCTGGCGATACTGAAGGGCCTGTTCAATCAGACCTGTATCGTAGAGAGGCCGATTTGGGATCTTCAGAGCCTGCTGCTCAGGGGAAGGCTATAGTTTTATTATTTCAAGTTCTACAAAAAAGTAAATAAAAAGATGCCGGGTTTATACCCGGCGTTTGTATTTGTATGCTCGGAGTCACTTATCAAAACAAGGGCTTCAGCTTGTTTGAGATATTTCAGACCCTCATGTCGGTCAGGTTGATACCAACAAAATATGAGAACAGCCCGATTTAGTGTAGTATGTTAACTCGCTTGCTCCCGGACGCGTTGACTGCAGTACAGCACTTACTTCAGGCGCGATTTGCTGTCGCAGACTGTCCGCTGCGCTTATTTGTTTACAGTATGCAGCTGATAATTGTCATGGAAAATAATGCTTGCATATCGAACAGATGTTTGCTAGAATGTTATATAGCTGATGACGAGAAGCTGGCGCTGGCGATGTCTGTGTAATTCCTGGTTTACTTTCTGAATAGCGAGTAGATGCGCTTGGTCCGATATTAGGTTTGAAAAAGGCGGGTTTTCTTGCTATAATGTCAAAGATATCCCTGCCCCGGGTTGTAGAACGGGGCCGTTAGTCCGCAGGGAGGAGGTGAAGCGGTGCGCTCATATGAGCTCATGTACATTTTGCAGCCAGAATTGACACCCGAAGCCATCGAAGCAATTAAGGAGCGAATAAAGGGCATAATCACTAATACGGGTGGCGAATTCGAGCAAGAGGCAGATGGCTGGGGCAAAAGACGCCTGGCCTATGAAATTAACGATTATCGAGAAGGTTACTATGTAGTTTGGTACTTTAAAGGACAACCTGAAACAGTCACCGAGTTAGATCGAGTGATGAAGATTTCAGAGACTTTCTTACGACATATGATTTTGCGTTTAGACGAGCAATAGGGGAGAGGGGAGAGGGCTTTGCTAAACCGTGTAATACTGATTGGGAGGCTTACCCGGGATCCGGAGATGAGATATACCACGACTGGCATCGGGGTGTGCCAGTTTTCGTTAGCTGTAAACCGGCCGTTTACTAACCGGGCGGGAGAGCGGGAAGTCGATTTCATCGACATTGTTACCTGGAGACAACTGGCTGAAACTTGTGCTAATTATTTAAGCAAGGGAAGGCTGGTGGCGGTTGAGGGTCGTCTGCAAATCCGTTCTTATGAGACTCAGGAAGGACAGAAACGCAGGGTTGCCGAAGTGGTAGCAGACAATGTGAGATTCCTGGATCGGCCTGGCAAATCAGTATCCGAAGCTAATGAAGCCCGCCGTAGTTCTGATGTTCAGCGCGATCCCTGGGAAGCTATTGGAGAAGAGGTAAACCTGGACAACGTGGATATCATCAAGGATGGAGATGAAGAAGTACCTTTTTAAGGAGGACGTCTGACCGTGAAAAAGGAACGGAGAAGAAAAAGACGCCAATGTAACTTTTGTGCAGAAAAGATTGACCATATAGATTACAAAGAGGCCGGCCGGCTGCGCCGTTTTATTACAGAAAGAGGCAAGATATTGCCCCGGCGTATCACCGGGAATTGTGCCCAGCATCAGCGCGCACTGACTGTGGCTATAAAAAGGGCACGTACCATGGCGCTGCTGCCCTTTAGTTCAGATTAAAGACCTACCCCCCTTGCCGGGGGGTTATTTTTTTGTTAACCGGCAGGAATACGCAGCAAGAAGGAGAACTTACTTTATTGCAGCTTTATAATTGAATGTTATGGGGATTAAGCAAGGGGTCTTCCGGGTTGGAAAGACCCCTTCGTGTATAATGAGAATATAACCATAGGCTATGAAGATCATCGGCCCGGTCATTGAAGTTAGAAAGGTCAGTTAAGGATGACTTGATACTATTTGAGGATGGTTGGACGGGAAAGAGGGCCGTTTGATATTATGTAATAGGATAGTAAAAGGGGGTTCTAGTAATGAAAGTAATTCTTAAACAGGATGTTAAAAAACTGGGACAAAAAGGAGAAGTCAAAGAGGTATCAGATGGATATGCCAGGAATTTCCTGCTGCCTCGGGGGTTAGCGATCGAAGCTACCGACGGGAAAGTGAAACAATTACAGGAAAGGCAGGAACGCCGGGAGAAGAAGCGCGAAAAAGAGGAACAAAAGGCTTTAAAAACCAAAGCCAAGATAGACGGAAAAACCATTGAGGTCAAAGCCCGGGCTGGAGAGGACGGACGGCTTTTCGGTACGGTTACCGCCATGGAAATTGCCGATATTTTACAAGAGGATTTCAGGGTCTCAATCGATAAAAAGAGAATTGAGATTCAGGAACCGATTCGAACTCTGGGAGAGTATTCGGTAAGGATCAAAGTTTTCCCATCAATCCAAGCGACACTTAAGGTTCTGGTTAAGCCGGAGTAACAAGCAAAGGAGATTCAAGGCGGTGGAAAGCTATCTTTCTAACCCCAGGCCTGAGAAAAATTCGGGCCGGCTCTTTAGTGATCTGCAGCGCAAGGTTGATACCATTTATCAGATGCTATTGCGGGTATATGGGGCTCAGGGAATTACCAGGAGGGCCGACCGGTTGAAGGTGACGGACCTCATGAAGTCAACGGATTTCTATGAACGGGTAAAGGCACTGGAAATATTGGTGTATGGCGAACAGGAGATGAGTTCAACTTCTGATCCGGAGGCACTTCCACAAACCATCAGGGAGTTGGAAGAATCAGCCTCAGAGCTCCTGGCTCGGAAAGCGGTAGAAGAAAGACTGGAAAAGAAGGTTCGGCAAAAAATTGAAGAACGTTATGAGGAGTATGTAAGCGAAATACGCAGGCAGGTACTCAAGGAAAATGCCGAACCCGAGAATGCTGCTACGCTTAAGAAGCTGGGGTACCTGGAAAAACTGGAATATACACAGTTATCCACCTCAGCTATAGAAAAGGTCAGACCGCTGAATTTTGAGGAAATCGTGGGTCAAAAACGAGCGGTCCGAGCCTTGCTTTCCAAACTGTGTGCCCCGTTTCCCCAGCATATACTCCTGTATGGACCGCCCGGGGTGGGAAAAACTACTTGTGCCCGATTGGCCCTGGAATATGCAAAAAAGGTGGAGGGGAGCGTTTTTAGCGCGGGGGCTCCCTTTATTGAAGTAAATGGTGCTACCCTGCGGTGGGATCCACGGGAGGGAACCAATCCTTTGTTGGGTTCGGTACACGATCCCATTTACCAGGGTGCCAAAAAAGACCTGGCAGAAGACGGTATACCGGAACCTAAGCCGGGGCTGGTTACGGAAGCTCATGGGGGTATTTTGTTTATTGATGAGATCGGGGATATGGACCCGTTCTTACATAACAAATTACTTAAAGTTTTAGAAGACAAACGGGTTTATTTTGACTCATCATATTATGATCCACACGATCAGCGGATTCCACAGTACGTTAAAAAGATGTTTGACCATGGAGTGCCAGCTGATTTTATATTGATTGGGGCCACTACCCGGCGGCGGGAAGAACTGAGTCCGGCTCTACGTTCTCGTTGTGCGGAAGTGTATTTCGAACCACTCACTGCTGACGATATAAGAGGGATAGTGGAGAGTTCAGCCGCCCGCCTGGGGCTTACCCTGGAAGCAGGGGTTAGTCAGCTTATAAGCGAGTATACTAACGAGGGGCGAAAGGCTAACAGCATACTGGCGGATGCCTATGCTATAGCCATTTTCGATAACCCCTCGCGTCACATCCGGGTGACCAGGAAGCATATCCTGGAAGTTATTCGGAGCAGCCGTATCACCTCTTATGCCCATATTAAGGCGTCTCCTGAACCGAAAGTAGGTAAAATATTTGGATTGGGAGTGGTGGGTTATCTGGGTACTCTGGTGGAACTGGAGGCGGTTTCGTTTCCGGCTCAGAGAAAAGGAGAGGGCTATATCAGGTTCAATGATACCTCGGGACCTATGGCTCGGGATTCCGTATTTAATGCGGTATCAGTTTTTCGTCAGGTGACCGGGGAAGATATATCTGCCTACGATATACACATTAATGTGGTAGGAGGAGGCAATATCGACGGCCCCTCGATAGGGGCGGCTGTATTCCTGGTAATGATGAGTGCGGTGCGGAATATTCCTCTACGCCAGGACGTGGCGGTTACCGGGGAACTATCTATTCAGGGTAGGATCAGGCCGGTGGGAGGTCTGAGTGAGAAGCTTTATGCGGCCCGCCAGGCAGGCATGGCCAGGATTCTATGTCCGGTCGATAATTATGAGGAGCTTCCTGCTGGCAGTGCCCGGGATATTGAAATCGTAACCATCGATAGGATCGAAGATGCTTTCCGGCATGTTCTGGCCGTAACCTGAAAGAGCGGCTCTAACCCGGAGATAAACAATATGGTTGCCGATACTGGCGAAACATCGTTAGCTTCAGTGGGCGCCCAGGCTGCGCTTCGGCTGCCAATACTTGCCAAAAATCGTCGGCTTCGCAAGTCGCTCGAATCATTAATGCCCTCCTGAAGTGATGGGTTATTTTGTTTCTTCAGCGGATTCATACATTTCGCGTTCTCTGCGTCTATTTGTTATCATCTGCGGTTTCAAATCAGTGTTCCATGGCCGGGGGGATAAGCCTCGGCTCTTTTTATTGACACCCTTCGGTGCATCTGCTAAGATAAGTATGCTTTTTGTGGTGACATTTTTTGGCTAAAGGAAGGTGGACGCCCGTGTCGGTGGTAGCACTGGTAGGTGCGCAGTGGGGAGATGAGGGCAAGGGAAAGATTACTGATTTCCTGGCCCGGGAGGCCGATTGTGTAGTCAGGTATCAGGGAGGCAGCAATGCCGGACATACTGTGGTGGACGGTGGCCGTAAATATATGCTGCACTTGATGCCGTCAGGTATACTTTATCCGGATAAGCTCTGCGTAATCGGTAACGGGGTGGCTCTGGATCTGGCGATATTAGTAGAGGAATTGAAGACCCTGGAAAGCCAGGGTATCGATACCTCCAATCTGCGTATCAGTAATCGGGCACACATTCTAATGCCGTATCATAAAAAGTTTGACGAACTGCAGGAACACGGTGGTCGGCAGCTGGGAACCACGCGGCGGGGTATTGGCCCGGCTTATGCGGATAAGATGGAGCGAGTCGGGTTCCGCCTGGCAGATGTGATGGATACCGATTTTCCGGCTCGGTTTGCGGTTCTGGTGCGAGAAAAAAACCGAATTTTACAGCGGTTGTATGACCATGCTGGTTATGATCATGAGGCGATGCTGGATAAACTCCTGGGATATGTAGAATACATCCAGGATTATATTGCTGATACTTCTTTACTGGTCAACCAGGTTATAGATAAGGGGCGGAAGGTGCTCCTGGAGGGGGCGCAGGGTACCCTGCTGGATATAGATCATGGAACTTATCCGTATGTTACTTCGTCTTATCCTACCGCAGGGGGAGCTTGTATAGGTGCGGGAGTTGGGCCTACACGTATTTCCCGGGTGGTAGGGGTGGCTAAAGCCTATTCCACTCGGGTGGGAGAAGGGCCCTTTCCCACTGAACTGGATGATGAGGCCGGCAGTCATATCCGGGAACGAGGTGCTGAGTTCGGTACCACCACCGGTCGGCCCCGGCGTTGTGGGTGGCTGGATGCGGTGGTTTTGCGTTATGCTGCCCGGGTTAATGGTCTCACTGACCTGGCTATAACCAAGATAGATGTACTCGATGAGATGGATACCGTCAAAATCTGTGTAGGATATCGGTGGCGAGGTAAAATAATCCAGGAGTTTCCTGATAGTCTTCGTATATTACAGGACTGTGAGCCGGTATATATCGAGATGGAGGGATGGAAAACCAGCCTATCCGGGTGTAGAACCTACGAGGAACTACCCACGGCTGCCCGGCGGTATATAGACCAGATCACGGAACTGACCGGGGTTAGACACTGCCTTATCGCTACTGGTCCGGAGCGAAATCAGACTATCGTTACCAATGAAGTGTTTGCTCGAAAATGAATCCTAAAACCATACTTGACAGGGGGATGCAGGGGTAATATCATGAGAGGGTAAAAGGGCGATTAACTCAGTGGGAGAGTGCTTCCTTCACACGGAAGAAGTCACAGGTTCAAATCCTGTATCGCCCACCATAAGAAGTCAGTAACGGCGGGGGTTTCAGACCCTCGCCGTTTTGTGTTTGGTAACCCAGGTTTGGCACTTGCCAAGTAATGGTTTCTACTTGACCGCACACCGTCTTCTATAACAATGTTACCGCAAAATGTAAGCAGAATGTAAGATATTATCTCATAGGCATAAACAGATAATATAGTGTAGAATATAGAAAAAAGGAGGGGTACGCTATGACTCCGGAAGTGATTCTAATTATAATAGCTGCTACGGGTGTGGCTTTTCTGGCCGGATTTGCTGTTGGTAAAGAACGGGGGTTTGACGAAGGCTACGAGGCGGCCAAAGTTTCCTATGAAGAACTCGGGGAGTTTCTGGGTAAAGAAGATAGAGAGATGCTGCTGAAGTAAAACGAGTTCAAAGGGTTTGCTGTTAGAGACTAATATGGTCGGTCTATTACAGCCTCGATTAGTATATATTTAAGGGGAGGAATGGGTTGTTAGAAAAGTACATAGACCAGGTGTTTTTGATGGATATTCTGGAACTGCTGCGAGAGCTTCCGGAAAATTCTGTGGACATGGTCTTTGGTGACCCTGATTACAATGTAGGAAAAAAATACCGGGGTAAGACTTATACCCGGGCTTTTAATGAGTATATAAAGTGGTATGTGGAGCTGGCGCGGGAATCACTGAGGGTATTAAAGGATACGGGTAATCTGTTTTTCATCAATTATCCCAAACAAAATGCTTACCTGCGAGTGAAATACCTGGATGAAGCCTGTTATGAAGTGCATGACTATGCCTGGGTTTATAACACCAATGTGGGGCACAGTCCTCGGCGATTTACCACTGCCCACCGTAGTATTCTTCATGCGCGCAAGACGAAGGACAATAGTTTCTATAAGAATAACGTGGCCCAGCCTTACAAAAATCCCACAGATCGTCGCATCAGACAGAACCTGGCGCGGGGCTCCAGGGGCAGGATGCCCTATGATTGGTTTTACTTTGATTTGGTGAAGAATGTAAGCCGGGAGAAAACCTATCATGCCTGTCAGATACCTCAAGACCTCTCTGAGTTATTGATAAAGGCATGTACTATGCCTGGTGATGTGGTGCTGATACTTTTCGGGGGCAGCGGGGCGGAAGTGGAAGTCTGTCGACGGCTGGATCGGCATTTTATTTCTACCGAGGTGGATCAGGTCTATCATCAGATGATATTGGATCGGCTGGAGCAGGGGGGAATTACCGAGGAGTACAGGCTGCTGACCTACATGAAAGACCAGGATGAGGATGAGGAAGAGTATGAGTCAGCCGATCTGCTATAAAAACTTTTAAAACCGCAGATATACGCTGATGGACGCAGATGAATCGCAAATAGACGCAGATTACGCAGAAACTTATGAATACGCTGAATATATAAAACAATCCTTAGATAGACTGGTGAAGCGACTAACAAAGCCGACGATGTTTCGCCAGTGTCGGCGGAATCGAAGGCGGAGCCTGAGCGCTGGCCGTGGGCGACGTCGCAGTACACACTGAAGCGAGCTGATGTACTGCAGTCGACAAGTCGGGGAGCGAGCGGGTTAACCACACTCCGTAAATATGTAGTTTTCCTGTCTCTGATGATGATACCTCCGGTATAATGAGCGTCTGCTGTGGAGTTGACGAACCACAGCCCTGTGAGTTAAAATATTGTTGCGCGGGATTAGCTCAGTGGTAGAGCATCGGCTTCCCAAGCCGAGGGTCGCGGGTTCGAATCCCGTTTCCCGCTCCAGAAAAGCATACCGCTCTTGGGCGGTTTATATTTAAATGGTTTCAGGTTCATGGGGGAGGGGGATATTTTTAATGAAGCATCTACAGACTATTGTGGGCCCGGTGCTTAAACGGGACAGCGGGGAAACTAATTGTCGTGAATGTCAGGCATCCTGTCAATCAGCTTGCAAGACCTCTTGCACAGTTGGTAACCAGGTGTGCGAAAAACAATAGTTTCGTCGGAAATGTTTTCAGGTAATATGGCGCTGAGTTTTACTTATAACGAATAAATAGGCGGGCGTGATGCCCGCCTTGTCTTTTGTGGGGAGGCAAGCTCAAGCTATGGTGATGGACGTCAGCGGATACGATTTTGCGTCTAATATCCACTTGTTTTCCGTTGAAGGGGACCATATTTTGGTGGATGTTAACAGTGGAGCGATTCATTTGCTGGACGAACCGGCGCGGGAATTTGTAACTGCTCTAATCGAGAATCAAGGTGATGCTGCCCAGGCCGGTGCCAGATGTCGGCAGCTTTTTGGCACCGAAGCAGCGACAGAAGTGGAAGACGAGTTGAAACAGGCATACGATGATCAAACGCTTTTTACCCCGGTGGAATTACCGATTCTCAATCTGGAGGAGATGCCTGTAAAGGCACTTTGTTTGAATGTTGCTCATCTTTGTAACATGAGATGTACTTATTGTTTTGCCCGGCAGGGAGATTTCGGGACGGAAAAAGGGCTGATGAGTGAGGCGGTGGGCCGCCAAGCTTTGGATTTTCTTATTTCTGGGAGCCAGGATATTACCAATCTAGAAGTGGATTTTTTTGGGGGCGAGCCGCTGCTTAATTGGGATGTAGTCTGTAGTCTGGTGGCGTACGGGCGTAAGCAGGGGCGCAAGGCTGGTAAAAACCTGCGGTTTACGCTCACCACCAATGCCCTGCTTCTGGATGAAGAGAAAATGGATTACCTGGTTGAAGAAGGGATCTCTGTGATTCTGAGCCTGGACGGACGCCGGGAAGTAAATGATCGCTGCCGGCTTCTTAACAATGGGCAGGGGAGCTATGATGTGGTTTTGCCCCGCATTCAGCAGATGGTAGCCAGGAATCCGGTCAGCTATTACGTAAGGGGTACTTTCTCTCGGGGCAATCTAGATTTTACTCAGGATTTGGAACACCTGATAGCCTGCGGGTTTACCAACTTATCTCTGGAGCCGGCGGTAGGGCCTTATGAGGAATTTGCCATTGGGGAAGAGGTTATTCCCCGGGTGCTGGAGGAATATGATCGGCTTACCCGGGCTCTGTGGGCTCACTATCAGGCGGGCCAGGAGATAAACTACTTTCATTTTAACCTGGATCTGGCCCGGGGTCCTTGTCTGGCCCGGCGATTAACCGGCTGTGGGGCAGGCGGTGAATATTTGGCTATTACGCCGGGAGGAGACATCTATCCCTGCCATCAGTTTATAGGAGAAGAAGAATTTCTAATGGGTAATGTAGAGACGGGTATCACCGACCCGCAGGTTAAACAGCGCCTGACCAGGAATTATTTGTCATCCAAAGCAGAATGTCGTAAATGCTGGGCGCGTTTTTATTGTGGGGGCGGATGTCATGCTAATGCCTATTTCAGTAACGGGTGCCTGGAAATACCAGCCCGTACTGCCTGTGCTATGCATCGTAAAAGAGTGGAATGTGCGATTTATTTGGAAATTGAAAAAATCCGGTCGAAAGCCGGTCATGTCGAGGGGGGAGGCCTGCAGTGATGTGACAAATTTGATGAAATTGTTCACAAATTGAATTCATAAGGAGGATTTTCATACTTTGGTGTAGAATTCATTGCGGGATAAAAATGATGGGAGAAGACCAATGAAGCAAAAACTAACCCAGAAACGGGTCCTCTTCCCACTGCTTACGCTGCTTAGTTTGTCGCTGGTCTTGATGTTGTGTTTGGTAGGATGCCGTACGACTGCCTATGAAGTGTATGTTAACGGCAAACAGGTCTGTGTCGTTAAAGATGCCGGAGAATTTCAGAATAAACTACATAAGGTCTGTCAGGAGCAGGCTAAGGCTACGGGACATCCGGTTAACGTAAAGGATGAGCTCAAGTTTAAGAGGGTCCTGGTTAATGAGAAAGCTATTCTGGCTGATGCCCAGGTAGCGAAAATAATTGCCCGAGAATTGAAGCTGGTTACCACCGGGGCGGCCATCGTAGTGGATGGGAAACCAGTCGTGGTGGTCAGCAGTGAGTCTAAGGCCAAAGAGGTTTTGGAACGGCTCAAAAAAGGGTATACTGGCTGTGAGTCAGGGGAAAAACTTGTTTCAGCGGAATTTGAGCAAAAAGTAGAGATTAATCAGAAGACGGTTTCTACTGATAAGATTGTTAGCCCGGATCAGGCTTTGCAGATACTACAGACCGGCACGGATTCACCTACTATCTATGAGGTTAAAGAGGGAGATTCACTGTGGCTGATAGCCCGACGGCATGATACACATGTCGTGGATATCGTAGCTGCCAACAAGCTGAAGAGTGAACGGCTGCAGCTGGGACAGAAATTGGCGATATCTACAACCAGTCCTTATGTTGACGTGGTTACAGTGGTAGAGGGTACTCGGGAGGAAAAAATCCCTTATAAGACCAGGGTTGAGGTAGACCGCAAGAGCAGCAGTGTGAAAGTTAAGCAAGCAGGGAAAGAGGGCCGGAAGCAAGTAACTTATCGACTAACCTGTAAGAATGGATCTACGGTAGACAAAAATATCCTCAGTGAGAACATCATAGAAAAAGCTGTGGATAGGGTAATAGTTAAGGGCGAAAGAATCGTGGTTGCCTCGCGTGGCAGCGGACGAAGTTCGGGAACATTGAGTTGGCCTATTTATGGCAGGATTACTTCTAGCTATGGTTCCCGGGGAGGCAGTCATAAAGGTATCGATATTGGAGCCAAGACCGGTACGGCTATTCGGGCCGCTGATGGCGGGACGGTGAGATTTGCCGGTTGGAGTGGTGGCTACGGGAAAATGGTAGAAATCGCCCACGGTAATGGAGTGGTCACCCGATATGCCCATTGTTCCAAGCTGCTGGTAAGCAAGGGGAGCAAGGTTTCCAAGGGGCAGGTAATTGCACATGTAGGCTCTACCGGACGTAGTACCGGGCCTCATCTACATTTTGAAGTCATCAACGGGGGCAGACATAATAATCCATTGGGGTATCTTAAATAATTAGCATAATCTAAAATCCCTGACCTGCTCAGGGATTTTTTATCATGAAAGATATCCATGATACGATGGTATCATCATTAGAGACATGAAAATAGTACATTAAATAGTACATTCATTGGATTGTGATAACCCGCTCGCTCCCCGACTCGTCGACTGCAGTATATGAATTTACGCTGAGTTCTAACCCCGTAGCGGAGGCTTCAGCCTTCGTAGGAACCGCGGTAAGAGAATAGCTTCTGCTCCACTGTAGCGGAAGCCTTAGCTTCCGCGGGGAGTCTGAAGTCTCCCCTACTGCTACGTTGGCTTCGCAGGTCGCATCGCCGGGTTAACCCGTTCTCTTTAAGAGTTATTTTATATTTGCGGTGCTATCCGCAATTATGAACGTTATCTGCGTATATATTTAAGGAAGACAGGGGGAATAGCAGATGGAAAGGTACGATGTAATTATTATCGGTGGGGGGCCAGCCGGTCTTACCGCGGGTATGTACGTGGCTCGAGCCCGCTTGAAAGTGCTGCTGCTGGAAGCGGCCGTTCCGGGTGGTAATGCCGCATTGACGGATAGGATTGAGAATTATCCGGGTTTCCCCTTTGGTATTTCGGGTCCGGATCTTATGGATCAGTTCCGGATTCAGGCGGAGCGGTTTGACCTGCAGATTAAAATGAGCCAGGTTACGGGTTTGGAAGTTACGACTGCTGGCAAGAAAGTGGTTACCCCGGAAGGGGCTTATCTGGCCCCGGTAGTTATTATAGCCAGTGGGGTGAGAAGACAGGAACTGGGGGTACCGGGGGAGGCAGAGCTGGCGGGAAGAGGGGTTTCTTACTGTGCCACCTGTGATGGACCATTTTTCGAAGAGCGGAAGGTTGCGGTAATAGGGGGAGGGGATTCGGCCATAGAGGAGGCCTTATACCTTTCTACCCTGGCTTCTACCGTGTACGTTATCCACCGGCGTGATCAGCTGCGTGCCAATCGCACTACCCAGGAGAAGGCTCTGGCTAACCCGAAACTGCAGTTCAAGTTCAACCGGGTGGTGGAGCGGATCATGGGAGAGGGCAAACTTAACAGCCTGCTGCTGAAAGATACGGTGACCGGGGAGAAGGAAGAACTACCGGTAGATGGAGTATTCGTCAGTATTGGTATGAAGCCGGCGGCTGACTTTATTAGCGGGCTGACTCTCCGCAACGGTTATATTGTTACCGATGAGGAGATGAAAACTGGAGTACCCGGGATACTGGCTGCCGGGGATATCCGGTACAAGACCGTTCGTCAGGTGGCTACCGCGGTCGGTGATGGGGCTATAGCTGGTCTTACCGCTACTCGTTTATTGGAGGAGTCACGCTAGAGAATAATCACATCCACACGGTACTATTTGGTAATCCTTTCACCCGGCTTTGAGTAGTATAATTAAGGCGGGGAGGGGGGAGCAGTTTGTTGGGGAACGGCCTTCGTATAGTGCGCCTGGCAGCAGGGATTGTTCTGGCCTGTGCTGCTTTGCTTTTTATTTTGGTTTTTAAAAACACTGCTCTGCCGCGGCAGGGGTGTTATGAATTATTTCGCTATCTGGCCCATGAAGAGAACGAGATCCGTACTTTTAACTTTGAGTGGATAGAAACCGAACATTTTGTGATAAAATTTGTGGAGGAAGATAGAGGCTATAGCGATCTGGTGGCGCGGACTGCGGAGAATGCTTTTGAGCCGGTTACTGCTTTTTTTTCTTTCCAACCCCGAGACAAAGCGGTTATCGTTATGTACCCGGACGGAGAAACCCTCGCCAGCAGTTTCGGTTGGGATAAAGACGAACGAGCCATGGGGGTGTACTGGGGGGGTATCATCAGGGTACTATCGCCACGTGAATGGATCCATGAAGGAGACCTGGAGCAAACCTTCACCAGAGATGGTCCGGTCGTTCATGAGTATACTCATCTTGTGGTTGACCAACTGACCAGGGGTAACTATAACCGCTGGTTTACGGAAGGTGTGGCTCAGTACGTAGAGAAAAAGGTAACCGGATTTACCCTGGAGGCACCTTCGTTCGATGGTAAGGTCGAGGTTTATAACTTCGCGACCCTGGAGAGGGATTTTGACCAATTGGATCAGGGTATGGCGTACTGGCAATCGCTGCAGGCAGTGGAGTACATGGTGGAACTGGGTGGAGAACCCGGACTTTTGAGGGTTATTGAAGCTCTAGGGAAA
The DNA here is from genome assembly GCA_012799365.1 of Syntrophomonadaceae bacterium. Taxonomy (GTDB): domain Bacteria; phylum Bacillota; class Syntrophomonadia; order Syntrophomonadales; family Syntrophothermaceae; genus JAAZLJ01. The sequence continues at coordinate 23,105 of JAAZLJ010000022.1, read as the reverse complement.
GGTTATACATTACCCGGAGCGATAGAAAAGGGACTACAGGTAGAGTATGATTCCTTTACCAAAGATTTATATGCTCGTTTACGGCATGCAGGGTGAGGAGGTACTTCGTTGGAGGAACCGTTGCATATTGAAGGGGGGTACCCCCTGGAAGGTAAGGTCTGGATTAGCGGGGCCAAGAATGCCTGTTTGGTAATTATGGCTGCCAGTGTAATGGTACAGGGACAGACTATTCTGGAAAATGTCCCCCGTATTCGTGATGTTGAGGTACTGGCAAATATTCTGAGACGTCTGGGGGTCAGTGTTACCCGGCAGGAGGACAACAGCCTGTCCATTATCGTTCCTGAGGATGTGGGGGGGGAGACCCCTTATGATCTGGCCAAAAAGTTACGGGCCTCGAATTTACTGCTGGGTGCTTTGCTGGCCACCAGGAAAGAAGCTCGTATATGTTTACCGGGTGGATGTGATATCGGCTCCCGGCCGATGGATCTTCATTTAAAGGGGCTTTCAGCACTGGGGGCCAAAGTAAAGTTGGATCATGGCTACATCGAGGCCAGTGCCAGGCATTTGCAGGGCAATCGGGTTTATTTAGATTTCCCCAGTGTAGGGGCGACGGAAAACATAATGATGCTGGCTACTCTTACTCCGGGGCAGACCATGATAGAAAACGCTGCCAAGGAGCCGGAAATAGTAGACCTGGCTAATTTTTTAAATGCTTCTGGCGGCAGGATCAGGGGTGCCGGTACGGATATGATCAGGATCGAAGGAGTCAAAGAACTGCGGGGTACACGGTATGCAGTTATTCCCGATCGCATAGAGGCCGGAACGTACATGGCGGCGGCGGTAGCCACGGGAGGAAATATTCTGGTGGAAAATGTTATCCCCACTCATTTGTACCCTATAATTGCCAAGCTGCAAGAAACAGGGGCCACTATCCAGGAGGAGGGCCGCGGATTAAGGGTAATAGGGGGTAAGGAGATACTGCCGGTAGATATCAAGACTCTGCCCTACCCCGGGTTTCCGACTGATATGCAATCGCAAATGATCGCCCTGCTTTCGGTGGCCAAAGGTACCAGTGTTATTGTGGAAAATGTATTTGAAAACCGGTTTCGCATGGTTGATGAAATCAAGCGGATGGGAGCGGAGGTAAAACTGGAGGGACATGCCGCTGTGGTGCAGGGGGTTCCGAGGTTATTCGGTGCTCGGGTCAAGGCCAGTGATCTGCGGGCGGGGGCGGCTCTGGCTATTGCAGGGCTGATGGCCAAGGGGACCACGGAGATCGACAACGCTTACTATGTTTATCGGGGCTACGAAGATGTCAAGGCTAAACTAAGAGGGCTGGGGGCTAAAGTGAGATAGTTTTCTCCAGCCATACGCATAGACTGAAACGAGTTCCGGTACATACCGGGTGGGGGAAAGGCAGTCAACCAGAATATAATGTTTTTCCTGGCAGACCCGCCAAGGTACCGGAGGTATCACCATCGGAGGCATGATAATAGTAAGTTTACGCGTCTATTGAAATATGGTTAACTAGCTCCCGCGAAGATATATTTTTGTATCTTCAGCGTGTTCATAAGTTTTCAGTGTATTCTGCGTCTATTTAGTGGTTTATCTGCGTACACCAGCGGTTTCAAATTTTGGCCGATTGAGGCAGAGAGACGGTGACGGTGGTCCCGGACACTCTGCTGTTTATTTTTATGCTGCCCTGGTAGCCGGAGACTATTTGGTGACAGATGGCAAGCCCCAATCCGGTCTTATTCGGGCGGGTGGTAAAAAACGGTTCAAAGATCCGGGGCAGGTGATCTGGTTCAATGCCGGTGCCAGTGTCGGTCACCTGAAAAATAAGGTGTCGTCCTTTTTGGGCGGTGATCATGGACAATACGCCACCGTGGGGCATGGCATCGAGTGCATTATGACACAGTTGGGCGAGAAGCGTTTTGACCTTACCTATCTCAGCGGTCATGGGACGCAGATGGGGCGGGAGGGTCAGCTGTACCCAAACTCCCTGGGCCCGGGCGCGAGCTTCAATTTCTGGGCATAGTTCACAGACCATCTGGTTTATGTTAACCGTTGTCAATTCTTGCGGGTGGCGGGAAGAGAAGGCCAGCAATTGTCCGATAACCATTTCGATGGATCTGATCTCCTCTTCTAGCAGATCCCAGGGCAGGGAGCCAGGCTCGGAGCGATATAATTGGATAAAGCCCTTTATAGTGGTCAGAGGGTTGCGGATACCATGAGCGGTCTGTCCTGTCAGGTGTTCGAGTAAAAGTAACATTTCACGTTGGTAGTGTTTTCTTTGTTGGTTGCAATAAAAAGTGATATTTTGAAAAACAATCAGCACAGAGGCTACTACCCCTGAGGGAGTTTTCTGCAAGTGGGTGCTGATGGCCCAGTGCTCATCGTCGTGGTGTTCTACATGGCAGATTTGCCTTGCGGTTAGCAGGGTACGAGAAACCAATCGGGGTAAAGAGGGCCATATCTTCTGCAGAGCCTCAATCGGTTGGCCCAGGTAGTGAGTGCGTTTACCGGTCAGCTGTTCGGCCGGTTGGTTGATGAGATTAATGATGCCCTTACTATCCGTACCCACCAGAGGGCAGGGAAACTTATCTAACTCTGGAATCGGGTCAAGCCAGCAATCAGAAGATAGGCAGGCAAAGGCTGGAGCCAGTTTGTTCATCTCGCATAATCCCTCCCAAATTATACCAAAATATACAGCTACAACCCACTTATCTATAACTTTCCCCTTCTTATTTCCATTTCCTCTATCGAAATCTGAGATCTATTGTCGAAAAGCCCGAATCCGGCCAAGTATATAATTATGACCAAATCAAGAAACTATCTGTAATGGCAATATATCGGGTCGGAAAGGTGGAAAGGTGTTGCGCAAGCCGTATCGACAGAGTTTGGTGATTGTGGTCGTTTTGTTGTTGGGGGTCGGGCTGGGCTGGGGCCTGAACCAGGTTGATTTTACCGCCAGGCGGACTGCAGATCCAATAACAGTTGTCTCACCGGAAGGGGACAGCGTAAGTAAGGTAGCCCGGGAAGTAACTGCTTCATTGGTAGGTGTATTGAACTACAGTGAAACGGGCGACTTTTTTACGCGTAAGACGGAAGAGAAGACGGGTTCCGGGGTGGTAATAGACCGTAACGGGCTGGTGGTGACCAATCACCATGTGGTGCAGGGGGCACAGCGGTTGATGGTGGTGCTATCTGATGGAACCCGCAAGGAGGCTGAGGTGGTGGGGCAGGATGCGCGCAGTGATCTGGCCCTGGTGCAGGTAAAGGGGGTCCGCAAGTTGACTTCGGCCCGCTGGGGGGATTCGAGTAAACTGGTGGTGGGCCAGTCGGTGGTAGCCATTGGTAACCCGCTGGGACTCGGGTTTGCTCAGTCGGTTACTGCGGGGATAATCAGTGGACTGAACCGGGTAATAACTACCCAGGAGGGTTTCCAGCTCAAGTTGATTCAGACGGATGCGGCGATAAATCCCGGTAATTCCGGGGGCCCGCTGGTAAACCTGGCCGGGGAGGTTATTGGTATTAATACGGTTAAGATAGCGGCTCCCGGGTTTGAGGGGATGGGGTTTTCCATTCCGTCCAATCAGGCTCGGGCGGTAGTGGAGGATCTGCGTCAGCACGGCCGGGTCAAACGTCCGGTTCTGGGTGTGGAATTGGTAAGGGAGATTAGTGGGGAAGAAGCGGGTTACTACCGGCTGCCGATTAAAAGCGGGGTGGTGGTGATTCCGGTCAGGAATGGACCAGCCGATAAAGCCGGGGTGCAGGACTACGATATCATAAAAAAGGTTAACAACCAGCAGGTGAAAAGCAGTGCCGAGCTGCAAGAGGTGATTCTAAGCCACAAATTAGGAGATGAGGTCAAGCTGGACATATTACGTCTGCCCCGAATAGAAGGTCAGAAAACTCGGGAATTAATAATAAAGGTTAAACTGGGAGAGGATACAGCAGGCCAAACCACTACGGCTTCGTAGATGAAACGGTCGTGGGTGGTTTTAAATAAGGTTTCAGGTTAGAATAATGTCGGTGGTAAGAATGGAATTACGGTTGATCTCGGTGGGAAAAGTACGGGAAAAATTTTACCGGCAGGGAGTAGAGGAATATATTAAACGGCTGCGGCCATATATCAAGGTCACTCTGCTCGACGGGCTGGATTATCGTATCAGTCCCCGGGCCCGGGAGGCCGAATTGGCCGAGGCACGACGTAAAGAGGCCGACAAAGTTCTATCCATAATTAAGAGCAGCGAAGTTCTGATTGTTCTGGATCAGAAGGGGCGGAGTGCCACGTCCGAAGAACTGGCAGTTCTACTGGAGCGCTGTCGGCAGCAAGGGAAAACCCGGCTCAATCTGGTAATCGGCGGACCTACCGGCGTATCTGCCCGGCTTAAAGATCGTGCCGACTACCTGCTTTCGCTTTCTCAACTTACTTTCCCCCACCAACTGGCAGTGTTGATAGCAGCTGAGCAGCTGTACCGGGCCTTCACTATCCTCCATTTTCATCCGTATCATAAGTGAATTTTAGTGCAGACGTCTATAATATCGGTGGTATAACCAGCAAAGGTATGAAAATAGCAGGTTTACAGCGTTTGTTGGAATGTGATGGTTCATCTGCGGTTTCAATTTTCATTGCTGGGCAGGGGATTTTTCGAGCGTGGAGTGGAAATTACGGTGATTATGAGGTAATATAATTGATTGAGATGAGACTGATAAGCCCAATAAGTCCGGGGACAGTCCCCGGACTTATTGGGCACACTCCTCGTAAGAGTTGTTTTATATATCAGCGTATATCCGCGGTTTCAAAAGCTATTTCCATGACAGGTGGCAGAAATATATACCGGAGAGGGAGATAATAAATGACCCAAAAACCTGTACCGAGTAATTTTATCGAAAACATTATAAATGAAGATCTGGAAAGGAACAAAAATCAGGGTCGGGTTCATACTCGCTTCCCACCCGAGCCTAACGGCTATCTACATATCGGTCATGCCAAGTCCATTTGTCTTAATTTTGGCATTGCCGATCGTTATGGAGGACTGTGTAATCTGCGTTTTGATGATACGAATCCTATTAAAGAGGAAGTCGAGTATATAGATTCGATTCAGGAAGACGTAAAATGGCTGGGTTTTGACTGGGATGACCGAATCTACTATGCTTCCGATTATTTTGAACAGATGTATGAATATGCGGAACAGCTGATCAAGGCGGGCAAAGCATATGTCTGCGACCTGAGTTCCGAGGAGATGCGCGAGTATCGCGGCACGTTAACTGAATCGGGTAAGGAGAGTCCCTACCGCCAGCGGACGATAGACGAGAACCTGGATATTTTCCGAGGTATGCGGGCCGGGGAGTTCGAGGATGGTTCTCGGGTCTTGCGGGCTAAGATCGACATGGCTTCTCCCAATCTAAATATGCGGGATCCGGTACTGTACCGCATCTTACGGGCTACCCACCACCGCACCGGGGATGAGTGGTGTATTTACCCTATGTACGATTATGCTCATCCTCTGTCTGATGCCATTGAGAATATTACCCATTCTATTTGTACTTTGGAGTTTGAGGATCACCGTCCATTGTATGATTGGGTACTGGAGTCTCTGGGGTTTGATGTTAACCATCGGCCGCAGCAGATTGAATTTGCCCGGTTGGAGCTTACTCATACGGTGATGAGTAAGCGCAAGCTGCGCCAGTTGGTGGAGCAAGGGTATGTGAATGGCTGGGACGATCCCCGGATGCCGACGATATCGGGTCTGCGTCGGCGGGGCTATACCCCGGAGGCTATTCGCGATTTTTGTAATCGCATCGGGGTAGCCAAGAGCAACAGCGTGGTAGAGGTGGCCCTTCTGGAACACTGTATACGTGAAGACCTCAATGCTCGGGCACCACGGAGAATGGCGGTCTTGGAGCCCTTACGGGTGGTGCTCGAGAACTATCCAGAGGGATTGACCGAAGAGATGGAGATGGAAAACAACCCGCAGAACCCGGCTATGGGTATCCGGAAGGTACCGTTTTCACGGATACTGTACATTGAAAGGGAAGATTTCCGTGAGGATCCACCGAAGAAATTCTTCCGTCTGGCTCCGGGACGTGAGGTGCGGCTGATGAACGCGTACATCATAAGGTGTGAAGAGGTAATCAAGGATGAGGAAACCGGCGAAGTGATAGAGCTGAGGTGCACCTATGATCCGACTACGCGCAGCGGCAGTGAAGGAAGTACCCGCAAGGTAAGAGGGACCCTGCATTGGGTATCAGCTGCTCATGCTCTCGAGGCTGAGGTACGGATGTATGACTATCTTTTCCTGGAAGATGAGGCGGCAGAGGAAGCGGAGACCGGGGCGCTGGAACTGGAACAGATGCTGAACCCCAATTCGCTGGTTACCTTGACCGGGGTCAGGGTGGAACCGGAACTGGCAGACGCAGCACCAGGCCAACGCTATCAGTTTTTGCGGCAGGGATATTTTTGTGTTGACCCGGATTCCAGTGTGGAGAACCTGGTATTCAACCGTATCGTACCCCTGCGGGATACATGGGCCAAAATCCAGAAAGCTAGAGGCGGCAAAAAATAGCAGGTATCCATGAATCGGTGTATCATCATCGGAGGTATAATTAACAGCAAGTTCAGGTATTTATTGTAGTGTGGTCAGGCAGGATCTGCTGGCTCTCTGCGGAGAGAAAAGGCAGGTCCTTTTGTTTTAGTGAGATAATTAACCGGAATGTATGGGAAGTAACAACCAGACAGATACCAACATAGAATAAAGTAGATTGCATTCATTGCTGGGGAGATAAGGAAAATATTTATCAAGGGAGGGATATTGGTGAGAAGAGGTTACGGCTCTAATGGCTGCGGATGCCCATTTACCGATTGGGGAGATTATCAACTGGGGGCTGGCGGGTATTGTGGTGGATTCGGGCCGGGGGTGGGTCGGCAGAGTTTCATCGCTCTTTTATTCAGCCTGTTAAATTTTAATGTTTCGGTATTAACTGAAGGTGACGTAGCCCCGGTAGTTGGTCTTTTGGTGGGGATCACCCCGCAGTTCATCACTATTGCTGGTGGAACCACGCCAGTAACCTACATCCCCATCAGCCAGATCACCCTGATTACCCGGATTATTTAGTACAGCGGGCAGGGCGGCTATGGCTGAATGAGGTCAAGTTCGGAGCTGCCCGGGTCTCACCTCTGATACCGGTCCGTCTGAACCGGGCAGCAGCATCAAGGAAACAACTCTAAAGCTTCCTGTCTTTCGAACGGGAGGCTTTTTTTCATGCAGTTAAACAGCGGCATTAAAGGGCAATAGCAGGAGAATATGGCTATTTAGCCGGTCCCAGGTGCCTTTATGCATATTAAACAAAATATTTCGTTTTTCGATGTTCTATCTGATAAAGTATATGGGCTGCGGGGTTGGTTTATTCCGGGCTCAGGTTGATGAATAGGAGTGTTAATCATGCGTCATATACATAGATACCGTTCGCTGGCCTGGTTGGTTTTATTTGTATTCATGTTTACCCTGGTGCCGGTCTTGCCGGGACAGGCGGCTGATGAAATTAAGATTACTGATATCAAGAATGCCTACGGGTTCCGGGATGTAACCCGGGGTACCACCGTCATCATCGAAGGGACGGGTTTTGGTGATACCGGGCATGTGATTTTTCGTGTTGGTGAACAATCCTTATCCGTAAAAGCAGAAGATATTCTGGCCTGGTCCCCTAATGAGGTGATCGTGGCGGCACCTAATTTACCAACCGGGTTAACGCCACCGCAGGAAGTAGAAGCAGTGATTGTCAAAACTGCAGATAGAAGTGCAAGTTATACGGCTAAACAACTAAGGTATATAAACAATCCTGAGATTGACAATGTCTATCCGATTAAGAAATCAAGGATCAGCGGATTCAAGTCGGATGGCAGCCCTATCGTAGAATCAGACAGTAAACAGGTGGCCTTCGAGGGGAAGAACCTGGAGAAAGCCATGCGAATCACGGTTTCAACTGCAGGGGGGAATTCGGTCTTGTACAGCATCCTGGAGAGAGATAAAGAAGAACCTAACTATGCGGGTGTTATTGAATGGGATAAGGATAAAGATGGTGTCTATATTGGGGGTCCTTATATTCGTTGGAATAATAAAATCATGGATGGTAACGACTTGACCATAAAGGTGGAAAACACCGCGAGGGGCGAATCGGAAGAATATACGAAGGTACAGGGAGATCAACAGCTTTCTAAAATAGGTATTCCCGAGGCCAGCAGTTTCAATCCCAGCCCGGCCGCCCTGGTACGGGGCATGAAACTGGAGATCATCGGCAGTAATTTCAAAGAATTAAATATAGAGCATAATGAGGTGTTCATCGCTGGCGGTAAGGCCGAGGTACAGTCGGGGTCAGCTCATAAATTGGTGGTTACGGTTCCGGGAGCAGCGGATCTCAACCAGCATACTCTAAGGATCAAAGTTAAAAGGCCTGAGCCCGACGGGCGAGTGGAGGCGGAGGCGGTATACACCGGTGCTATCAATATCATACCTACCCCCGGCGACATCGAGCTGCTGGATGTTCTGCCTAACTTCGGTAAGCCCGGGGGAGGAGATAAGGTCACCCTTATCGGGAAAGGCTTTGATACCAACACCGAAGTAGCGTTTCAGGCACCTGACCAGAAATGGGAAGGGTTGGGGCAGGAACTCCAGCTGCTTTCTGCAGATGAGGTTCCGGCCGGGTATGAGGAGGGAGCGGTGGCATTGAGCATCACTACTCCGCAGGCTCCTGGCAGGGGAACGTATACGGGACCGGTTAATGTAACCGTGAGAGATAAAAACCTGCCGGCTATAGTTAAAGATACGCGGATTGATGGGTTTTTCTATACCCATCGCGGCCAGGAACTGCGTCTGACCGGAATTGCGCCGAAAATTGGTTCCGAAAAAGGCGGAACTGAAGTTATACTTACCGGAGAGAATTTCTTTAAATTCCGGCAGGAAGGCTCCAAACGTTATGTAAATGAAGATGAACTCCCTGGTGATGCGAACGAAAACGAAATAAAGGTTTCACCTCCTTCTACAGGGGTGGTTTTGAAGGAAAAACTATCCGAATATAAAGGATATAAAAATGTAGAAATAGAGCGCACCGTTTCCTTTTCTCTGGGGGGGATTCCGATTGCAATAACCGGGCTGGAAACGGGCCAGGATGGTATTCAGTACCTGCGCGGGACTACCCGGGCTCACCCCCTGGAACCGCTGGAACTGGAGAGAACAGTAGACGTTGAGGTTACGGTCAATGAAGCCATGTATCTGGTAAAAGATGGGGGGCTGGAGCGAGAGCGGTTGGTTATTAAAGACGACCCACCTGTGGTCGAGAGAGCTATTTTATCCCAAGCTTTCAGCTATGTGCGTTTGAGCAGTACTCCGGATATAACCTCAATAACCCCCAATTACGGGCCTACGGCCGGGGATACAGAGGTAATCGTTGAGGGATTTAATTTTTATAACGGGGTAGAGGTGTATTTCGGGACGGTGCGGGCCAGGGTGGACGAAGTTATTCCAGGCCCAATCGAAGGCGGCCGCCAGAAGGCCACAATTAAACTACATACCCCGGCCTGCGGTGTGCGGGGGAAAGTCGATGTGCGGGTACAGAACTGGGACAAAGGTGAGGCGGTAGCTGAAGACGGCTTTGAGTACGTCAGCAGTCCGCAGGTTACAGCGGTGAATCCGGGATTGGCACCGGAAACCGGTGGTCTTTATCTGGCGATTGATGGGCAGGAGTTCATGTACGGCCTGGCGGTTAAAATCGGTTCCCAGGTGGTGGTGGGTAAGGTTTACGAAGATGAATCAAAGAGCGAAGAGTATTACCGGGCTTTGCTGAAGGAACTGTTTCCTGAGGAAACCATAACTTTTCATAGCGGCGGCAAGATCAGGGTTACCAGGGATGGTGTGGAACTGCAGGATTATGATACCGATCTGGGCAACCAGATAATATTGAAGGTGCCGTCGGGGGAGGCCGGGGAGCATGAACTGACCGTCATCAATCCGGATCGGGGATGGGCGTCCTGGGATAAGAAATTTGTCTATAAGGAGTTCAAGGAGGATCTCAAGCCAGTTGTCAAAAGTATCCACCCCAATGAAGGGAACATCGGGGGTGGAGAGACCATAATTATTACCGGCACCAATTTCCGGGAAGGCTGTCTGGTCACCATCGATGGCCGCCTGGCGACCGGGGTTTCCGTGGGTCGGGCGGGGCAGGAGATATCCTGTGTTACGCCGCCGGGGACCCGGGCCGAGGTCTGGGTGCCGCTGCAGGTAATAAACGTAGATCCTACCGGCATCGGAATGGTTACGGTAGATGAGGGATTCAGGTATCATACGGTATTTACCCGTCCGGTTATTGAAAAGTTTGTCCCCACCCATGGGGGAGAAGGCACCAAGGTTTATGTGCAGGGGAATGATTTTGTGGTGGGGTCTGATACCAGGGTTTTCCTGGGTTCTCGCCAGCTGCATACCGTGAGTACACCGGCTACCGTGGCCGGACAGGTATACGTAAAATCCCCTACCGAGATCCAGTTCATAGTTCCGGATTTGGGAGAGCCGGGTCCTTACGAATTACGGGTGGTTAATCCGGATACGGCGGAAGCGGCGGCCCGGGACAAATTTGTGTTCCAGATTCCGAGAAGTGTTCCCCAGATAACCAGGGTTGAACCGCAAAAAGGTTCCAATCTGGGCGGAACCGATATATTGGTGGAGGGTTCCGACTTTCACAAAGACCTGGAATTGTATATCGGCAGAGAGCAGGCCGCTATTTTAGAGGTGCAGCTGCTGGAGTTTGATGCGGAGAAAGGGGTATGGGGCGAGTGTCTCATCCGGGCCAAAACCCCGCCTCTACCGGCGGGGGAATCTCCCGGGGCGGTAGATGTTATGGTACTCAATCCCGACGGGGGTACTGCCCGTAGGGCCGGTGCATTTACTTATATTGTTCCTGGCAGCACGCCTAAGATCCGGGCTGTAGAACCAGCCCAGGGGCCGGCGGAAGGAAATGAGGTAGTTACTCTCCATGGTCTTGATTTTCGTGACCAGAATAAGGCGGGCGAAAAAGTTTGGCCGGTGGTAACCTTTGGCGGGGTAGCCGGTGAAGTTATAAAAGACGATACCATCGCTATATCCCAGGGAGCTCAATTGAAAGTGCGGACTCCGGCCTATCCTGGTGGAGGGGCGGTGGATGTTACGATTACCAATCCGGATTCCGGTACATATACCCTGACCGGGGGGTACACTTTTGTAACCAGCCGGCCGCTCATCAGTACCGTGATACCGTCTAAATTCTCGCGGCATCATGCCAGCCTGGGCATGATTTACGGCAGTCAGTTTGTCCCGCCGGTAAAAGAAAACGGAAAGAAAGCGGGGACCGATGTGCTGCTCGGTGATGCCTTCGGTACCTCATTTACTTCATTGCGTGACTTGACGGATGACGGGTATACAACCATAGATGGAGTTGAGTACGAAAACATCGAAGTGAAAAGCGATGGGACGATAAGAGTGGTAATTTCTCCTGCGGATCGGGTAGGTTCTCGTATTTTACGGGTCAAGAATCCGGATGGGGGGCAGGCAGACTATACGATTGAGTACGTGTCTCCGGTGGTGAAACCCGGCAGGTTTATCATTGAGCCCAATCAGGGCAGCAGCAAGGGGGGGACCAATGTCACCATTACCGGAAGCAATTTCCGAGAACCGGTGGAGGTTTACTTCGGTGATAAGCTGGCCGAGCTGATAAAGTTTTCCGAGACCGAGCTGGTACTGCGTACCCCGGCCTATTCTTTGCCGGAGATGGCAACCAGTGCCAGGGTGGATGTGACGGTATTCAATACCGTTGATGGTGGCAGTATAGTCAAGCCGGATGGCTTCACTTACGTTAAAGGTGAGGGAGAACCGGTAATTACCAGCATCGACCCGAATCGGGGCACCAGCGAAGGCGGTACGAAAGTTACCATCCAGGGAGAGAACTTCCGTGAGGGGTGTGAGGTGTTTTTCGGGCAGAAAAAAGCCGAAATGCTGAGCTATAAATACGATGCTCTGCTGGTGATCAGTCCTCCTCATCCGCCGGGTGCGGTAGACGTAGCCGTACGTAATCCTGCTCCGGATTACAGCGAAGCCATTGCGCCCAACGGATTTACCTATGAGCGTACCATAGCTCCGGTTCCCGGGGAGTTTGACGGTAAGATATGGAATAAGCGGGCCATCAAACTGTTCTGGACTCCATCCGAGGTGCCCAGCACTTACGAGATTTATGTCAGCACCAGCTCTTACGAGGATTCCCGTGAGTACCTGGGTTCTACCCGGGATACCGAGTACATGTTTGAGGATATCGACGCCGATTGCCGCTATCATTTCTGGCTGCGGACCATAAATGAGCATGGGACTTCCGGTTTTATACCCTGCCAGGCCAATCCTATCTACGTGTCCGAAGATGATATTACGAATCGACCGCCTACGGCGCGCATTGATGACGTAAGTCCTCAGATTACGTTGGTAGGGGATGAGCTGAAAATCATCGTGGGCCGGGATCTTACGTTCTGGCGGTTCCCTTACTATGAAATCATGCTGGATGCGGTGCAGCGCGGCTGTACTTCTCTGGAAATGTTGATTCCGGGTGAGGGCATCGAGAAAAACCCGGATACCACCATCCGGTTATCAACCAACACCTTTGAGGTGAGTATACCGGTTCGGGCCCTGACTACTTTTGAATACGAGAGTTTTGCCCGGTTGACGCGCGACCCTTACGTACGTTTGCGGTTGACTCCGGCTCCTGGTGGGTACCTGGAATCCATGGTCCTGAACCGGCCGGGATCCCGGTTGGCCGGGGGATTTATGGTGGAAACCGATTTCTATTCCGAGACCAGGCAGGCAGAGCTTACCTTCCTGGCCAGTGATATTAACGTAACCTGGACTGCAGAGCGGGCGGTGCCGCTGGGAAGGTTACAGGCAGTCTATTATGATGACACCAATCTGCGCTGGGTGGATGCCACCCGATATGCAGATTCTGGTTCGGGACGGGTGAATGTGAAGGTGGGGCAGCCCAATATATATGCCATATTCAACTAGTACAGGTCAGGATGTTTTTGTGTTTTCAGCGTATTCATAATTTTTCTGCGTTAATCTGCGGGTTCAATTTTCACATGTTAATCATGAAGTTTAGAATAGGGGAGAGCTATGGTTAGAAAAAGTTGGGCATGGGTTATCATCATATCGTTGGTAATGGGCATGTGGATGCCGGTGGGAGAAGCGGCAGGGGCCGAGAACTACTACGGTACCCCTGCTATCAATGCCCTGTACACCAATGCCAGTTTTAATGATATTTCTCAACACTGGGCCCGAGCATATATCTATCGGATGGCCGCTCTGGGCGTGATCCGGGATAGTGGAGATGCTTACCGTCCGGAGGCCCTGGCCAGCAAAGAAGATACCCTGGGAGCATTGATGCGACTGGGTGAGCTGGAAGGCATGGCACAGCAGATGCGGGTGGCTCCGGAAGAGGAGGCAGATTTCCAGAATCCCTGGGGGGCTAATTACGTGATTATGGCCCAGCGCATGGGCATCATCACCGCCGAGGAACGGGCCACACTCAAGTGGAAGAACCCGGCCACCCGGGAGGAGCTGGCCTACTGGATGGCGCGCATCTTGAATTTCCCGCCGGTGTATGGTCGGGACCAACAGGCCGTCTATAGTTTCGCAGATGGTGATAAGTTTGATAAGGCTAAAACCCCCTATTGTGAAGCGGTTATTGGCAGCAACATCATGACTGGACGGGCCGCGGGTATGTTTTACCCCCGTCACGAGGTCAAACGAGGCGAATTGGCGGCGGCCCTGGACAAGGCAGCTGAGGTATATCTGGCTATGAACGGGTTTCAAAGACGGGAAGGAACGGTAGGGCAGATCAATTCTCAGTGGTCAGGCATGGGGACAGCTAACCGTGGATACTATCAGGTAATTCAGGCCGATGGGCAGAGTTTTTATCTGATTGCTGAACCGGAACGGGATTTTCTGGTGTACAATGGCCGGAGTCTGGGACGCAGTTCGATACTTAAAACCGGAGACAGCATCAAAGTGCTGGCCAAGCCGACCGGTGAAATCGTATTGGTGGAGGCGGTTTCCGGGTTGGGCAGCGTCCTTAATGGTACTCTGGATTACGTGGATCAGTCCGGCAATAAGATTTATCTTAGCGGATGGGATGGTAAGTCCTACAGCATGAATCTCAGTCCCGTGTGTCGGGTCAATCTGAGCGGGGGTATGGGACAGCTGTATGACCTGGTACCGGGGCAGGAAGTTTCCCTCTTTCTTACTGGGACCCAGGTATCCGAGATCAGGAGTTCTATCAACTATGCGGTGGCCGGAGCCCTGCCCCGGGATACCCGCAGTGCTTTTGGCAAACTGTTCCGTAAGAATCCGGATGAATTAAGCATCAGGGATGATAACGGCAATCCCTACACTTACAGCCTTACCGACCACACCATGTACTATGTTAATGGTTTATCGGTCGACTATTATGACCTGAAAACCGGAGATTATGTGAAACTGGCCCTGGACAGCAGAGGCCGGGTTATCCGGGCGGATGTTCGTAAGGATGAGGGAACCTATCGTATCTACCGGGGAACCATGAACAACATTCGGGATGTGTTCAAAGAAATCGACTTTGCTTATCTGTGCCGTTACGAGAATGAGGATCTGGTAAGCAGCAGTCCCAGTAATCTTACGCTGGATGTGGCGGATGATGCGGAGATCTTCGAAGGGGCCAAAGATATGACCCTGCGTAATCTGGAAAAATATCGGGGAGAACGGGCCTACTTTGTTACCGCTTATCGTAATGACAAAGAGCGGGTTATCAAGCTGACCCTGCGTGGGGATACGGAACGGCGTCTAACCGGGAAAGTGCATGAAATCAATTCCAGCCTGAAGAGCTTTGCCATAAAGTATGAGCCGGATCGTATCGCCTGGGATAGCGGTACTATCGTGGTCAAGAACAATCGCTTGATTGACGGTGGCGCCATCAATACGGGTGATAATGTGGTGGTATTTGCCGAAAGAGGCAGCGGCAGTACGTTGAAGGCTCGGGTTATCGTGGTCAACGCTCCGGAAGTCAGAACCCGGTATGAGTTCTACAAAGGTGTCTTGCGGGATATCATGTCGCGGAGCAAGTTTGATATGGAGCTGCTGGATCGTCTGGAGGACAACAAGTGGCGGGGCTACAGCAGCTATCCAGAGTACTACTACGATAGCAATACCCGTTTCCTCTATGTAGATGATTCTGGCCGGGCCGAGAGGCTTAACGATAACCAGTTTTATAATCGGGACGAAGATTTACTCAGCCGGGATATGCAGATGATTGCCGATGGAGATAAGGCGCTGGCGGTTGTTATTTGGGATGAAGATATAGAGTTCACCAATGAGGCTATAACCCGGGGGCGGGTGGTCAGTACTACCAGGGAACGGATGGTAATAGACGAGGTCAGCAGCTGGTCGAACTACGGCGGCCGTTGGGAGACGCAGCCGGGTGAAATGACCCTCGACCTTAAATACGCGGTGGCGGTCAAAAATGGAGAGGGCAGGGATCCCTACAGTCTGGCCCAGGGTGACCCGGTTTACCTGCTCAGGGCCAATCTGGCCGATGGCGATACCGGTGTGTATGCGACTTTGATTCTGGTGGAGTGAGGGGCTGAACCATGAGAAGATTAAAGCTGATTACAGTAACGATGGTATTGGTTGGGCTCTGGGTATTGGCATTACCGGGAGCCGCCAGTGCCTTTACCGGTTTCGAGCCGGGGGTAGCAGATGGTCAGGAGTATAGGGAAGTGGTGTTTCTGGGCGGTACTCCCGAGGTATTCAAGGGTACGGTGAAGGAGACCGTCAAAAAGAAGGGTGATATCGTTCAGATCAATCTGAGATACAAGCTGGAGAGCGAAAGTGGTACCGGAAAGCTGAACCGAACGGTGAAGCTTACTTCTCAAGTTGAGACCCGCGGGGACCAGGAGGTCTATGTCACCGAATTGGACAACTACAATGAAACCATTGAAACTGCGGGACAGAAGTTCAAGACTAAAAAAGACTACGTGTTTTTCAGCGGCTCACGGGTGATTGACCATCAGCCAGCAGTCGATTTTATCACCGGGAATTGGTATCTCAAAAAGGTATATGAGGCGGGTAGAAGAGACAAAAGTGAGGTTATGGTAGAGTTGAGCGGGCAGACGGAGGGTTATAACAACGTCTGGGGAAGCGGGGAAACCCGCACCATGGATATGGTTCTGCGCGGAGAGCCTACCTGTCCTATCTGGCAGGGTACGGTACGGATGGCCATGAATGATAACCTTTGTCGCGATCTGATCTATGTACCCAGCCAGCCCGAACTGATTAGTTTTACGGGCGGATTTGTTGATGAGCTGCGGGGTGAAGAGCTGCTGACGGCTGATTATGATCTGCTGCCCGGTCAGGTGCCGGTGGAGAATGAGCGGGGAAGACGTACCAGGGACCAGGATGAGGATGAAGATGAGCAGAATGCCGCTGAAGAAGATGATTCAGATATATATGGTGGGAGAAACCAGGGAGTTTTTAATCTGTCAGCCTATTCTCCCCCGGAGCAGAGGCGGTTGTTTGTTAAGGAATGCAAGGATGTAAGAGGCCACTGGGCACAGCGGCCGATTGAGGCCATGTGTGGTCTGGGGGCTTATGATATTCGGGGCGATTATTTCCATCCCGGGGTTGCCTGCCGGCGCGGAGAGTTCATCAGAGCTCTGGTAACGGTGGGAGGGTTGGATATTGAACCAGAAGAGCAGCAGAAAGCAGGCAGACGGCGGGGGCAGGATCAGGAACAGGCTTATTTCTTTGATGTAGATAGCCGCAGCCCTTATTACAAGTACGTACAGACGGCGGGTAAAAAGGGCCTGGTTGAAACCCACGAAAAGTTTTTCCGTCCTGATGATAACCTGACCCGGGCCGAGGCGGTTACTATTCTGGTAAAAGCCATGGGATTGGAGCACCTGGCTCCTACGCCTCAATTCAGTACCGGGTTTAAAGATGACTATCAGATACCTTCTTGGGCCAAAGATGCGGTTTATGTAGCCCAGGAATACGGGCTGATCCGGGGAGATTTTACCGGGGGATTAAGGATCTTTCGGCCCCATGATATCGTGACTCGGGCTGAGGCGGCAGCTATGTTGGATCGTTTCCGGGAGTTTCTGAACCAGGATCTGCGCCAGGACTATCGGGATCACCTGTACCGCTATCTTCCGTAGGACCGCAGGTGATGCTGCTGCTATGAAAATAGTTTTTGAAACCGCTGATGGACGCAGATAACGCAGAATATTATGAAAATGCTGAAGAAACAAAATAACCCTCACCAGGAGAGTATTAACCGAGTCGAGCGACTTACGAAGCAGCAGTAGGGGAGGCTTCAGCCTACCCGGCGGAAGCTAAAGCTTCCACTACAGTGGAGCGGAAGCTATTCTCTTACTGCGGTTCCTGCGAAGGCTGAAGCCTTCGCTACGGGGTTAGAACTCAGCGTAAATTCATACACTGCAGTCGACGAGTCCGGGAGCGAGCGGGTTAACCACACCCCAATAAATGCAGCATTTTCTGCCTTTACTGTGATATCATTCGTATCACATACGTTATGGTATATGTAATTACGAAAGAATTGTCATCTCGGGTATAGAATCGGTGGGAGTAGTGATGGATAAGAAAAAAACGTATGTTATCATAATAGCGGTGCTGGGTCTAATAGGCGCCGCCATTTTTCTTTATCTGGGGCGTGATACTTCGGGCAGTGTTTTCCAGCCAGTCAATGTGTCCCGGTCGACAACCGAAGCGGAGAAGATTTTCCCGCCGCCAGACGGGACTATCTACCGGATGGGGCTGTACCTGGATGTGGGCAATCAACTGGTACTGGGGCAGAGTGTAGTCGAAACCGAGAACAACACGGGCCGGGCTCTATCGGAGCTGTATTTTACAGTCTATCCCAATGCCTTTCAAACTCGGGAAAAATCCCCCATGCCTTCCTCAGCCTATCGCCATGGTTTTAACCCCGGCTGGCTTAAACTGGATACTATGGAAGTCAATGGGCAACAGGTTCCCTGCCAACAGGACGAGCTTTCTTTGATGGCGCTGCTGCCCGAGGATATACTTCCGGGACAGGCGGTGAAGATCGAAATGACCTGGGAGACCAGAATTCCGCAGGCTGCGTATCGTCTGGGAACTTGCGATGGAGTCATGATGCTCAGTCATATATACCCGGTGCTCAATGTGTGGAAGAGTGGGGAATGGCTTTTATCCCAAAACATTTCTTTTGGGGATCCTTTCTGTTTTCAATGTGCTGATTACCTGGTCAAGTTAAATGTTCCTTCCGAATACCAGATTATTTCAACCGGAGTCGTGCTGGGACGGGAGGCAGATCCCGGCGGAAGAGACACCCTTTTGATTCAGGCGGAACGGGCGCGGGACTTTGTCCTGGTGGCTGCACCAACCTATCAGACCCTGCAGCAAAAAGAAATGGATACCATACTCAGGTGTCATGTGCTGCCGGGATATGAAGAAGCGGGGAAAGAGGTGCTGGTCAGGGCTGCTCGGATGTTCAAGTACTATTCATGTACTTTTGGTTCTTATCCCTACAGAGAGTTTGACATCGTTCAGGTGCCGATGGAAGGGTTTCAGGGGATGGAATATAGTGGGGTTATCTTCTTATGTCGGGAAGCCTTTGGCCCCGCTTACGGAGAAGCAAGGCAAGATTTTCTGCTGGCCCACGAAATAGCTCATCAGTGGTGGTTTGGACTGGTGGGGAATGACCAGCTGCGGGAGCCCTGGTTGGATGAGGGCCTGGCCAACTGGTCGGCCTGGAGTTATCTGCGAGAAAGGGATGGCAAGAACGCCGCGGCCAGGATCAGCCCGGACTACCAGACCGACCTGGGGCGCAGCTTGTCCGAGATGAGCGGTCGGGAGGAGTATTTTAACCTGGCTTACAGGAATGGAGAACGGTTCTGGCGGGAACTGGAACATGAACTGGGAAATAAAAAAGTAATCGAGGTACTGCGGAGTTATCTGGCGGAGTACAGGTACCAGCTGGCATCGGCTGCTGATTTGCACGCGGTTATCGAAAAGGAAGCCGGGCAGGATATGACCCCCTTATTTAAAAAGTGGTTTCAAAGTGCTCGGATGGCAGGAAAAAAGAGTACAGTTGGTGAATGAAAAAGTAGGTCATCAATAATGGAGGTGTTGGTCCTGTACCTGGTGTGTTCCACCGGGAAGAAAAGGGGGTTTCCCAATGGATAACCGATTGTTTATGTACACCCTGGTGAACAAACTTTTACTGGCTGCCAGTGAGACCATGCAGCCATTGCCAGATGGTAGAACTTTATTGGAGCGGATAATAGAGGGTCTATCAGATAGGGTGCTTGACCAGTTCGAAAAAGATCTATATCCGTTGGGAAATGACCCCGTGGATTGGGCCAGAGCCTGGATCAGGCTTCTGTCCAGGCAGGGATTTGTAGTCGAGGAGCATTATGAGTTTGAAGAAATTGGAGATAATATAGAAGTACGTATTTTTAACGGAAGCTGC
Organism: Syntrophomonadaceae bacterium; assembly: GCA_012799365.1. Taxonomy (GTDB): domain Bacteria; phylum Bacillota; class Syntrophomonadia; order Syntrophomonadales; family Syntrophothermaceae; genus JAAZLJ01. The sequence continues at coordinate 3,536 of JAAZLJ010000022.1, read as the reverse complement.
TCCTATCGAGAGTACTGTCGTCAGGCGGATAGAGAAGGTCTGCTTTTCGTTTGTCCTCGCATGCAGAGCATAAAATGGATCATATCCAAAAATACCGGGCCTCATAAGGTAGTACCCCGGGATATGATCCACGACCACTACTGTGTGGCTATTATCGCTTCGTTACTTCAATCTAAAGAGTAATAGGGGATTTTTCTACGGTTAGATGCTCGGATTTGCAGAGGGGCTTGCTTTGGTGGAGTTAACGATGTAAAATAAAAAATTGTGATAGGGGGCTGTAAAATGAATTTTAGCCCCTTATCGGGTTTAGCTATTCAACGAATAGGGCGCCATAGTCCATTGCGATGTCAATTGCTTTACTTACGTCACCTGCGGGTTTGGACATGGTCAGCAGCCAGCGGCAGGCCGGACCGCAGGGCGGAGTATTACTTACAGCTGCCGAGGAAAGAGAGTAAACGTATGATGATGGCGTACTATCGGTATTTCCGATGGGCAGCGTTTCTTCTATACTGAGATGCGTTATCCCTGATTCCTTGAGGGTGTTATAAGCGGACGCCGCAGCACTGAAGCTGGGGAAGTAAATCAGTATAAGTTCATTTCTTTCAGCATTCATAATATCTGCTCCCCTTTTAAGAGATAGTCTTACCGAGCTATTATTTAATATAAGGCCATTTAATGTAATTTTGAGCAGGAGGATTCGTAGAATGAATCTGGTTAAACAGATGGAAGAGGGGCTGCGCAGGTGGGTGGAAACTGCACTGGCTCAGGCCCGAGAAAAGGGAGAGCTTTCGTACCAGGAAGTTCCTTCTTTTGTCATCGAAGTGCCCCGGGAAAAGCAGCACGGAGATTTTGCTTGTAATGTGGCCATGCTGCTGGCACGTCAGGCCCGCATGGCTCCCGCACGTATTGCTAATATTATTGTTTCTAATCTTGATAAGAATGATGCTCTGATTGAAGGGGTGGAAGTAGCCGGAGCTGGTTTTATAAACTTTTTTCTGCGCCCCGATTGGTTGTATGACGTTCCCCGGGTAGTCTGGGAGGCCGGGGAGAACTATGGACAAGAACTTGCCAATGGGCAGAAGATACAGGTGGAGTTTGTTAGTGCCAATCCTACTGGCGATTTACATATGGGTAACGCCCGGGGAGGAGCTATCGGCGATAGTTTGGCCAATATTTTAAGCCTGGCTGGTTACGAAGTAGAACGAGAATACTATATAAATGACGCCGGCAATCAAATCGAGTTATTCGGTCTTTCTCTGGAAGCACGCTATCTTGAGCTTTGTGGGCGCGAATTCCAGTTTCCCGAGGCGGGGTATGCCGGAGAGGATGTGGTAGAGACCGTACAGCGCTTTATCGCGGAGCACGGTGATTCTCTGGTTAGCGCTGAGGCCGAAGCTCGCATTCGGGCTTTGACCGGGTACGCTCTGCAAGAAAAAATAGCTTACATTAAAACCACGTTGGAACAGTTTGGCATTACCTATGACGTGTGGTTCAAGGAAAGCAGTTTGCATCAATCAGGAAAATTATCCGAGGTGATCCGCGAGCTAAAAGACGCAGGCTGTCTCTACGAGGAGGACGGAGCCTGGTGGTTTAAAGCCGGAGTTGAGGAGGGGGAGGCCAAGGATGAGGTAGTCATTCGTAATAACGGCACGCCTACCTATTTTGCTGCCGATATTGCCTACCACCAGAACAAGTTCGAACGTGGATTTGACCAGGTTATCAACGTCTGGGGTGCGGACCATCATGGACATGTAGCTAGAATGAAGGCTGCTGTGGCTGCTCTGGGATATGATCCGGATCGGCTGGAGGTACTCCTGATGCAGTTAGTGCGATTATACCGAGGCGGCGAGATGGTGCGTATGTCCAAACGTACCGGTACTCTGGTTACCTTGAATGAGTTAATAGAAGAGGTAGGTCGGGACGCAGCTCGCTTTTTCTTTGTGATGAGAAGTGCTGATAGCCACCTTGATTTTGATCTGGAACTGGCCAAACAAGAGAGCCAGGAAAACCCTGTATATTATGTTCAGTACGCTCATGCTCGTATCTGCAGCATACTGAGACAGGCGCAGGCCAGTGGTATTGAGATTAAATCTCCAGATCAGGTTGATGTCCGCAGGTTGGCAGCCGATGAGGAACTGGCTTTACTGCGCAAAGTGGCGGACTTTCCTAACGAGATTCTGACTGCGGCCGAGACCATGGGGCCTCACCGTATTGCTCGTTATGTACTGGAACTGGCCGGAATGTTTCACAGTTACTACAATCATTACCGGGTGTTGAATGAAGAAGCAGAGTTGAGGGATGCCCGGTTGATTTTAATGGAGATAATAAGAAGAACCATAAAAAAAGCTCTAAATATTCTGGGAGTTTCAGCTCCCGAGAGGATGTAGGGGGGGATGATTATGGTAGAAAAGAAGAGCGAGGCTGACTGGGCGATACAGATATTGCAGGAAAAAAAGCAGCCTTTGTTTTGTTGGGACCTGGTGGAAGAAATCCTGAAGCGTATGAAACGGGAGGTTAACACCCGAAATATGGCTTCAGTCTACACGCAGCTCAATCTGGATAATCGTTTATACCATGTGAAAGATGGGTACTGGGATATAAAAATAAGGTAAGAAGGAGGGTATGTTTCATGAGGATCACATGGTTTGGACATGCTTGTTTTCTGATTGAGGGCCAGGGGCAGAGGATTGTTACCGATCCGTTTAATGATGAGGTAGGTTATGATATTCCGCAAGTTGAAGCAGATATCGTAACTATCAGCCATGAACACTGGGATCATAACGCCGTGGAGACCATCGGGGGCAGTCCCCGGGTAGTTCGCCAGCCCGGCCAATTTGAGATAAATGGTATTAAAATCGAGGGTACTGGTTCCTACCACGACCGTTCCCAGGGACGGGAAAGAGGTCGGAATAACATATATGTCTATACCGTGGAAGGGATGAAAGTGGTTCATCTGGGGGATCTGGGACACCAGCTGTCGGAGGAACAGATTAAGACCATCGGCAGTGTAGATGTCCTTCTTATCCCGGTAGGAGGCACATTCACTATTGATGCGGATGATGCTTTCCAAATGGTGGACCTGCTTAAACCTCAAATAGTGGTGCCTATGCATTTCAAGACGCCCCATCTCTCTTTTGAGATTGCCCCGGTAGAAGGTTTTATACAGAAGTATGAGCAGGTGGTCAAAAAGCCTTATTTGGAACTGGAGGCTCCGGTTGAGGTGGGAGAGCCGCGGGTTATAGTGCTTGACTATAAAAGGTAATTTTGTCAAGATAGGCGGGGGCGACCCCGCTTTTAGACATCTTTTATGAAAATAACTTTGAAACCGCAGATACACGCTGATGCACGCAGATAATAAAAATAACTCTATATACGGAAGTGTGGTAACCCGCGAAGCGACATACGAAGCCGACGTCGCAGTACACAGCGAAGCTGAGGGCTGTGAAGCGGAGCGAGAAACAGGACGTTTCGAGCACCGAAGGCTGAGTGCATGGACGCCGAATCCTGAGGGGTCCGCTTCACACTGAAGCAAGCTG
>JAAZLJ010000115.1 GCA_012799365.1 Syntrophomonadaceae bacterium | reverse complement strand
TGCCGCCTCTTTCATTTCCTGTTCCATTTCTTTTAGTAACTGCCCGTGGTCCCCTTCCAGAAATCGGATTATCGCCTCCACCATCTCCCGATAGGTTTCCGGGTCCACTCCTCCGACACAAGGAGCCAGACAGCGCTCGATATGCTGATTCAAGCAGGGCCGCTCCCTCTGCCTCAACTTCCGGCAGGTGCGGATAGGAAACAGACTGGTAAGCAGTTTCACGGTTTCCCGCAGGGCAGTTACATCGCTATAAGGTCCGAAATATTTTGACACCCGGTCCTTTTTCTCCCGGGTAATAACCAGGCGAGGGAATTCTTCCCCCATGGTGATTTTTAGATAAGGATAGCTTTTGTCATCACGCAGCATGATATTATAGCGGGGACGGTAGGACTTGATGAGATTAGATTCCAGAATAAGAGCTTCTACTTCATTGGCCGTGACGATGTAATCGAAATCGGTCACTTTAGCCATCATGGCTTTGACCTTGGGGGCCAGCCGGGAAGGAGACTGGAAGTAAGAGCGCATACGGTTGCGCAAGATCCTGGCTTTACCTACGTAGAGGACCTTATCGTTTTCATCTTTGAACATATAAACCCCGGGCTGCCGGGATACATTCTTCAACCTCTCTTTCACACCGCCACCTCCCTTTCCGGAAAATCCGTACCACCGAATGTCTTTACGTATAATTAGACGCAGAGAACGCAGAAAGACTCTCCATAACCGCGCTGTTTTCATTTCCCTGACGGTGATACTTCCGGTATCATGGAAGTCTGTGTCTGCATCTTACAGCTATTTTAATTCATCTGCGTTCATCAACGTACATCTGCGGTTTCAACTTTTATAGCAAACCCGGTTAAACCGCCAGTACCACCTGCAGAAACTGGCCAGTGTATGAGGAGGATCCGGCCACCGCTTCCGGGGTCCCCTGCACCACGATTTCGCCGCCCCGATCCCCACCTTCCGGCCCCAGGTCAATAATATAATCGGCCGATTTGATGACATCAAGATTGTGTTCGATAACCACCACCGTATTACCACCGTCCACCAGCCGGTTCAAAACCCCCAGCAGGTGCTTGATATCCTCCTTATGCAGGCCAGTAGTAGGTTCATCCAGAATATACAGGGTTTTTCCGGTCGAACGCTTCGAAAGCTCGGTGGCCAGCTTCACCCGCTGGGCTTCGCCCCCTGATAAGGTAGGAGCCGGCTGCCCCAGAGTAATGTAGCCCAGCCCCACATCCTGCAGCACCTTTAACCGGCGGTAAACCCGGGGGATGTTCTCGAAAAACTCCACCGCCTCATCTACAGTCATAGCCAGTACATCCGCGATACTCCGCCCTTTATACTTTATTTCCAGGGTCTCCCTTTTGTACCGCTGGCCTTTGCAGACCTCGCAGGGCACATAGACATCCGGCAGAAAATGCATCTCAATCTTATTGATGCCGTCTCCCGAACAAGCCTCACACCGACCCCCACGCACATTAAAACTAAAACGTCCCGGCTTATAACCCCGCATGCGGGATTCCGGGGTATTGGCGAACATCTCCCGAATACCATCAAAAGCCCCGGTATAGGTAGCTGGATTGGAGCGAGGAGTACGCCCAATCGGTGACTGGTCAATATTGATAACCTTGTCTATATACTCCACTCCGATGATATCATCATGCTCACCGGCTCTTTCCCGACTCCCATGAATCAGCTGTCTCAGCCGCCGGTAAAGGATACTTTGCACCAAAGTGCTTTTACCCGACCCGGAAACTCCGGTCACACAGGTAAAAGTACCCAGGGGTATTCCCACATCCAGGTTTTTTAGATTATGCTCCCGGGCTCCCTTTACCACCAGCCAGCGGCCCGACCCTGAACGCCTCTTCGCCGGTACCTCAATACGCCGTCTACCGCTGAGATATTGTCCGGTGAGGGACTCTTCCACTCGCATGATGTCCTGCGCAGTACCCGCAGCCACTACCTGTCCCCCATGCCGCCCGGCTCCTGGACCCACATCCAGAATCCAATCCGCCGCCCAGATGGTATCCTCATCATGCTCCACCACAATCACCGTATTACCCAGGTCTCGCAGCCGCTCCAGAGTAGCCAGTAACCGGGCATTATCCCGCGGGTGCAGCCCCACGCTGGGCTCGTCCAACACGTATAAAACTCCGACCAGGCTGGAACCCACCTGAGTCGCCAGTCGAATACGCTGGGCTTCACCCCCGGAAAGAGTGCCCGTGGTTCGTTCCAGAGTCAAATAATCCAGTCCTACATCAACCAGAAAAGTCAGGCGCTGCCGAATTTCCTTTACCACCTGGCGGGCAATGAAGGCTTCCCTTTCTGATAACTCCAGTTCCTCAAAAAAGGCATGGAGCTCCACCACCGGACGGGAAGCTAACTCGGCAATCGACCGACCACCGAGCAGCACCCACCTGACCTCCTCCCGCAAACGAGTTCCCGCACAACCGGGGCAGGGACTCTCAGTCATATACCGCTCTATCTCTTCCCGCACCCCCGGAGAACTGGTCTCCTGGTAGCGACGATAAAGGTTATTTATCACCCCTTCGAAACTGGTACGAAAAACCTTATCCTCGCCCCGAGTATTGGTATAGCGGATAGCCATACGTCTGCCTTCGTTGCCATACAGCACCAGCCGCAGCTGCTCAGGAGTTAGTTCTCTGACCGGACGATCGACCGGCACCCCTTCCCTTTGGGCGGCTGTCATCATTACCAGATTATAGTATCCACTCAAATTATTGGACCAGGGAATAACCGCCCCCTCCTGCAGGGTCTTGTCTTTATTCAGAACCAGGGTCGGATCGATCTCCTTTCTTATACCCAGCCCATCACATTCCGGACAGGCCCCATAAGGATTATTAAAAGAAAACATGCGTGGACTGATCTCCGGCAGGCTGAACCCACAGGTAGGGCAGGCAAACTCCCGGCTAAACACCATGTCCCGCTCTCCGCTCTCCTCCAGAACCTGAATAACCACAATACCCTCGGCCAGCTCAAAAGCCAGTTCTATGGCCTCCGCCAGGCGACCTCTGATGCTATCCTTTATCACCAACCGATCTACCACCGCCTGAATATCGTGTTTCTGATTCTTATTCAGTTCAATCTCCTCATCAGCGGTGTATTCCAAACCATCGATCATCACGCGAATAAACCCGTTCTTGAAAAGGTCGGCCAACAGCTTCTGGTGGGCCCCCTTCTTACCCCTCACCACCGGTGCCAGCACCTTGATTCGGGTTCGCTCCGGCAAAACCAGCACTGAATCCACGATTTGGTCTACCGTTTGGCGCTGGATAGGACGCTGGCAATGAGGGCAATGCGGATGCCCCACCCGGGCATACAGGAGCCGCAGGTAGTCATAGATTTCGGTTACCGTCCCCACCGTTGAACGGGGATTATGCGAGCCGGCCTTCTGGTCTATAGAAATAGCCGGGGACAGCCCCTCGATATAATCAACATCTGGCTTATCCATCTGCCCCAGAAACTGACGGGCATAAGTCGACAAAGACTCTACATACCGCCGCTGCCCCTCGGCATAGATGGTATCAAAAGCCAGAGACGACTTCCCGGAACCAGACACGCCGGTAAACACCACTAACTGATCCCGAGGAATCGCGGCATCTATATTCTTGAGATTGTGTTCTCGAGCTCCCTTAATAAAAATCCGTTTCTTCAACCTGACCACCTTCATACTAAATCGAGGTCACACACCCCGTTGAACGTCTTGAAACCGCAGATGTAGCTGATGTACTGCAGTCGACAAGTCGGGGAGCGAGCGGGTTACCATACTCCAATAAACTCACTATTTTCAAGCCTGTGATGGTGATGCCTATGGTATCATAACTATCAGCGTCCATCTGCGTCCTCTGCGTCAAAACCAATTAAAACCATCCGGCCTGCAGCCAGGAATCACCATTAAATGCTCCGTACCTGCTCATGGTTTTACTGTTATAAAATTCTGTGTCTTTCTGCGTTCTCTGCGTCAAAAAAGAAATGAGCGTTAATCCGTAAATGTCAGCGTTAATCTGCGTCAAAAAGAAATCAGCGTAAATCATAATAATCTGCGTCAAAATAGGTCACCGCGCTCTCCTCCGCAGGGAAGCCCCGCCCTTCTTAATCAGATCACGCAGGTAAGCCGCCCGCTCGAAATTCAACATCTCCGCCGCATGCAGCATCTCCATTTCCAGATTTTGCAGAACCTTCTGTTTCTCCTGACGCGACATTCCCTCGAACATCGAAGCCTGATACTCGGCTCCCTCCTCGGCCACCGTAGCTTCTATACGAGGACGTACACTCTTCTCGATGGTCCGAGGAGTGATGCCATGCCGGTTATTATACTCCATCTGGATAGAGCGCCGGCGGTTAGTTTCATCGATAGCCAGGCGCATGGAAGGGGTTATACGATCCGCATACATTATGACCTTCCCCTCCACATTACGGGCCGCCCGACCGATAGTCTGCACCAGCGAACGCTCCGAACGCAGGAAACCTTCCTTATCCGCATCCAGAATGACCACCAGAGCCACCTCTGGCAGATCCAACCCCTCCCGCAGCAGGTTGATACCCACCAGCACATCGAAGCTTCCCAACCTCAGATCACGCAATATCTCCATCCGCTCCAGAGCATCGATTTCTGAATGCATGTACCTCACCTTGATACCAGCATCGGCCAGATACTCGGTTAGATCCTCGGCCATCCGCTTGGTCAGGGTGGTAACCAATACCCGGAACCCACCTTCCACTTTCTGACGAACCTCTTCCATCAGGTCATCAACCTGATTTTCAGTCGGCCGCACCTCTACCTCCGGATCCAGGAGCCCGGTAGGTCGAATAATCTGCTCCACCACCTGACTGCTGTGCTCCAGTTCGTAGTCCCCCGGAGTAGCACTCACATAAATAGCCTGCCTGACCCGGGCCTCGAACTCCTCAAAACGTAAAGGACGGTTGTCCAGAGCCGATGGCAGCCGAAAACCATAATCAACCAGATTCTGTTTACGGGAACGGTCCCCCGCATACATCCCCCGCACCTGGGGAATACCGATATGGGATTCATCTATAAATACGATGAAATCATCAGGAAAGAAATCAATCAGGGTATAAGGAGGCTCTCCCGGCTTCCGCCCTGAAACATAGCGGGAATAATTCTCAATTCCCTTGCAGTACCCGATCTCCCGGATCATTTCCAGATCATAGCGAGTACGGTGGGCCAGACGCTGAGCTTCCAGCAGCTTACCTTCTTTTTTAAGCTCGGCCACCCTTTCCTGCAGCTCTTCCTCAATCTCCACCGCCGCCTGTAACATGCGATCACGGGTAGTAACATAGTGAGAAGCCGGAAAAATAGAAACATGGTTCCGCCGCCCCATCGTCTCACCGGTCAGGGGGTTGAATTCCATCAGACGGTCAATCTCATCCCCGAAAAACTCAATTCGAATAGCATTTTCCCCTGCCGAGATGGGCATAACCTCTACCACATCCCCCCGTACCCGGAACTTACCCCGAACAAAATCTATCTCATTGCGCTCATACAGTATCTCCACCAACCGGTGCAGGAGCTCATCCCGCCCTACCTCCATCCCTGGACGCAGGGACACCATCATATCAAAATAGTCATTCGGTGAGCCCAGACCGTAGATGCAGGAAACACTGGCCACGATAATAATATCCCGCCGTTCCAGCAAAGCCGCCGTGGCCGAGTGGCGCAGCTTGTCGATCTCATCATTGATGGAAGAATCCTTCTCGATGTAGGTGTCGCTCTGAGGCACATAAGCCTCTGGCTGGTAATAATCATAATAGCTGATAAAATATTCCACCGCGTTCTCGGGAAAAAACTCCTTGAACTCACCGTAAAGCTGGCCGGCCAGAGTCTTGTTAGGTGCCAGGATCAGAGCCGGTCTTTGTACCTGATTTATAATATGAGCCACGGTAAATGTCTTGCCCGAACCGGTAACCCCCAACAAGGTTTGGTGCCCATCGCCCCGATTCAACCCCTCCACCAAGGCCTGAATGGCTTCCGGCTGGTCTCCGGTAGGCTTGTACTGCGCCTGCAAACGAAACTCCATTATCATTCCTCCCGGTTATTCAGGCTGGCAGCTCCCTATCTAAGAACTGCCAGCCTGCCCTACCGCCTTATCCTCTTATCTCCTCTATAACCCGGGCCCTTGTGCGATCCACCTCATTGAAGTCCATAGCTCGGGTGTAGAAGCGCTGCAGCCGTTTCCGACAGGACTCCACTTCCTTGAACACTTCGACCGCCTGCAAAAGCGCCCCTTCCAATCGGCGCCGGGCCTCATTTATTTCCAAACTGCCTTCGACATCAGGTGGAGCATCCAGATACTCCTCCATATTGATAATTATATCAGAAAGCCGGGAAGAAAGATTCAGGTTACCATTGTCAATCAAAGCCACCTGCAAGTCGGCGATTATCACCATATCCAGACTATCCGGATTTAACCCGCTGTGATAGTACTCGACCCTGTACCCCTTCTCGCGTGCCCTTTCCCCGATGGCAGCCAGCACCGTAGACTTACCGCTGCCCGGAGGCCCGGTTAGAATATAACGTTTACGACAATCAAGACTGATTTCATCAACATAGTTAACCATCCCCTGGGAAGTAAGGTTAGAACCATAATAATGCCTCTCTCCTGCCTGTCGTTCAATGACTTCCCGGGTCAACTCCTGAACCAACACCTCCAGGCGTGCCAGGTTAAGACTGCTCAACCAGCACCTTTTCAGACGCTCCTTGGCCATCCTGGTTTCCCTCAACCTCTCCACCGCCTCTTCTCTGGCCTGAGTAACGGTGTCGATCAAACTCTTTATTTCTTCTTTATGAGCCTGCATCTCATCCTTATCCCAACAATCCCCCAAATTTATTAATTCCCCGGTCACCCCCGGATAGCGAGGTTCCAGCGAACCAGGCTCGCTGCCATCTACAACAGCCATACCCAGTTGAGGAAACACCACCCCTTCCAAAGAAGTACCGTTTAAAGGCGACACGTAGAATTCAGCATCATATCCTAATTTGCTTATATCCAAACCGGCCTGCCTGATAAAAGTCGAACGACCGGAACCGGGAGCCCCCTTCAATATATACACCCGCTCCAGGCCCTCCAGCAGCCGGGGCAGATACGATTGATATCCTTCGGAGGTATTACCGCTAGCAAAAAGATATCTAATATTACCTCGCCTGCTCACTTTCCCCCTCCTTTTCATTTATCATCGAAGACATTCATGTCGGTTGTACCGGCACCACCGACAAATGAAAACAGCATATTATTCCGTAGAGTATTAACCGGCTCGCTCCGATACTCCTCGACTCGGTTAAAACTTTTCTGGTAGATTGCCGCATCTTCAATGTATATTTTTAGTATAATCTGCGTATATCAGCGTACATCTGCGGTTTCAAAGTTATTTTCATAGCAAACACAGTATATGTTATTCGGAAAGTGAGCAAAATGTGAACATTTTTATAAACATGAGACCGTCTCGATGTTTTATAAGCTGTCTTAGTCATTTTATATTTCTGCGTCCATCTGCGTTCTTTGCGTCAAAAATAATTAGACAGAAATCTGCGGAATCTGCGTCTAATTAGATTTACTTCCGAATTTCTTAAACAACTTGAACAGACGGGAAAGAAGGGTCTCCCCCCTGAAGCTCAGGTAACGATTGGTGTCACTGTCCGGCACCAACACCAAACCCAGCGCCGCCTGCGGTTTCCTATCAATCTGGAAATACAGAGTTTGCTCCCCTCGCCGTATCTCCAATTCCAACCGCCCCCAGCCAAACTGCATCATCAACTCCAGCTCCCGGCGGGTCCCCACCTCCACTCCGTTGACCGAAATCACCACGTCTTCGCTCCTCAACCCCGCGCGAGCTGCCTGCGAACCTGGTAACACATCCAGAATCATCACTCCTCGAGAGGGTGTAATGTAAAGCGGTTCTCCATCTGACTCTGTTCGCAAACCCAACATAATAACCAGCTCATGTCCCAGGGGACTGAACAAAGCCGGCAGGATGCTGAAGACTGAATAGTGGGAAGCGATCACCGATAACCCCAACAACACCAGGCTGAACCAGAATAGATTTACCGCCGAGTGCCTGGTTTTCTCCCGGGGTGATGCAGTGGTTCCGATTTCGCCATAACCCAGAATAGCCAGCACCGGCAGCAGAACATAGCTCAGTTCCCGCGGTGCATCCGGATACGCTTTAATCAGCGGCCACCAATCCGGCCACCACCAATCGGGCAGCGCAACCCCCATCCCGACAAAATCAAGATTCCCGGTACTGATAACCGCCACCAGGGGAATAGGCCAGAACTTCTGTAAATTAAACCCCCCCACCACCTGTCCGTTGTTTCTTTTCACATAAACGGGAATTGGATCCAGGTGCCCGCTAACCAGGATAAGAACACTCTCCACCATATGCAGTATCGCCACCAACCCCATTAGCTGGGGAACATTAATTTGAGGTACACCGAAGAAAATATAAGAAAGAGAAAGCAATCCCCCGGCATATGCAAAGCACAAAAACCGAGGGTTGATAAGCATTAACAGAATGGCCACCATGAAAAGATAGATAATACCCATTTCCGACAGGTCGATCCCGAACAGCAGGAGAATAAAACTGCCCAATACCCCCCCGACCACGCCAATCAGAGTGGAGAGTATCGTAGAACGAAGATATATGTTTTTCTCCAGATGAAAAAGCCCCTCAGACAGCAGCTGCATGCGCTTGTACTGCCACCCTACGATAAACACCAGCACCAGAAAAATCGGATGCAGCATTACCTGAAGCAGCATTTTGCCCATGACTGGCAGGAGGGACAACAATACGGTCAATAAACCCACCTCAGTTATGAAAATGACTTGGAAACCGCAGATGAACGCTGATGACGCAGATTACTGCCAATAAATTAGACGCAGAAGGGACGCGGATGATACTAAAAATATACATTGAAGATGCGGCAATCTACTACGAGAGTATTAACCGAGTCGAGCGACTTGCGAAGCCGACGATGTTGCGGCAAGTGCCGGCGGGATCGAAGGCGGAGCCTGAGCGCCGACCGCAGGCGACGTCGTAGTACACAGCGAAGTGAGCTGATGTACTGAGCTGACAAATCGGGGAACGAGTGGGTTAACCACACTTCATAAATGTGTAGTCGTGGTGGAAGAGGCGTTCAGCTAACCCAACGCCTGGCCACCAGCATCGTCTCGTGTCTTATTTGGTAATCTTCGATACCAATATCTCCCGGGCCCGCTTCAATTGAGGATCCTCATCTCTACCGTCGGACGGTACCGAATAGTCGGGTACTATGCCGATCTGATTGATATCCGTTCCCCGCGGGGTAAAATACTTATCGGTCGTCAGCTTCAGTGCATCACCGCCCACCAGCGGATAGACCGTCTGAACCAACCCCTTGCCGAAAGTTTTCTCCCCCACCAACGGCGCTATCCTGTGATCTTGCAGAGCACCGGCCAGGATTTCGGAAGAACTGGCACTGCCCTGGTTAACCAATACCACTACCGGCAGTTCCAGTGCCCCGGGATGGGCTTCATGTACCACTTCTTTGCCGCGATGATCCGCCACCTTGACGATAGCACCTTCATCCAGGAACAGGTCGGCAATTTTCAGCACCGCTTCAAAATCTCCCCCCGGATTATCCCGCAGATCCAGGATCAATCCCTGCGCCTTTTCCTTATGCAGTTGGTTCAAAGCTTTTTCCATCTCCTGGGGAGAAGTATTGGTAAACTGTAAAAGATGCAGATATCCTATCCGAGGGGTCCCCGGCAGCAGTTCCGAGTCTACCGAAGGCACATTTATGATCTCCCGGGTTATTTTGTAATCATATTCCTGCCCATCACTTTCTCGATAAACTCCAATATGCACCTGGGTCCCAGGCTCTCCCCGCATCATTTCTACTGCATCATCCAGAGTAAGGCCGCGAGTAGACTCCCCATTGATACGCAGGATAATATCCCCAGACTTGATGCCCTCCCGATACGCGGGAGTACCCTTCATCGGCGAAACCACCCGAAAACGGTTCTCCTCATCCGCGCCTACCACAATACCAATGCCACCAAAACTGGCCCGCAGCTTGATATTCAGGTCTTCAAACTGCCTCCTATCTAAATACGCAGAATAAGGATCCTCGAGCGCATTCACCATCCCCCGCATAGCCCCTTCGAAAAGAACAGGAGTCTCTACGGGTTCCAGAGCATTATTCTTGATCAGCAAGGTCAGACTGACCAGACTGCCCAGATTGTTCTTATAGGTAACCGTCAGGTAAGTCACCGATAAAACGGATAATAGTCCGATGAAAGCAAAGATTAGTACAATTCCTTTTATAAGCCCCGACCTTCTCAATTTCACAACACCTGCCACTTTCAGTTATAAGTTTATTACGGGCATCATCTTAATATGTAATATTTGCAGAAGATGCTTTATATTTTGATTCTATTGCGAAAATTCCCGCGCGGCTCGCCCGGTTAGTACTCTCCTGGTGAAAGTTATTTTGTTATTTTTATCATCTGCGTCTATCAGCGTCCATCTGCGGTTTCAATTTTCATAACAGACGTCCATGATACCGATGGTATCACCATCGGAGACATAAAAAATACATATTTATGGAGTGTGGTTAACCCGCTCGCTCCCGGACTCGTCGACTGCAGTACATCAGCTTGCTTCAGTGTGAAGCGGACC
>JAAZLJ010000114.1 GCA_012799365.1 Syntrophomonadaceae bacterium | reverse complement strand
TATCCCAATGAATAGAAAGACGCCTGTAATCCCTATCGCCAGCCACCTTTTCTTCATCCCTGCACCTCACGCCCCTTCTTTCACTAAATCTTATTACCAACCCCGGCCGAATATAACCCCGAGTAGGAATGAATATTATTCCATCGCCGTGTCGACTGGAAGTCCTGTCGGATCCACCCGGAAAAGGAGATGCTGAGCTAATATTCTTTACCACTAAAATAGCATGTAGTATAATGTCCAGGGTATATGTGGCTTAATTTTATACATATATGACGTCAATGATACCGAAAGTATAACCCTCATAAACATGAAACTATATAATTATGGAGTGTAGTTAACCCGCTCGCTCCCCGACTTGTCGACTGCAGTACATCAGGTCGCTTCACCGCTTACCACACTCCCGGTAAGGAGGGTTTTGAACGTCAGCGGATTCATAATATTCTGCGTTCTCCGCGTCTATTTTTAGCAAATTGCGTCCATCAGCATCCATCTGCGGTTGCAAAATTATTTTCATAACAAGGAGGCAATAACACAAGATGTTATCCGATTTTGATGAGGTTCGAGAATTCTGCCGTAACCAGCGGATCAAAATGATAGATTTCAAGATAATAGATTTAAACGGTAGATGGCGCCACGTAGGTATACCCGCCAATCGGTTCACCGAAAAACTCCTGCAGGAAGGTATCGGTTTTGACGGCTCCAACTACGGTTACGCCGCTGTAGAACAAAGTGACATGGTATTCATCCCCGACCCTACCACCACAGTAGTAGACCCCTTTGCCACAGTTCCTACCTTAAGCATGATTGGCGATGTATATGTCATCGGCAGCCCCAACCGGCCCTTTGAACAGTATCCACGCGCCGTATCAATCAAGGCCGAAGAGTATATGCAGTCCACGGGGATTGCCGATGAACTTAGAATAAGCCCGGAATTTGAGTTCTTTATATTTGACAGCATCAATTATGAATGCCACCCTCACCGCACCGGATTTGAAATTGATGCCGAGCAAGCAGAATGGAACAGCGGCACCAAAGGCTTCAATCAAGGCTACAAGATCCCGCTCCAGCAGGGTTATCATGTAACTCCACCTTTTGACGTATTATGTGACCTTAGGCCGAAATATGCCTGCTATTAGAAGAACGAAATATACCGGTCAAATACCATCATCACGAAGTAGCCGGCCCTGGTCAAATGGAAATCGAAGTGGAGTTCGGAACCATGTCCGAAATGGCAGACAAAACCATGCTGGTCAAGTATTTGATAAAAAATGCTGCTTTCGCCGCCGGTAAAACCGCAACTTTCATGCCCAAACCGCTCTGGGGCGAGGCGGGCAGTGGCCTCCATGTTCACATGCATCTTTTTAAAAATGGTGAGCCCCTTTTTTATGATGAAAACGGTTACTCCGCCCTGAGTGATACCGCTCTCTACTTTATCGGTGGTCTCTTACAGCACGCACCCGCCCTCCTGGCTTTTACCAACCCCAGCACTAACTCCTATAAGCGGCTGGTACCAGGCTATGAGGCTCCGGTCAGCATTTGTTTTGCTACCGCCAACCGCAGTGCTGTCATCAGAATTCCCGCCTATGCACGGACTCCTCATGAAAAACGATTCGAGTTTCGTTCTTCTGACGCTACGTGCAACCCGTATCTGGCCTATTCCGCCATGCTGATGGCCGGACTGGACGGCATAATCAACCGCATAGATCCGGTCGAGAACGGGTATGGTCCCTACGATGTAAATCTTTATAATCTGCCCCCTGAGCAGCTATCTCAAATAAAAAGTCTTCCCACTTCACTGGAAGAAGCCCTGGTCGCTCTACAAAATGACCACGATTTTCTACTACAGGGTGGCGTATTTCCTCTGCGGTTGATCGAAATCTGGATTGAGCGCAAACTGCAGGAAGCCCGCCAGGTAAATAACATACCTCATCCCAAAGAATTTGAACTGTACTACGATTTATAGCAGACATCGATTATATCGCAGGTATCACCACCAGGGACATGAAAACTACATATTTATGGAGTATGGTTAACCCGCTCGCTCCCCCGACTCGTCGACTGCAGTACATCAGCGTCCATATGCGGTTTCAATTCACATAACCTGCCATAAAAAGAACCCTGCTCGCCAGAGCAGGGTTCTTATATTTCTGTATTGGTCCAGGAACCTGGTCGACTACATCATTCCGCCCATTCCTCCGCCCGGCATGGGTGGCATAGGTTCTTCCTGGGGAACTTCCGTTATTACGGTTTCAGTGGTCAGGAGCATAGCCGCGATGCTGGCGGCATTTTGCAGTGCAGATCTGGTCACTTTCACCGGGTCAATAATCCCGACGTCCATCATATTTTCATACTCTCCGTTCAGAGCATTGTAACCCATACCGGCTTCCGCGCCCTTAACCTTTTCCACTACTACTGAACCTTCCATACCAGCATTATGAGCAATCTGACGAAGCGGCTCTTCTAAAGCCTTGGTTACTATATTTATACCAGTTTTTTCGTCACCATCAGCTTCCAGAGCAGCAACTTTGCTAATAATATTGAGCAGCGCAGCACCTCCACCAGCTACGATGCCTTCTTCGACCGCAGCCTTGGTTGCTGCCAGGGCATCCTCGATGCGGTGCTTTTTCTCTTTGAGTTCCGTTTCAGTAGCAGCACCCACCTGGATCACGGCTACCCCGCCAGCCAGTTTGGCCAATCTCTCCTGCAATTTTTCCTTATCATATTCAGAAGTACTTTCTTCTACCTGCATCTTGATCTGGGAAATCCGCTCCTGAATAGCATTATCGGTACCAGCACCATCAATAATAATAGTCTCATCTTTTTTAACGGTAACCAACCGCGCTTTGCCCAGCATATCCAGGGTCACATTTTCCAGCTTGATTCCCAGGTCTTCTGAAGCCACCTGTCCTGCGGTTAGAATAGCGATATCATCGAGCATGGCTTTTCTTCTTTCACCAAAAGCCGGTGCCTTAACTGCCACACAGTTGAAGGTTCCTCTCAGCTTGTTGACCACCAGGGTGGCCAGAGCTTCGCCTTCCATATCTTCGGCAATGACTAACAGCGGTCTGCCCGCCTGAACCACTTTTTCCAGCACTGGCAGGACATCTTGAATAGCGGATATCTTCTTGTCAGTGATCAAAATATAGGGTTCTTCGAGTACAGCTTCCATCTTATCGGGGTCTGTAATCATATACGGTGATATGTAACCCCGGTCAAAGTTCATTCCTTCAACTACTTCCAGGTAAGTCCCTACGGTTTGCGATTCTTCCACCGTAATGACTCCATCCCGGCCTACTTTATCCATAGCATCAGCTATCAATTCACCAATTTCTTTTTCATCCGCCGCAATAGCAGCAACCTGGGCAATCGAAGCCTTGCTTTCCACCGGTTTACTGATGGCTTTTAGCTCTTCAATCGCTACGTTAACCGCCTTCTCAATTCCCCTTTTCATCATCATAGGATTGGCCCCTGCCGCTACGTTCTTGAGCCCTTCCTTGATCATGGCCCGGGCCAGAATGGTGGCAGTTGTGGTACCATCCCCGGCTACATCGTTGGTCTTGGTAGCTACTTCCTTGACCAGTTGACAGCCCACATTCTCCCATGGATCTTCCAGGTCAATATCCCGAGCAATTGTAACCCCGTCATTGGTAATAGCGGGTGAGCCAAACTTCCTTTCCAGCACCACGTTGCGGCCCCTCGGTCCCAGTGTTACGCACACAGCATCAGCCAGAGTGTCTACCCCTTTTTCCAGAGACCTTCTCGCTTCTTCTCTAAACTGCAGTTGCTTGGCCGTCATGTTATAAAACCCCCTTCATTTTATTTACGCCTCAACTTTGGCCAAAATATCTCTCTCGCTCACGATCAAGTATTCCTGGCCATCCAACTTGGCTTCGGTTCCAGCGTATTTGGAATAGATAACCCGGTCACCAACTGCGACCTCGAGCGGTACCCGCTCCCCGTCATCGAGCAAGCGTCCAGAGCCTACTGCCACTATTTCGCCTTCCTGCGGCTTTTCCTTGGCAGTATCAGGCAGCACTATACCACTCTGAGTCTTTTCCTCCGTCTTTTCGCTGACCTTGATTACCACGCGATCCCCTAAAGGTTTGATGTTCACTACTATACCCCCTTATTTAAAGTCGGTTTTATTTGTTAGCACTCCCTGTCGACGAGTGCTAATACACACTAATAATATTAGGCAAGGGAAGATAGAGACGCAAGTCAGTACTAAAGCTAAATAGGTTCAATAATCCTAATTACTATTTTGTACCTGTTATTATCTTTTCATACCTTTCCTTACCTCTGTTTTTTGGCACTATTTGAATTAAGGGCTTATTTATTCCTGTCCGCACTCGGTGGCACGACCCTTGAGAGTATCGAGTCCGTGCTCCAGTGCGCCCATAACTGCCTCTAATGATTCACGAGCTCCTTTTATGCTGCCCGGCAGGTTAATAATCAGAGTATGCTTGCGAATACCCGCTATTCCACGCGAAAGCATAGCCCGAGGAGTCTTTTGCATACCGTAAGCCCGCATGGCTTCACCAAGCCCAGGAACCTGCCGATCCACCACTTTGAGGGTAGCTTCGGGAGTAATATCTCGGGGTGCCAGCCCGGTTCCACCTGAAGTTAACACCAGATCTACCCGAGCATAGTCACACATAGAAATAAGCCTTTCCACCAATAGATCTCTTTCGTCCGGCAAGACTTCATAATACACTACTTCCCAACCAAAGGCCTTAACACTCTCTTTGAGCATAGCCCCGGTTCTGTCCTCTCTATCCCCTTTGGCTCCTTTATCACTTAAAACCAGGATCGCTACTTCAAACACTTTTAATCACCTCTATCGTATCCCCGCTCTTTATAGATCCATCTCGCAGCACTCGAGCAAATATTCCTTCGCGGGGCATGACACAGTCTCCAACCTGAGTACGAATAGCACAACCCTTGTGGCATTGTTTACCGATCTGGGTCACCTCCAGCAGCACGCCATCCCCAACCTTCAGACGAGTACCCACCGGCAAACTGAACAGCTCAATACCTTCTATAGTTAGGTTTTCAGCAAAATCACCTGGATTAAGCTCTATCCCCCTGGCTCTCATCTTATTGATACTTTCGATTCCCAGCAGGCTAACCTGCCGATGCCAGCGACCACTGTGGGCATCGTTAACCAATCCCTGTTCCCGGGCAAAATACCCCTGCTGAATATCGTGCTTTTTCTCGCCCTTATCCTCGCTAATACATACCGCCAGAACTGTGCCTTTCACTAACGTTCCCTCCCCCAACAACTCCATTATACACCTTCCAACACCTCGATAGCATCTCCGGCCCGTACCGGTCCACCTTTCACCACCCGAGCAAATACCCCCACATCGGGTATGAGGCTAACACCCAGGGTCCGAGTAACTATGCTTTCATGAGCCTCTTTACCAAACTGGGTTACTTCCAGGATGGCCTCTGATCCCACTTGAATACGAGCTCCAATGGGTAGTGACGCGAGATTTATATCTTTTGTAATAATATTTTCAGCAAAATCGCCTGGTTTAACCTTCAAATCATACTTCTCCACCGCCCAGTGAATATCCTCGGCGGCTAACAAACTGACCTGACGGTCCCAGTCCCCTCCGTGTCCGTCATTTTCTATACCGAAATTTTCGATAAATCGACCTTCGGGGATCTCGTCCTTCAGCTGCCCCCGGTCCTTACTGATGCATACAGCTACGATCTCTCCTGCTGCCATGCACGCCACCCCTCCTATTCTCTTATTAGATGACCGCTCTTACCCCCCATTTTTTCGAGGAGCCTGACATCTGTAATTACCATCCAGCGATCCACCGCCTTGCACATATCATAGACCGTCAAGGCAGCCACTGCCGCTGCAGTAATAGCCTCCATCTCCACCCCCGTCTTGCCCACGGTGGCGACCTCGGAGGTTATTATCAGCCTGCTATTATTCTGGTCGAAACGGAAAGAGATATCAACCCCGGTCAACATTAATGGATGACACATAGGGATCACTTCGGGAGTCTTCTTGGCAGCCATGACTCCGGCCACCTGGGCCACCGCTAGTACATCTCCCTTCTTTATTCCCCCTGCCCGGATCAATTCCAGGGTTTCAGGTAACATACTAACCATAGCTTCGGCCCGAGCTATTCTCCTGGTGTCCCCCTTGATGGTCACATCCACCATCCGTGCCCGGCCTTCAGCATTAATATGGGTCAACTCCACCGGTTGACTACCCCCCTATCTGGTACATCTTGCGATTATCCTGCCCCCACCGTTCCTTTCCCATCTGGTGCCGGTCAGGTTTGGCATTTATAGCTTTGATAATAAGCTCTAATACATCTTCATCAGTACCATCCCTCAGCGCCGGCTTAAGGTCTATCTCACTGTTACTATACAGACATCCCCGCAGTTTTCCGTCTGCTGTCAAACGAAGGCGATTGCACTCCTTACAGAAATGGTTGCTCATCGGGGTGATAAACCCGACAGATCCCTGTCCACCTTCCATACGATAACATTTGGCAGGGCCATTGCCCCGACTTATTTTCCAGGGTATCAGCTTATATCTGTCCTCAATCTGAGCCCGGATCTCATCACAGCTGATGATTTTATCCTCCTGCCAGAAGTTGATTTCGCCGATGGGCATAAACTCGATAAAACGAACGTGAATCGGTGCGTCATAGGCCAAACGGCAAAAATCCATGATCTCATCGTCATTGAAACCTTTGATAATCACGGTGTTTATTTTTACCGGGTGTAACCCTGATTGTAGTGCCACCTGTAATGCTTCAATAGCCACCGGCAGCTGTCCATTACGGGTGATGTAGCAATACTTGCTGGCATTAAGGGTATCCAGACTCAGGTTTATCCGATCCAGACCTGCATCCTTCAGCTCCGCTGCCATACGCGGAAATAATACACCATTAGTGGTCAACGCAATATCGTCTATTTTTTTCGTGGCAGCTATCATGCTAACCAGCTCCGGAATATTGCGACGAATAAGAGGTTCCCCGCCAGTAAGTCGGACTTTACGTATACCCACCCGGGTGCTGATATCTACTATCCTTTGAATCTCCTCCAACCGCAATATTTCCCGGTGCTCCTTGAGTTCCACCCCGTGTTCCGGCATACAATACCGACAGCGTAAATTACAGCGATCGGTAACGGAAATACGCAAATAATTGATGTCCCTCCCCAGGCTGTCCAACACTCTTAATCACTCTCCCACATCACCTGTCCGGATAGGCTCAGGTCATACCCCCCAAAATGCTCCACTTCCCGACGAAAATCTTCACTGGCTATAGCTTCCATGACTGCCGCAAAAGCCGTGTCATCAATGAGGTCCAATAAAAAGCATAAATCGTACCTTTCCTCGGCGACAGGAATAAAATCAAGTCCCAGAGCGCGAGCGGCTGCATATATGCCCAATCCGGCATCAGCGGTGTCGCTCTGAATGGCAGCAGCCACCGCCAGGTGAGTGAATTCCTCTCGTTCATAACCACTGATATCATCGGTATCGATATCCGCCGCTTTTAACAGATAGTCTAACAAAATCCGAGTCCCGGCTCCTTTTTGACGGTTAATATATCGCACTTCCTCCCGGATCAAGTCCTGGATACCACCGATACCCAGAGGATTACCCTTCTTAACCAACAAACCCTGCTGGCGCTTGACCAGATTTACCAGCCTTACTCTTTCTCCAGACAGATACCGGTTAATGTAGCTTATATTATACTCCCCGGTATCGGTATCCAAAAGGTGAATACCTGCCATATGGGTTTCACGACGTTTGAGAGCTACCAACCCTCCCATACTTCCAACATTAGCGGAAGATAATCTGATACCATGTTTCAGGTTAAGAATATTACCCAGCCAGTCCAGAGCCAGGTCGTGACTGCCGATAGCCACCAGCGTCCTGGCAATGATTTCCGGAGCGCGATTTAGCTCTACTTGTGCCATCTCTCCGGCCTCAAAACCCTCAGTTCCCCGCGGAACCTGGATAACCCCATCCGAGCGCACCAGACTGGTAGTGATACCAGCCCCCCGGCTGAGAGGGTAAGCAATAAAATCATTCCCCACATGGCCCAGATTAACCTGTACAAACTCATCCACACCCACATGGGAAGCCAGTTTCCGTGAAACCCGGGCTGGCATCTTTTCGGCTTCATGCTTTTGGGCACCACGTTTGCGATAAATAATAGGCTGAGCGATTAGCTCGAAAACCAGGGCCGCCGAAACCGGGTACCCTGGCACCCCAATAACCGGTTTGTTATCAATAATGCCCAGGATAGCCGGCTTGCCCGGGCGAATTGCCAACCCGTGCAGCAGAACTTCTCCCAGCTCCCCGATAATTTTAGCTGTATAATCCTCACGCCCGGCCGATGAACCGGAACAAACCACGATTATATCTGCTTCCTGGCTGCACTTAATAACCGCTTGTTTTATCAACTCTTCGTCATCAATGACTATAGGGAATCTATGAGGTACCGCTCCCCATTCCCGACACATCCCGGCCAGCATTTGACTATTTGATTCCATGATTTCACCCGGTGCCATATCCACTACACCCGGCTCCACCAGTTCAGTTCCGGTAGGTATTATCCCCACTACCGGCCGCTTAACCACACTGATGGTACGTACACCAGAAGTTAACAGGGCCCCTATCTCATAAGGCCGGATAGGATAAAGAGCAGGCACAATCATCTGACTGGCAATAACATCCTCTCCTACAGGACGTACATGCTGCCAGGGTACAGCTGGTGCAATGATCTCGGCCATATCTGGATTTGGAAAGTTGACATCCTCAATCATAATAACCGCATCGAACTCCCGGGGCACATAATCACCGGTATCCACTTCGACAAACTGTTCACCCCTTTTTAGCCTTATCGGAGTGGTTTCTGAAGCACCGAAAGTGTCCCGGGCCCGAACCGCGATACCATCCATAGCCGAAGCACTATAATGCGGTGAAGACATTCTGGCCGCAACCGCCACCGCAGTAATACGGCCCAGAGAATCAACTACATCTATCTCTTCTGCTTGTAATTTAAAAAAGCCTGCCTCCTCAAGACGTCTAAACAAGAGAGCTTGTGCCTCTTCTAAAGGCTTGTTGTCGATATATACTTTCCTGCCCATACACTATCCCCTTACTAAAACCAACCAGGTTTAATCGCTAAAACAAGGTAACCAGGACTGGTTCCCCGGCCTTGAACCCCTGCTTCTCATAAGGTATATGAACAAAGCCGTCTGCCAGCGATAAAATACGAATCAATCCAGATTTCCCGTACACCGGAGTAGCCACCATGCCTTCCCCACTGTCGGACAACTCCACCCTCAGGAAATCGTCCCTGCCGGCCTGAGAGGCAACATTAGCGTTTAATACCGCCCTCACCTGCCGGGCTGGAACTGGCCCCAGCAAAGGCGCACATAATACGGTAAACATCATAAAAGCAGCTACCGGATGCCCGGGCAGCCCCACTACCAGGTGCTCCCCTATGCGTACGGCCAGAGTTGGTTTACCCGGCCGGGTAGCCACCCCATGGAACAGAAGCTCAGAATCGGGAAAAGAAAGTAATACTTCCAGGCTAAAATCTCTTTCCCCTACCGAACTGCCCCCGGACAACAGAACTACTTCGTTTTCCTCCAAAGCTTTTTCCAGCCCCTGGCTCAGCAAATCCCGATTATCAGGGATAATACCGTAGGTTCGCGGAATGCCCCCTATATTGGTTATGACCGCTGCCAGAGTGTATGAATTAACATCTCTTACCTGGCCTACGGTCGGGACTTCGTTGATAGGAACGATCTCATCTCCGCTGGAAATTATGCCCATATGCATGGGCGAGAACACTTTAACCTCGGTTACCCCCAGGGCTGCCAGCACCCCTATATCCTGAGCGCGGAGGCGGGAACCCCGGGAAAAGATTACCTCTCCCCAACGAGAATCTTCACCAATACGGATAACATTATCATACGGTCCCACCGGGCGGCTAACCAGAACCGTATCCTCTCCTAACTTTTCGGTGTATTCCATCATAACTACACCATCGGCCCCGGATGGCAGCATAGCACCTGTAGGCACCCAGGCACATTCGCTCTGTCCAATACTAAACCCAGGTTCCTGCCCCATAAGAACTTCGCCCTTTAACGTTAAAAACCCGGGAATAGACTCGGTGCTACCAAAAGTATCCCGGGCTCTTACGGCATAACCGTCGACAGTCGAGCGTTCAAAAGCTGGCATATCCTCATGGCTTAATACATCCCGGGCCAGCACCCGATTCAGACTTCGAGACAGCTCTACCTTTTCGGTCTGCAGCGGGGGGAAGTTGTCCCTTAGCAGCTTTTGCGCTTCCCCAAACCTTACTACCTTGAAAAACTCTGCCAACTGATTCACTCCCACATACAGCCGGGTATTAATCCCGACTGCAGGTATCGATAACAGTAATATCTTCCCCGAATATGAGCTTTAAAAACAGCCCAACTCACATCCAAATATCTTGATTTCCAACTCATCACATACTACTCCCACTTCCCGAGGTGGAACCTTGAGTTCTTCCGCTATCTTACGAGCTTCGGTGCAGTTGATGCGGCCGTCCGCGGCCGTCTCTTTTAGCCTTTCTGCTATTTCCTTCTTCTTTTCCATGCCTGTCCTCTCCCCTCATAAAAAAATAAGACACCCTGAAAAGAGCGTCATCCTGGACATCAAGAGCTCCTTTC
>JAAZLJ010000245.1 GCA_012799365.1 Syntrophomonadaceae bacterium | reverse complement strand
ATCCAGAGGTGCCTGCACATCTTTATTGCGTTTATTGTAATAGTTTAATACCTCTCGCATGTTAGCTGCTGCTCCTTGCACGAAGGCCTTTGCCAATTCAAGGCGGAGTTCTTGATCCAAGTAGTGTTCAGCCTGCCGGAGTATCATATACCCCGAATTCAGGTGTTCACGGGGATAATAGGTACCGGCATAATACCCGTAGTTATTATAAAAATGCAGGATAATCTCCTTTTGGGTAAGAAACTCCAAAAAACGCTTGTTTAAATTTATCTCACTAAAAACGTGTATCTCCTGTACATCTTCTACCGGAATGAAACGTCTTCCCTGTTCACTTTGAAAAAACAAGGTGTTATCTCTACGCTTAAATTCCCCATCATTAAATACATAAAGGGTTTTTTTCACTTACTCACCTGCTTTGTAGTTACGCCCAGCAAAATTCGGCATAGGCACATGGTCTGCACCATTTTATTTTTTTGGCCGGCGGAGGTAGATGCTGACCAACAATATCTCTTATTTCTTCCTCCACTTTCAAAAGTTCTTTTTTAGCTTCCTCGTCCAGTACTACTTCAAGTCGCTGACGCTCTTCGGGAATAAATAGTTCACCTCGCGCTTGAACACCCATTTTTTCCACTTGCCAGAGGTAGTATTGTAACTGCCTGGTGGCACTGGTTAAGAAACGTGAGCTTTTCTTGATTTCGCCAATGACCAGTTGGCCTCGCTCGCTTCGCACCAGGTCAATTTTGACATTGCCCAGGTTTAATTCTTTTTTGTCGCGGGGGTAACTGTACTCATGAATAGTCCGGCCCTGCTGAATATTTTCATCATCCTGGTCAGGTGTTAAGGCATGGGACATCAGCCATACCTGGCGTTTACAGATATAGAAATACCATATTAAAGTCCCGTTTACCTGAAATTCCTGTTCCATTAATCAGTCCCCCCCTCATGATCGTGGTAGTCAATATCCCGTATTTGCTCATAATATTTCAACGGGATAAAACCGAAGTGAGAAGAATACACCTGCCCTATTCCTGGAGGATGCAGAATCCATAGATTAGGGTTGATTTTTTCCAGTATTGGGTTGTCCTGCGTAATCATGAAACCAGCCAGTCTGGTATCCCACTCCTCCAGGTACTTTTCTCTAACACTAATGGCGTACATCCCTAATTCCCGACTGATGTTACGCCGCCGGGCTAGAGTTTTATATCCTGAAGGCAGGCTGCTCAATTCCTCAAGTAATCCTGCAGCTGTTCCATCGCTATCAATCAACAGCGATACCTCGGGCATCTGCAAATCATATAAATAGCGATAGCTGCCCCATCTACCACTGCAAAGGTCGGGCCATATTTCATCCTGGCTCACTGCTTGCTCCAGCAGGCGATAGTATTCGGATACTTTGTCTGGAACCTCCCGCTCGGGCAGCATCTTACAACCAGCCAAAATTGTACGGGTCTGATTCAGTAAGGTTTTGTCGTATACATAGGAACTCAGCGCACGCCCCTGCTCATTTTTTAATTCTGCTACCCATACTTCCCTTAATCCTTCATACCCGGCGTGGCGATTACATCTGCCTGCAGCCTGAATAATGCTGTCAAAGGGAGCCAGGTCTCGAAATGCCAGGGCGAAATCCAGGTCCACTCCGGCCTCAACCACCTGGGTAGAAACCAGGCAGCGTTGTTGTTTTTGCTCCTCCATTTTTTGCAGGGTCTGCATTTTCTGGGTTCTATCGGCCGGGGTTAACCAGCGTGATAATAGATAAGCGGGAAGTTTTCTTTCTACGGCCGCCAGGAAGGTCCTGAGGGCTGATTCTCGGGTATTCAATATGACCAAACTGTCTTCCGTTCGCCACCCTTTATCATCTAAAAATACCGGCAAATCATCGACAGTCAGGGGTTCGTCAACCCAATTAATAGAATAGCGTTCCCGGGGGAAATGGACTTTTTCCTTAACTAATTCAACTCCCTCCACAATTCGTGGTTGAGTAGCAGTCATAAGAATGAAGGTGGTGTCCCATTTTTTAGCTATAAGTTCCAGGGTCTTGCCCAATCCTTCCCAATATTTGACGGGAATAGATTGGGGTTCATCGAATACTACCACGGCCCGGCTCAGGCGGTGAAAATTCATAGAGTCATTGGCCCGCGGTGAATAGATTACTTCCCACAATTTAGACAAAGTAGTGACAATAACAGGCGCGTCCCAGTAACGGAAAAAGGATAGGAATTCTCGCCGGGCTGTATCTTCAGAATACTGCGCTATTTCATTGTTATCCTGGTAGGCTAAATAGTGGTCTTCCTGAACCCGGTCAAATAATTGTCGGGCTACCCCGGCGTTCTGTTCCACTAAGCTAATGAAAGGCAGCACGTATATTATACCCGTACCTGAAAACCGCCTGGCGGCCAGGGCCGCAATGGACAACCCTACCAGGGTTTTACCGGCACCGGTAGGTAGAGTCAAGGTATACAGACCAGGTGCGGTGATTTTCTCTGCGGAATGGGCCAGCACCTGTTCGTAAACAGCAGTCCGCCATTGAGCCAGACCGCTTCGCCCCAACTCTCTGGCCTTATCTTTTACGGTTTGCATAAAGTCCTGGATACGCCCTGGCTGTATGTTTAATGGCATGGTTTGCCACTGCTCACCCACCGCCGCATCCCAACGGTCGGCGGCTGCCAGCAGGGAATATATTTTGCGGAGCTCGATCCACAGCTGACTCATAGCCCGGGGATCATCCTCCGGCAAATCCATTTCCAGTACATCAAAACAGAGATTGTACCAATCATCCTCGTCAGGAAAATTATCCAGCCAACTGGCCGGTACCTGGTCCCATAATTCCAGCACAGCGGCTCGGGACCAGGTATAGATAGCCTCTAATTCTTTTACCCGGTCAGTATAGTCTCCATTGACCCAGTAGGCTTTTACCTCGGTCAGGTCCTGTAAAGCAGTATGGTGGCGGCGAATAGCCTCACTCAGAATCACATCCCTGGTATAGGCCATAGCCAAACTGGCGGAAGGGGCCGCATGCCCAATATAGACTTGTTCCGGCGAGGATTTTATACAAACTTCGGGACAACTCCTGGCAGCCGGGCAGGCCCGGCACAACCGCTTTTGAAAAGCTGGATGTGCCTTGCCCAGGTCGTGCATCAGGAGTGCGGCTTGCTCCGTTAACGAAAGTGAAAGTCCATAGTGCCCGGCTATGGAGAGGGCTATATCTTTCGTATTGGTGAGATGGTCTTCTAATAATTTTCCCGGATGGCTGCAGGGTTTACCACGCATTGAACCAGGCCACCTTTTCACCATTGACCACACTGCTTTCCAGTGCTCCGGATTGACGGAGGTACAATGGTTTGGTTTTTTGAGACTCTGGCTGCGTGTAGTAGACCAAAACGGTGTTCAGTAAGCGGCGCCTGGTGCTCATCCGGGCCGGGACTCTTTCGCTAAAAACTGCTCCCGAGCGAACCACATCTAATTCCAGGCCTTCATAATCCGGCACCACGGTATCAAAGCCTTGTTGTTCACTGGCGGTTTCAGCTTCGTATTCCCCTTGATAGAATATATCCGCTAAAGCATAAGCAGGCCCCAAACAGGGAGTATAGATGAACTCCTCCCGCTCCAGTTTTTGCTTTAATTCTGGGTAAATGCTGCCTCCTTTTACATATACACGGTACCGCGGCTTTTTAATTAGTTGATGCTTGACTTGAATATGCTCGGCCATATTAGCCACATTAGCGGTTTTGAATTTCATCAGATTAACTGCGGTCTTTATCCAGCGAATGGGATGCCGCAGGCTCAGACCTATTTGCACATCCTGCAGATGTTCCCAAAAGTAGGCATTTTTCGCATCTTCAGCGGCTCCATGATTAATGCCGATAATGGCCCCTATTAGTCCGGCTATAGCCGTAGGGGGAGGGAAGGGGTATGAAACCATAGAGGTGGTGGTATACGGTTTGCGGAAAAGAGCCATATCCCCCTCTATATCAAAGACTAATACCACCCCCATCACCTCAATTCAATCTTCGTTAAATCCTTTAATTCATTGGCCTGTACTATGTTAATGTCACCATCGCTGATAAGCTTAATCTCCTCAATCTGCTCCTTTTTGGCCTGAACTGCCGCCAATAAAGCAGACATATCCAGAGTTACTTCGTCCAGGCTGCGGAGGGCTTTTTGTCTTTCCCGGTCCATTTCGGCACCGTTTTTATCCAACAGCTTGACCTTCTCATCCAGGGCCCCTATTTTACCATTGAAACCTTCCTTGTAGGTTATTTCCAGCAGCAGGCGGGATTTATGTTCGTTTTTACTGCGGGTAATCAGGTTGTCAGTTCCCTCCCACAGACCGGATACCATTTTCCCCAAATCCTCATCATCTGCTCCAGTCTCTGTGCTGGCATTCTGGTTAGCTATGGCATAAACACTCATCAGGGCAAAAGGAACCAGGTATTCGTTGCGGAATGACCTCTGCTGCTTGTCTCCACCACGCCCCTCGGTAGCAAAGGCAGAAGTGCCCTGTATAAACTCGAAACTGGCACTATGCAGTGAACGCGCCCATTTGAACTGTACCGGTCCGGTCCAGGAAAATGCTACACTGCCCAGGGCAAATGTTACTCCAAAAAGCCTGGCATCCAGACATTCCCGAATTACTTCCCGAGCATCCTCCTGACCAGCAGCTGTTTTCAACTCCTCAAACCGTGTTTTCAATGACTTGGCTTCCCCATCCACCAAAACCATCTCTCCTGCCCTTACCCACTCATCCCTGATCGTACGCTTAATGCGCACATCAGAAGCCATAGCCTGGGCCGTATCACCATCATAGCGGGGATGATTTTCATTAAGGGGATCTCCATTGGGATTGGCATCTTTTACCGAATACAAGAAAAGGTACTCACGTCTTTGTTTAAATGCCATTATTTATTTCCTCCTCTCTTTTTTCAGCCGGTTCATCCTTCTTGGTCGGGAATATCTCCCAGAAGTATCTGCGGGCGTTAACAAATCCGGCAGCAAAGGCAAAATTGCCATTTACGCCCATTTCTTCATCATCAGCCTGCAGTATCAGTTCCAGTGCGGTTCCGGTCAGGCGGTTCATGTATCCTGTATATTTCAGTTCTTCGCGATAAGCTGCTAACAGCTGTGGTACGCGGCCAAGAATCCTTTTTAAATTCGCTTTGTCCATACGGCCAAACTGGATTTGCTTGAACAGCGGGCTTTTGCTGATATCACCATCAGCTCCCGCCTGGCGCTCGGCCATATAGCCTAATAGAACCCCGGCGAGAAAAACCCCCTGCCCGGCTGGTCCCTGCATATAAGGATCGTGAAATTGTTCAAAAATGGCTGTATTCACTCAAGTCACCTCCCGATTTAATGCGTGCATATATTCCACCCATAATTCAGCATAGTGCATGCTCCTGCGATAGTTGTTTGGCTTACCTTCGTAAACTAATCGAGCCAGGCGCGGTACAACAAAACGTTTAAACATATCTACTGGTAATACCTCACCCTGCAGCATGCCCCCAATTATCTCCAGGGTAAAATCGCGAAAAACCATTTTGTCCCCACTGCTTTTTCCAGCAAAATTGGCCAGGGTTGCATATAAACTTTTAATAGCAAAATCTAAATCAGCAGCTTTCCGCCAACCAAACTGTTCCATGCTAACTCTTTGCCAGGTAGACTCCAATCTGGCCAGACGTTCAGGCGGTACATCTTCCACCATCAGGTGGACGATTTCCTGAGCATTATTCTGTTCCCAAAAAACGAAGTGAAAGATAAGTCCCTGCCCGATTTGAGCCAGTCGAGAAAAATACATGCCTTCAGTTCTCTCTCCGGCCCCACCTATTTTATCGGCATCCAGACGTTGTTCCCAGGTACTCAAGAAACGATTAAAAATACGGTCATCACCATCACCTACAGCTTCAGGGATTGCCCAGATGTTGATTCTGGGTAAAACCGTACTATTATTAAGCATTCGGTCTACCTTTTCCCGTCCGGCAGATACTTCTGCAAAACAGGACTGGCACACGGGGAAACTGTGGATTATTTCCTTTTTGTCCAGCCCGGCTAGAATGCTGACTTTATCAAAGGTATTAAACTTGAAAATCTTATTTAATCCTAATACGATATCTGTGGTAGCATGGCATAAGCTACAGTTTTTTTCTTGAAAATCAGGTTTTTTGTCTAACTCCAAGTTTTGAACTAGCTTTTCTTGGAAATAGGCTTCAAAGGCTGATATCCTGCCGGGATAAAGGAAGTTTCCTCCCTGGTCGATGCCAAAAATTATTATATAGGACTGCTGGTTATCTAAATCCGATAAGACCATATGGATTTTTTGTTCCATTTCAGTCATGATCCGGTCAACTGAACCAGATGTGAAGAATTCTTCTTTCTCATAATCCATCAATACACGGTTTTTAATTTTATGGAAATGGGTTTTTTTATCCGTACTCCAATTCCGGGGACATAGTGCATCTAAACTCTTGTCTGGATCTTTTTTCATCTTACCTGCCTTATGAATGGGGGTAAACCGCCAGGTTGTGTTGGCTCCAGCCGGTTCTCGATACAGATATTCCGTCAATTCTGCTCGCCTGGCACTGTAATCAGCCAGGTCGATGCGGCTGACTCCCTCTATATCCAATGGTTTCTTCAGGTCACCATTTACTTTTAGCCATACTCGGATTTCTTTTCCGTCCCTGTCCATAGGCCTGACCAAATATGCTGCTACGCCTTTCTGTGCTTCGCTTTGCCCCATTTGCGCCATCGCCTGTAAAAATCCCAACTACCTCACCTCCTTTCTGTTTTTTTACTCTGCTACTGTACAAGTCCTTATCAGCAGACTACGGGGTGCAAAAAACCTATAATTTGTCAAATTTTAATCCAATACCAGGATATAACGACCAAGAACAAAACCGGTATTTTCCCCCTACATGAAGTATTTGTCCCATTCTTAAATAGGAAATAAATTCGCTTAAATCACCTCCATAAGTTAGTTTTCCTATTAAGCCACACAATTTCATATATGCTGATTGCCTGCTAGAGCAGCGCTCCCAATCAAACCAGTAACGATATTCCATATCTATCACGCCCGAACGACACAAGCCTGTCACCCACCGTCCACAAGTTTAATCATTTTTTGTGGAACTTTGTCGAATGGAATCGATTGTTATTTATCCCACTATAATGATATTCACCTAATGTATTCCATTATCCTTTATCTTTATGAATATTCCGAGGAGATTCGTCCTTCATTCGGCATCTTGTCTATTACTAATCTGACAACCAGACGAAATATCTCGGAATATCCTCTATCGAGGCCTTTGAGGCTCTTATAAAAGAAGTTAGCACATTGGCGCATCACATCATAAAGGTTGCGGTCCTTGCTTTGAGGCTCTTATAAAAGAAGTTAGCACACGCCACCGACAGTACTATGTCAGTCAGTAGGTCCGACCCTACTTTTTTATCAAACAACCCTTATGAATAACCGCTTTCCCCATTCTAATTAGGGCATAAACACCAAAAGGTTGACCCCCGAAGATTCGCTCTAGTTAGGCAATAAAAAAAGAGGTACTTCTGAAGTACCTCCTGTCAATGCTCGGACGACACTCTATCATTGTGTGTTTGGCAGTTAAGAAATACATAGCATTCTTATTATCATTTGGTTAGTAGTTGTAATCCGCCGGGCCTCGATTATTTTTCCTCCCTCCCTGGCCAAGACGGGAAGTCAACACTTTTTCGGACAATTTGCTGAGCTACTAATTGTGAAGCCTGTCGTTGCCACTGCTTGACCCATTGAATCAGGCTGAGATATCCCAGCCGCTTTTGCACTCTTTGTCGGTTGTAGAAGACCTCAATATACTCAAATAGTACTTGCCTGGCTTCATTGATTGTCTTGAAGTATGACCAGTGTACGTGTCTTATCTCCCTGTGGCGTGTACCGTTTTCTCCAACGATATAGCAGGCTCGGAGATATGCCCAGATCTATCCGCCACCTTCTTTACCGTCCTGCTACTTGCGTAGCTCAATTGAACCGCATTCTTTTTGAATTCTTTGTCATATTGTTTCCGGCTGTTTGACATGATATTTCCACTCCTTTCGAGCTCTGTTTTTATCTTGTCAAACTATCCGAAATTATAGCACCTATCTGGTAACACTCCCGCCACCTTTTAGTTCGGCAGAATAAGTAGGTTCAGAGTCCTCTATGGACGATGGTAACGCCTTGAGAACCTGCTCAAAGCCCGATGTTACCAAGTTCAGAGTCCTCTATGGACGATGGTAACAATATCTGGAGGCGCAACCGTTACAAGTGCGCCAAGTTCAGAGTCCTCTATGGACGATGGTAACCTTTCGCCGCTGCTTCTCCCAAGGCAGCAAAAACGCGTTCAGAGTCCTCTATGGACGATGGTAACAACAGTTTACCGCCGGGATAGCGCCCTCCCCTAAGGTTCAGAGTCCTCTATGGACGATGGTAACTTTCGGGGTACCGCTTTCCCTGTATAGCAATAAGCCGTTCAGAGTCCTCTATGGACGATGGTAACTAGCCTTGCCACCCCACCCACCTCCAAAATCTTTTCGTTCAGAGTCCTCTATGGACGATGGTAACCAGAAAGAATGGCAAGCAGCGCAACAAGAATTCATGAGTTCAGAGTCCTCTATGGACGATGGTAACCACAGGCGAAATTACTTGTGAGCTTCTCGACGACAGTTCAGAGTCCTCTATGGACGATGGTAACCAAAAAATACAGAAAAGCGTATTTTTCTCCATTTACTGTTCAGAGTCCTCTATGGACGATGGTAACGCCTACCATCTGCGAATACAGGCTTCTGATTTTAGGTTCAGAGTCCTCTATGGACGATGGTAACGAATGTAAAATGGTATACGGTTTTTTGCTCAACATGGTTCAGAGTCCTCTATGGACGATGGTAACCATTCTCCTATCCGCAAATTAGGTGTCGAATGGAAAGTTCAGAGTCCTCTATGGACGATGGTAACCCCT
>JAAZLJ010000113.1 GCA_012799365.1 Syntrophomonadaceae bacterium | reverse complement strand
CTTCTTTGCGCGATGAGCTGTGGGAGCAGCGCCAGCTGGTGGAGGTTGTCCTGGATTCGCTTAACGAATTATTACGCAAATCAGAAGAGGAACGAGTTATATTGAGCGGTGCACTCAATATATTGAGTGCACCGGAATTCAGAGATTTGGAGAAACTTAAAACCGTTTTGGGTATATTACAGGAAGAGGCCTTTCTCAAACAAGCTCTTAACGATACCCCGGTTCAGGAGATTACCATAAGGATAGGGAAGGAAAACAAACTGGAAGAGATTAAAGAGCTCAGCCTGATATTTACCGGTTACAAAATTGATGGCCAGGAGATAGGGAAAATGGGGGTAATCGGCCCGGTGCGCATGGAGTACTGGAAAGCAACTTCCTGGGTAGAATCGCTGCGGGATGTGGCTGAAGACTTGATAAGCAAGCTATTAAAATAAAAGAACATTGAGAGGTGTAAGAAGGGAGAAGGTGAGAACCAGGTGGATTATCAGGAAAATAATCTGTTCAAGTCTGATGTGAGGGAACCCCAGGGGGATAGTAGACCGCAGCCAGATGAGACCATGGAGTCTGATACGGCAGCAGACGGAGATGGGGCACAACTCTCGGAGCAGAATGAACTGACTTTGCTGCAGGCCAATTTGGAGGAGAAAACTCGGGAAAGCCAGGAAAACCATGAGCGTTTTCTACGGGCCCGGGCGGATCTGGACAACGTAAAGAAAAGGTTTCAGAGGGAGAAAGAAGATATTCTCCGCTATGCTTCGCAATCGGTCATCGAAAAACTGCTCCCGGTTATTGATAATTTTACCCGCGCCCGCGAGGCTGCGCTGCAGTCCCGTGATTTTGACGGCTTGTGCCAGGGAGTGGAGATGATCGAATCCAAACTGATGGAAATATTGGAGAGTGAGGGGGTCACTGCGATTGACCCGCTGCATGAACCCTTTGATCCCAGGTATCATGAACCATTGATGGTGGAGGATAACTCTGATTGGCCTGACAATACGGTCATTGAAGTATTTCAGAAGGGCTATCTGATGAAAGGAAAACTAATTCGACCCGGTTTGGTTAAAGTATCCAAGAGCGAAACCGCTAAAGAATAATACGATAATACATATACTGGAGGTGCACATCATGGGCAAAGTTATAGGAGTCGATCTAGGAACGACTAATTCAGCAATTGCCGTTATGGAAGGAAACGATGTAACTGTCATAACCAACGCGGAAGGAGAAAGAATAACCCCGTCAGTAGTGGGATTCTCCAAAACCGGGGAGCGGTTGGTAGGACGTATAGCCAAACGTCAGGCGATAACCAATCCCGACCGTACCATCAGTTCTATCAAGCGCAGGATGGGAACCGATTACAAAGCTAAGATAGATGATAAAGAATACACTCCCCAGGAAATATCAGCTATGATCCTACAGAAAATGAAAGCCGATGCCGAGAGTTATCTGGGTGAGGAAATTACCCAGGCGGTTATTACTGTTCCTGCTTATTTTACTGATGCCCAGCGCCAGGCTACTAAAGACGCGGGCAAGATAGCCGGGCTGGAGGTGTTGAGGATAATCAACGAGCCTACTGCTGCAGCCCTGGCTTATGGTTTGGAAAAAGAAGGGGACCAGACCATACTGGTTTTCGACCTGGGAGGCGGGACTTTTGACGTCTCCATCCTGGAAATCGGGGGCGGCGTTTTTGAGGTCAAGGCCACCAGCGGTAACAACCGCCTGGGGGGCGACGATTTTGATGAACGCATCGTAGATTATCTGGTGGAAAACTTCAAGAATCAAAACGGGGTAGACCTGCGTAAAGATAATATGGCTATGCAGAGGTTGCGAGAAGCGGCGGAGAAGGCCAAACATGAGCTTTCCACCTTATTAACCACGAATATAAATATTCCGTTTATTACCGCCACTTCCGAGGGGCCGCTGCACCTGGATACCACTCTGACCAGGGCCAAATTCGAAGAGTTAACCGCTGATCTGGTGGAAAAAAGTATGGGGCCCACCCGACAAGCTTTGAAAGATTCAGGGCTCACAGCCGATCAGATTGATAAGGTAATTCTGGTAGGGGGTTCAATTCGGATTCCCGCCGTGCAGAAGGCTGTACAGGATTTTATTGGCAAAGAGCCTTATAAAGGCATCAACCCCGATGAAGTGGTCTCCATCGGTGCGGCCATTCAGGCGGCGGTGCTGGCGGGGGAAGTCAAGGA
The DNA here is from genome assembly GCA_012799365.1 of Syntrophomonadaceae bacterium. GTDB lineage: Bacteria > Bacillota > Syntrophomonadia > Syntrophomonadales > Syntrophothermaceae > JAAZLJ01. The sequence continues at coordinate 6,044 of JAAZLJ010000113.1, read as the reverse complement.
TGTGGTCCTGCTGGACGTTACCCCGCTTTCCCTGGGTATCGAGACCCTGGGAGGGGTGTTTACCGGGATAATTGAACGGAATACCACTATTCCTACTTCTAAGAGCCAGATATTCACTACTGCGGCTGATAATCAGACTTCGGTAGATATTCATGTGCTGCAGGGAGAAAGGGCCATGGCCGGTGATAACGTCACCCTGGGCCGGTTTCAGCTGGTGGGCATATCCCCGGCACCACGTGGTGTGCCGCAGATCGAGGTCAAGTTCGATATAGATGCTAACGGTATTGTCAATGTCACGGCCAAAGATATGGCCACCGGTAAGGAGCAGAAGATAACCATTACTTCTTCCAGTGGTCTATCCAGTGAGGAAATTGATCGGTTGGTTAAAGATGCAGAAAAATATGCAGAAGAAGACCAGAAAAAGAAAGACGAAATTGAGGTTCGTAACCAGGCGGACAGTATGCTTTACCAGGCGGAAAAGACCCTCAATGATTTCAAGGATAAAGCTGAACCAGCCGATGTGGATCGCATCAATGCGGCCCGGGATGAATTGAAGAATGTGATAGCCGGTGATGATGTGGAAGAGATCAAGCAGAAGACTGAAGAACTCATGCAGGCTATTTATGAACTGAGCTCTAAAATGTATCAGGATACTCAGGAGGGTCAGTCTGGCGGTTCGGAGGCCAAGGATGATGTGGTGGATGCCGACTATGATGTTGGCGATGAAACCAAATAATAGTTCCATATGATTGGTGGAGCCTGAGGGTGGCGGACAGGCATATGTCCGCCCCTTCGTTTGCGTGGTATAATAAATAATCCATATTTAGAAAGGTTGTGGTCAGCGTGGCCGGCAAACGTGACTATTATGACGTATTAGGCGTGTCACGTGAAGCCTCTCAGGACGAGATAAAAAAGGCTTACCGTAAAATGGCCTTGAAATATCATCCAGATGTCCATCCCGACAAGGAAGAAGCAGAAGCCAGATTTAAAGAAATCAATGAGGCTTACGAGGTTTTAAGCGATTCACAAAAACGAGCCACGTATGACAGATTTGGTCACTCGGCTTTCGACCCGAGCCAGGGCCCGGGTGGGTTTGGTGGTGGCGGATTCGATTTTGGGATGGGAGGATTTGAAGACATTTTCGATATGTTTTTCGGGGGCGGTGACCGGGGTCGCAGCCGGGGGCCGACCCGAGGAGCGGATCGGGAAATGGAATTGAGCATTGATCTGGAGGATGCAGTATTCGGTGCGGAGAAGGAGATCCAGATCCCGCGTATGGAAGAGTGTGACACCTGTGAGGGGTCAGGAGCGCAGCCTGGCACCGAGGTTAAACGATGTTCGACCTGCGGTGGAACAGGTCAGGTTAGAAGCGTTCAGAGTACACCTTTTGGTCGATTCGAGACGGTCAGAACTTGCGGAAAATGCAGCGGGCAGGGCACAGTAATAGAAAAACCATGCAAGCAGTGTAACGGTAGTGGTCAGGTACGTCGGGTACGTAAGGTAAGTCTGAAGATACCGGCCGGGGTGGATACCGGTTCCAGGCTGAGAATGCAGGGTGAAGGAGGACCCGGGCAGTTAGGTGGACCACCCGGGGATCTGTATATCTACATTCGAGTGAACCCGCATCCCATATTTAAGCGGCAGGGTTATGAACTGACCTGTGAAGTTCCGATTTCTTTTGTTGATGCGGCTCTGGGTGCGGAAATAACGGTTCCCACCCTGGATGGAGAACATAAGATAACCATACCCGAGGGAACCCAGACCGGTACTGTCTTTAAGGTTCGGGGCAAAGGGGTTCCCCACCTGCGGAGCCGCCGACGCGGGGATCAAAACGTGGTGGTAAAGGTTGCAGTACCTACCAGGCTGTCTGCCCGACAAAAACAGTTATTACGTGAGTTTGCCCGGGAAGAATCTGAGGAGCAGAACGATAACGATAATCCCAAAAAGGACAAAGGATTTTTTGATAAGTTTAAAGATGCTCTGGGAGGCTAAAAAAGGTGCCTCAATTCTCGTAAGAGGGTGATATTCTGAAGTGGAAAGAAGTTAGCATTATGGCCGAGCCTCAATGTGTAGATGCTCTGGCGGAGCTGTTCCATCAAATTGGCTGTGGGGGAGTGGTCATGGAGGATCCCTTTAGTGCCCGGCGTCATATCGCCAACGGGGACTGGGATGGGTATGAACTGCCTTCTGATTTTATAGAGCGGGAGCACGTGGTGGTCAAGGCCTATTTTCCTCAGGAGCGGGATATTTCTCAAGCTCTGACCACCGGTCTGAAGCAGGTGGAAACCAGCTTCGGCACCAGCTGCAGGCTATCGGTAGAAGATGTTTATGAAGAGTCGTGGGCTGATTCCTGGAAGGAATATTACCATACCATACGGATTGGGGAACGATTGGTAATCAAACCCTCCTGGGAGGAATTCACGGCTGCTTCCGACGATGTAGTTATAGAACTGGATCCGGGTATGGCCTTTGGCACCGGGCTCCATGCTACCACCCGGTTTTGTTTGGAATTGATGGAAAAGCGTATGCAGGGCGGTGAAAAGGTGGTCGATGTGGGTACAGGCTCGGGAATACTGGCCATCAGTGCCGCCCGTCTGGGTGCAGCCCAGGTGACGGCCATCGATGTGGATGAGGTTGCAGTACAGGCAGCCAGAAAGAACGTCGTCCGCAATCGGGTTGAAGGGCAGGTAACGGTCTTGAACTTGAATTTTAATCATATGTATGAGAACGAATCTGTCGATCTGATCATAGCTAATCTGACCGCCGAGCTGGTAGTAGAGATCTTACCCCGGGTAAACCGCATGTTATCGCCGGGGGGACAGTTCATAGCCTCGGGCATTGTGGCTGATAAATGGTTTCTGGTGGAGGATGCCCTGCGAAAGAATGGACTGCTTCTTCAGGAAAGGCTGCAGGACCAGGATTGGTTGGGTATTGCGATTAGGAAAGGATAGAGATGTGCACCGGTTTTATGTCGATCCCGGACAGCTCAGGGAAGACCGGGTAGTAATAGCAGGAGAAGAATTCAGGCACTTACAAAAGGTTTTGAGGCTGGGGGTCGGGGATCAGGCCTTGCTTATCGATGGGAGTGGTCACGAATACGAGGTGAGACTCCTGGCTCTGGATCTGAAAGCCCAGCGAGCGGAGGCAGAGATTATCGCCATAAAAGCCGTTAATCGTGAACCGCCGATAGTGGTGACCCTGGTGCAGGGCATAGTTCGTGGTGACCGGATGGATTTTATAATTCAAAAGGCCGCTGAGATTGGGGTTCGTCGGATTGTTCCTCTGGCCGCGGAACATGGAGTTGTACGGGTTACCGGCGAAAAAGCCCGTCGGAGGGTGGAACGATGGCGCAAGATTGCTCGTGAAGCCTGTAAACAGTGCGGTAGGGTGGTTGTGCCCGAGGTAACCGAGGTGGTTGACCTGGGTCAGGCCTTACAGATGCAGGGCGATGCGCTGGGCATCTTCTTTTATGAAGGGGAAAAAAACCGTCCTTTGAAGCCAGTGTTGAGGGACAACGGCACTCTTTTTAAACAGAAGGGTGTTTTTATACATATAGGGCCGGAAGGGGGATTCAGTATGAGCGAAGTGGAAACAGCCAGAAGATGCGGACTTTTTCTGGCCGGGCTGGGCCCCCGTATTTTGCGGGCTGAGACGGCTGCATTGGCGGCCCTGACTACGGTTCTTTATGAACTGGGGGATCTGGGGGGTGAAGAGCAATGAAGAAGAAAGCAGCTATTTTCACCCTGGGATGTAAGGTAAATCAGGTAGAAAGTGAACAAATGAAAGAGGATTTTATGGCCCGGGGATACCGGGTGGTTGATTTTAACCAGCCAGCCGATGTCTATGTGGTAAACACCTGTACGGTTACCCATGTCAGTGATCGTAAGTCACGGGCCATGCTGCGCCGGGCGCGGCGTAAGAATCCCCAGTCTATCGTGGTAGCGGCCGGGTGTTTTGCTGAACAGAATGCCGAACAGCTGGCCGATATGCCAGAGGTAGATTTGATCGTGGGCAACCGTAACAAAGAAAAAATAGTAGAGGTAGTGGAGCGGTACCGAAGCGGTGAACCCGGCTTACCACCGGCGGAAGAATGGCCCTCGGAGCTGAAGCCGGTATTTCCTCGTTTTGATGAGGCCCATGAGCGAACCCGGGCTTTTATCAAGGTTCAGGATGGTTGTCAGAGCTGCTGTTCGTATTGTATAGTTCCCCGGGTTCGTGGGCCCCTGCGCAGCAAGCGGCCGGAAGATGTAATCGAAGAGGCACGTCATTTGCTGCAGATGGGATACCGGGAATTAGTTTTCACTGGAATTCATACCGGGATGTACGGGCGGGATATTGATGGATGGAATCTGGTTCAGCTGCTTAAGGAAGTATTGAAGCTGCCTGGTGAGTATCGCTTGCGTTTAAGCTCCATTGAAACCCTGGAAGTGAGTGAAGAGTTGATCCATCTATTGGAGACGGAGCCGCGGATTTGTCGTCACCTGCATATTCCCCTGCAAAGCGGTAGTGACCGCATTTTACCTCTGATGAACCGGCGCTATACCAGGGATTTTTATCGCAAGTTAGTCAATAGTCTTGCGGTTCGCGTTCCCGGATTGGCTTTAACCAGCGATGTTATGGTGGGTTTTCCTACCGAGACCGAGCAGGATTTTTTAGATACTTTTTACCTTATCCAGGACTCACCGTTTTATGACCTGCATGTATTCAGATATTCTCCCCGACCTGGTACGACTGCTGCCCGCCTGTCGCCGCAGGTTGATGCTCAAACCTGCGAGCGGCGCAGCCGCACCTTAATCCAACTGGCGGCCGAAAAGAAGGCCCAATTTATCGATAAATTCGTAGGACAAACCCTGGAGGTTCTGATCGAAGATCGTACAGGCGCAGGCCTGTACGATGGGCTTACTGATAACTATATTCGGGTTATACTTCCAGGTAGTGAAGAGTTGAGAGGCCGGTTAGTTCCCGTGGTATTGGAAGAGAACCTGGGTGATAAAGCTCGCGGCTCGGTGGTAAGCCAATAATGGCACCATAATCCAGGGCGGTTCGGTGATGAGAGTTTTCTTTTACTCCTGATTTTCCGTGGCCCGGTGCGGGTCGGTTGAAAAGCCAAACAGGGCATAGCCCGGACAGTAAGCCAGAGCGGCAGTAATGAGAGCGTAGGCGGCCAAAATGAGGAAAAATGTGCTCCACCCGGTGCTGATGGCGGTTGATAATCCTATTAACAGGAATAATACCCCCAGCACTGCTCGCATAATCCGGTCACCCTGACTCATATTCTTTTGTTTATCCACACCTGATTCCTCCTTGCAGATTTTTAGTTGATTTTTAATAGGTTGACCAAATTGTAAGGTTATATGCGCAAAAATCTCCTCGGGATAAGCGGCGGAGAGAATTGCCCACAAAATACCTCATCTTCAAATATCTATGGAATAGGTTTTCTTTGTGTTTATTATTTGCTAGAATAAAGGAAAATATAATAGCGACAAATCCTTATTAATTTCAATACATGCAAGTTCTTTGTAATTTTAAAGCAAGGGGGTGAGAAATTGGAGGACTGTCTGTTTTGTCGTATGGGAACCGGAGAGGTCGATACTAATAAAGTATATGAAGATGAGAATATCATAGCCATCCATGATATAAATCCAACTGCTCCAGTACATATCCTCCTGATCCCCAAAAGGCATCTGGCTTCATTACGGGATGCTGCAGAAGAGGATATTGAACTTCTGGGAAGTATTCAATTAGCCGCTTCACGTGTTGCCAAAGAACTGAGCCTGGAGAGTTACCGACTGGTTAGCAATTGTGGTGAACCAGCTGGACAAGAGGTTTTTCACCTTCATTACCATCTGTTGGGTGGTAGGGAATTTGCATGGCCTCCGGGCTAATCTTGACGCATGTTTCAAGCATAAAGTAAAATAGAGAGTATGCTGTATGGCTACGGTTGACAGAGGGGAGGGAAATTGTGAGCGAAGTAAGAGTAGGTAAAAACGAATCGCTGGATTCTGCATTGAAAAGATTTAAGCGCTCTTGTCAACGTTCTGGGG
>JAAZLJ010000112.1 GCA_012799365.1 Syntrophomonadaceae bacterium | reverse complement strand
TCAATAAGACTGGCCGCTGGCACCGCCAGGGCCAGGCGAATCAGGCTCATGCCAAATACCGAGTATTATTGCGCGTTATAGACATCCATGATACCGAAGGTATCACCATCAGAGCCATGAAAACAGCATTGTTCGGAGTGCTCCATCAGTGTATATCTGCGGTTTCAATTTTTATACCAGATTTCAAGAAGGAGGAGCAGGAGTTTTATGAAACCTATCTATGTCATAGGACATAAGAATCCGGATGTGGATGCGGTGGTTTCTGCCATCGCTTATGCCCGTCTGAAAACATATACCACCAATGGTAATTACGTGGCCGCCGCGGCGGGAGAACTTAACCCTGAATCTCGTTTTATTTTGCAGCATCTGGGATTTGAAGCACCGGCCCTGGTTACCGATGTAGGAGCCAAGGTGGAGGATCTGCTGGACGAGGAACTGCCAACCTCCATCCATCCTGATGCCACCCTGGTAGAAGTGGGTAACCTGCTGCGAGCCGGGAAGATTAAAACCCTGCCAGTAGTAGATAATGATTCCCGTTTATTGGGCTTGCTAACAGTAGGTGACGTAGCCCAGATCTATCTGGATACCCTGGGTAACGGCGAGGTTAATCTCAGACAAACTCCAGAGCTGCTGGCGTCCATACTGTCCCGTAAGGTAGGAGAGGTTATGAAGACCCGGGGACTGATGTTGTTTGAACGGCGGGAGACCGTGGATGAAGCTAAAAAACAGATGCTGATGACCCGCTATCGTAACTATCCAGTAGTGGACGAAGACAACCGCTTTCTGGGTATGATTTCACGTTACCACCTGCTGCAGATGAAGCGTAAGAAAGTTATTTTGGTGGATCACAACGAGAAAACCCAGGCGGTAGAAGGTATAGAAGAGGCGGAAATTCTGGAGATTGTTGACCACCACCGGGTAGGTGACCTGCAGACCATTGCCCCTATTTTCTTCCGTAACGAACCGGTGGGAGCCACTTCGACTCTGGTGGCAGAGTGCTACCAGGATTATGGACTGGTTTTGGAACCTGATCTGGCCGGTCTCCTCCTGGCCGGTATCTTATCTGATACCATGATCTTTCGTTCACCTACCACCACCGCCAAAGACCGACGGGTCGCAGCGCACCTGGCCGACCTGGCCGGGCTGGATGTGCAGGAATGGGGGAAGGAGATCTTTCGTCGTACCGGTCATCAAGATCTGGATGATCTGGCCGGCCTGATTCGAGAGGATCTCAAGGAATATCAGCACGGAAACACTGCCTTCGCCATATCCCAGGTGGAGACGGTAGACTTGCAAGCCTTTCGTTATCGGCAGCCCGATATTCGGGAAGCATTGGAGGAGCTATGTACCCGGCGTGGATACCGACTTATGCTGCTCATGGTCACTGATATTTTTGAGGAGGGGACTGAACTACTGGCTGCGGGGACCAAGAAAGACGTAGTGGAAAAAGCCTTTGGCCACCCTTTGGAAGATGGCAGCATCTTTCTACAAGGGGTCATGTCCCGTAAGAAACAGGTGGTTCCGGTCATTTATAAAATCCTGGCCGAAGAAAACGTACTGTATTAGTCAGAGTTCCTCTGGACAAATAACACCGCAGGGATTAGAATTATAGTTAGACTGAGTGTGGGGCCTTAGCTCAACCGGGAGAGCGCCTCGTTCGCAACGAGGAGGTCGAGGGTTCGAGTCCCTTAGGCTCCACCATAAAAACGCAGACAAAAGCTGATATTATGGGTAAGCTGATGATAAAAAATACAGGCGAGTCAGGCCTGTTTTTTTATTTGGTAGGTTTTTAAGCCCAAATCTGTGTTGCTGCTGTTCCTGGTAATTAATTCGGTCGGTATTTTAACCACCACCGTAAAATAATGTTTTGATTCCAGGCATCTGGATTATACTATTACAAAGCCTCTTTAAAAAAGGGAGGCTTTTTTGTTGGGAAAAGCGAAGGATAAGTATAGTATAGGCGTCCGATTTCAGTTTAATGGATGAATTCGGCGCATAGAATGAAATAAAGTAATTTCCAAGCTCGACACTTGATGGTAGAATAGTCAAAGGAATGCGGGGCGAGGGGCTGAGCTTTATTGAGAAGCTATACTATTGCCAGAGAGGGTTTGCCTTACATAATGGTTTTTCTGGTGATTGCTGCGGCCTGCTGCCGGTGGAATCCTTTTTGGTCGACCGTACCGCTTGGGTTGGCGCTGTTCTGTGTTTTCTTTTTTCGCAACCCTTTTCGGTATGTTCCCGAACAGGAAGGAGCCGTTGTTTCGCCGGCTGATGGGGTGGTCATGGATATTTCGGAGGTTTACGACGATATCTACCTTAACGGTTCTGCGATTAAAATTAGTATTTTCCTGAGTCTTTTTAATGTTCATATTAACCGCATTCCTATCGATGG
>JAAZLJ010000111.1 GCA_012799365.1 Syntrophomonadaceae bacterium | reverse complement strand
TCAATAAGACTGGCCGCTGGCACCGCCAGGGCCAGGCGAATCAGGCTCATGCCAAATACCGAGTATTATTGCGCGTTATAGACATCCATGATACCGAAGGTATCACCATCAGAGCCATGAAAACAGCGTATTAATGGAGTATGGTAACCCGCTCGCTCCCCGACTTGTCGACTGCAGTACATCAACTCGCTTCAGTGTGAAGCGGACCGGTCGAAATTCGGCGTCCATGCACTCAGTTCTCCCTGCTCGAAACGTCCTGTTTCTCGCTCCGTTTCACAGCCCTCAGCTTCGCTGTGTACTGCGACGTCGCCTTCGGCCGGCGCTCAGGCTTCGCCTTCGATACGCCCGGCACTTGCCGAAACATCGTCGGCTTCGTATGTCGCTTCGCCGGGTTACCACACTCCCGCATAAAGTTATTTTGTTATTTTTATCATCTGCGTCCATCAGCGTGTATCTGCGGTTTCAAAGTTATTTTCATAGCAGTGAATTAATCATTAAGCATCTCTATTACAGCCTCGTCATCCACAGGGGAAAAGTCCTCATAAAACTGACCTACGGCATAAAACTTCTCGGGAACCTCCAGACTGAAGAAGTCATCTACCATAGGCTCCAATTCCTGCACCGCTTCCCTCGCAGCTACTGGCACCGCTATAGCTATATAGCTGGCACCTTGCTGCCGCAGATAGGCCACAGCCGCCTTGATAGTAAACCCGGTAGCTATGCCATCATCCACCAGCAGCACTCGTTTAGCCGCCAGGTCCGGGCCAGGTTTACCTGACCGATAGCGAGCAATCCGTCGGTTTATTTCCCTTTGTACACGGCGGGCTTCGAGCTGGATACGTTCATGGTCAAAGCCAAGAAACTCCTGTACTCTTTCATCCACGAAGATTTTTCCATCGGGGGTTACCGCTCCGATGGCATACTCCTCATTGGTAGGAGAGCCTATTTTACGCGCCATGACCACATCCATCGGGCATTTGAAGTGACCTGCTATCTCTTTCGCTACCGCCACTCCACCCCGCGGTATTCCTATCACAATATCGAAAACCACCCCCGCCCGAGCCAGGGACTCGGCCAGGCGTTTACCCGCGTCGCCACGATCTCGAAACATCGCTTGCACCTCCTTGGGCCTTCAGGTTTAAGTACTGGCAGCCGCCGCCTTGGACTTGGGTTCGTTTCGTTTAGTCCGTTGCTCACGAACCATTTTGGAAGTACCACTAAAAATAGCGCCCTCTTCGATTACCAGTATATCAGCTGCTATATCGCCGACGACCTCGCCAGTAGCCAGTATCTCTGTACGACCACTGGTAATAACATTCCCTTCAATCTTACCCCCTATGAGTAGATTGGAGGCTTTTATGTTGCCCTGGATATAACCTTTTTCCCCCAGAACCACATCTCCCTTGATATCCACCTCACCCTCTACACGACCGTCAATGCGAGCTGAACCCTCAGCCACTAACCTTCCCTTGATCAAGACCTGGTTGGCTATCACTGTATCGATATTGTCAAATTCCGGGGCTCTGCGCCTTTTAAACATAGTTTTCAACTCCTTGGCTCAGGCAAGTAAAGTAACGGGTTGCAGTAGCTGCCGTTTTTTTCCACAGCAAAATGAAGATGGGGACCGGTACTGCGTCCGGAATTCCCCGACCGGGCTATAACCTGTCCTTTCTCGACCTGGTCACCTTCCTTGACCAATAACCGATAGTTATGACCATACCAGGTTATGTATCCATTGCCATGGTTAATCTTTATTAAGCGGCCATAGACCCGGTCCCTTCCCGCATAGACCACTTTACCCCGGCCTGCTGCCATAACCGGTGTCCCCACATCAGCTGCTAAATCCACCCCATGGTGGAACTCCTTCTTTTTACCGAAAGGCGATTTCCTCCAGCCAAATTCAGAAGTGATACGTCCGGCCAGAGGCCAGTTGCTGGGTAAGGCCAGAAAGTAAGCCTGGTTTCGCTCCACATGCTCCTTGAGATTATTCAGGTCACAACTGTATTGCTTTAATGATTTATGAGCCCGTTCCAGCTCCCCCGTAAGCTCACCCGCCTTCAGGGAAGGTGGGTCACCCCCTCCCATACCCCCGTCTCGAGAAGAACTCGCGCCACGGGATGGTGTCTCGGGACGTACACCCATCAAGCGTTTTATCTCCTCTTGCTTCTCTTCGATCTCTTGTCTCTCCAACTCTAAAGCACTCAATACCTCACTCATCTTTTCCAATTGCTCAGCTTTCTGCTGATTATCATGTTTTATCGCCCGAACATTCTTTACGTCCTCGCGAGCACTGTACATGCTGCAGCTCAACCAAGCAAAACATATCAGGAACCCCAGGGTCACTATCCCCAAATACTTGATCCACCTTTTAGATACCGCCAGGGTTCTGGTCTCCTGCGCGTTTCCTGGAATAAGCATAACTGTGATTTTATCATTCTTGGGCCGCTGACGCCGACGGTCTCGCTTCATTGCATATCACACCTACATTTTCTGGGCCGTTAGCAAAACTTCTTCCTCTTCCCGGCTAAGTTGATAACTGGAACTAAACCCCTGGATAGGCTTGGCATAGACCCGAGTTTCCTCTCTCCCATACAATCCAGTAAGCAATACTCCATCACCCATATCTGATAACAGTGCTAAAGAAAATGACATGTCCCCTCCGACATCAGGAAAACCCTTAAACCTCTGAATGGCCAGTCGATTTATAAACTGGGGCAATCTTTTCTCCAGGTCGACGACTTGCTGTCTTAGTGCCTCTACATCTGCTTGACTCTTCTTCTGCTGTTCTGATACGTGCTGCAAAATTACATCAACGGTAGTACCGTCATAATCTTTAAACAATTTCTCATACGTATGCAGCAGCCCTCGAGTACTGCGCAAACGCCAGAATATTACCAGGTTGCTGATAATCAGCAAGATAATCAGCGCCATGATAATGGTCAGCTGAGGATTCTCGCTAATCCAACTAATATCCAACATCTACTAACTCCCTCCGCAGCTATTCTCCTAACATAATAGCAGGCCATGCTATTATTGTAAAACCATGTAATATTATCTGCAGTCGTACCTGAATGCCGGGGTCGAAGCTTTGCAGGCACCTGTTTCAAATTGGTGTTCATCTGTGTTAATCTGTCCTTATAATGTTCCTATCCTGCATGTTTGTTCCCGGATTGAGTTAACATGCGGTCAAGGGAATCTTTGCATAACAGACGTGCATGATACCGAAGGTATCACCATTAAAGCCCCTATTTTTATCATCTGCGTCCATCAGCGTACACCTGCGGTTTCAAATTATACAGCAAGGAGGTTGTTTCATGAAACTGGCATATTTGGACTGTTTTTCCGGCATCTCCGGGGATATGTTATTGGGTGCACTGATTGACATCGGAGCTGATGCCCACAGCATCGAAGCCGGTATTAACTCTTTACCTATCGAACCACTGACCCTGGCAGTTAAAAAGCAGCAAGTAATGGGTATTAGTTGTACAGACGTCCAGGTAGTATGCCCGACTTCCACCTATTTCCGCAACCTGACTACCATCACCGAATTGCTGACCGCCAGCGACTTACCGGAAAAGATTCAGAATCGTGCCCGGACGGCCTTCCGCCTGCTGGCAAGGGCCGAGGCCCGCGTCCACGGCGTACCGATAGAACAGGTTCATTTTCACGAACTTGGTGCTCTCGATACCATCGCCGATGTGGTCGGGTGCTTACTCGGTTTTGATGAGTTGGGGGTTGACAACGTTGTCGCTTCACCACTGCCCTGGAACCGCGGCTGCCTGGAAATGGCCCACGGAGTTTACCCCCTCCCCGCCCCGGCCAGTGTGGAACTTATGCTCGGCATTCCATGTTACGGTGTGGATACCGATATCGAACTGGTTACACCAACTGGCGCGGTTTTACTCCGGGTACTGACCGAGGAGTTTGGCCCTCTGCCCTCTATGATTCCGCACAGGGTAGGGTATGGAGCAGGAAAGAGCAAAAGAGCAGATACTCCCAATGTCCTGCGTCTCCTTATTGGCGAGGACGCCAACCCAACAAATGTTGTATCCATAGAAAAAGTAGGGGTGATTGAGACCCAGGTCGATGATATGCCCGCCGAACATTTTTCCTGGTTGGCTGAACAGTTCATTGCCTCTCCGGCCCTTGATTATTACTTCACGCCCGTACAGATGAAAAAAGAGCGCCCTGGAACCCTGATAACGGTTCTGGCATCGCCCTCTGATATTCCCCAACTGGTAGATTTGCTTTTGGCCCACACTTCCACTCTGGGAGTAAGGCACTGGTTGGCGGAACGCCGGGTTCTGCCTCGCGAGTCAGTTGAGATCGATACTCATTGGGGTAAGGCCAAAGTCAAAATAGCCCGTCTCCATGGCCTGCCCCCCCGCATAGCCCCGGAGTATGAAGACTGTCGTAGAATTGCCATCACCCATGACCTCCCCGTGGACGCTGTTTACCGCGAAATATTACACCAGGCTATGAGCCTGTTGTCATCTTAGACCCTTATGATACCGACGGTACCACCATCAAAGTATAAAACAGTACGTTTATGGAGTGAGTGTGTTGGTACACTCGCTCCTCCACTCTCGTCGAATGCACGGTATCGAATTGTTTCACGTGAAACAATTTTCGGGATTCGACCTTCATGCACTCAGCCTTCGGTACCCAAAACGTCCTATCTCTCGTTCCACTTAACAGCCTTCCGTTGCGTGTGTACTGCGACCTCGACTTCGATCAGCGCTCAGGATGCGCTTCGATACGCCGACACTGGCGAAACATCGTTGGCTTATTTTTAATTGGTTTCAATTTTCATGGCAGACCTCTATGATACCGGTATCACCATCAGAGAATGAAAACGGCCCATGCCCTGGGTTTTCGAAAATATTTAAGGATGTAGGTGCAAAAACACCACTGGCATTACTACATGCTTACCCTGCTCCTGAAAACTTACTTGCTGCGCCTAAAAAGAGGTGCTGATCCAGGTGCTGTAATAAATAAGCTGGTACATATTATTTTTTCCGTATTAAAGAACAAGCAACCATTTGTGCTATTACGCCTGATCAACAGAAATAACAATATCGGTCGGTGGGACTTATTTATTATACTCCCCGTAAGAGCTACTTTATATTTTTTTGTATTATCTGCGTTCTTCTGCGTCTAATTCTTCACTCAGCGTTTTCAAAAGTTTTCTGTGGATATTTTGCGACTCATCTGCGTCCATCAGCATATATCTGCGGTTTCAAATTATTTTCATAGCAACCACGGCTTTTCATGCCATATCCTTGATAATGCTCCCTATGGCTCCAATGAAAAACTCCACTTCCCGGCGCTCATTAAAATAGGACAGGCTGGCCCGAATAGCTCCCTTTTCCAGAGTACCCATGGTACGGTGGGCGAGGGGAGCACAGTGCAACCCGGTTCGTACTGCGATATCATAGACCCGATCCAGGATAAAACCCACTTCGGACGCATCCGCCTCCTTGATGTTAAATGCCACCACCGGTAGACGGTATGCGATTTCCTCAGGACCATATATTTCAACTTCGTCATACTGTCTCAAACCGGCTAACATCAATGCCAGGAGCTCTTTCTCTTTGGCCTCTATGTTACGAACCCCGACCCGAGCTACGAACTTGAGACCGGCCTGCAAGCCAGCAATTCCCACTGTATTGGGAGTTCCACTCTCGTACCGATCCGGACTGTTCAATGGTTGGTGCAAGGTTTCGGACTGGCCTCCCGTCCCTCCTACCTTGAGCGGATTTAATATCAGCCCTTTTCTCAAATATAGTACTCCCGTACCGGTAGGGCCATACAAGCCTTTGTGTCCGGGGAGGGCCACCATATCAGCTCCCATTTTCTTTATATCCAGAGGCAGGATACCTGCGGTTTGAGCCGCATCCACCAGATAGTATACCCCTGCCTCGCTGCATATAGCGCCTATCTCCTCTACCGGCTGGATACTACCGGTCAGATTGGACCCATGGGTTACCGCAATCAATCGCGTATTCTCCTGGATGGCCCTTCTAATATCCTGAGGTTTAACGATTCCCTGTCCATCTGCCTGCACTATATCAAACTCAATACCCAGAGGTTTCAGTTCATGGATGGGCCTGGCTACGGAGTTATGTTCCATGCTGGTGGTAATACAATGGTCGCCATGCTTCAAGCACCCCTTTATAGCCAGGTTGAGCGCTTCAGTTGCATTGGAAGTAAATATTATTTCTTCTGGATCATCAGCATTAAGAAACGCTGCTAGCAGCTCCCGAGTATCCCACATTATTTTCCCGGCTTCTACCGATAACCGGTGTCCGCTTCTTCCCGGGTTAGCGCCCTTATTCTTAATAATATCCTCCATGGCTTCCCATACCACGGGTGGCTTGGGGAATGAGGTCGCGGCATTATCTAAATAAATCATAATCAACCTGGTTCTCTCAAACTATATAGTATCCAATTTTCTGACGTTCTATCGACCTATAGAACGGGCAGCCTGCAGGATTCACTTCCACGGAGTGTTGCTCAGAATACAGGCCCTACTTGCAACTAGAAACCCACCCATCTGCCGGGTCAACAAAATCGGCTACTCCTGAAGCGTTCTTTCTGCCAACTCTCTTCCTTTTCATCAACTAGCTCTGGCGGTTATCATCCTATGCTGCCAGAAACCCAGGTTTTTACCTGCCTTTCGTAATTTAATTATAGTCTCGTCGGCCACATGCCACTGTGACCCTTTATATATCCAGGATAGCTCCGGTAACCTATTGTACGCTAATCACATGGCAGATGATTATAGGCATTAAACAAAAAGATTCCCCTGGGACACGCCATCCACCACTGTAGACGTACCGCCCATCGGGAACCCTTTTTAAAAATGTTTCACGTGAAACATTTGACTGCCAGGGGCCCTATAT
>JAAZLJ010000110.1 GCA_012799365.1 Syntrophomonadaceae bacterium | reverse complement strand
TCCGCTCCGTCTCGTTTTTTCTTGATAATATCGTAGGCATTCACTCGGGCATCCTCCTTATCAGAGAAGCAAAACTCCGCCCAGAAATATCCTCCACCGCCACCCCCAGCAGCTCCGCCACGGTCAGGCCCAGATCAGCAAAACTCTTCCGTACCCCAACCGGTATCGGAAGAATCTCTTCCCCATATACCAGAACCGGTACATACTCCCGGGAGTGATCGGTGCTGGGAGTGGTCGGGTCACACCCGTGATCCGCAGTGAGGACCAGCACATCCCCCGGCTTCATGGTCTCCATGATGCGGGGCAGATAGGCATCAAAATCCTCTAAAGCCCGGGCATAACCTTCGACATCATTCCGGTGTCCATAATGCATATCAAAATCAACCAGATTAACAAAACATAAACCATCGAAATCATCATCCATCAACTCCAACACCGTACTAATCCCATCACGATTATCCTCGGTGGGTCTACTCCCGGTAATTCCCTGACCCACAAAAATATCATTTATTTTCCCCACGGCTATTACCTCCCTCCCCGAAGCAGAAATGAAATCCAGCACCGTTGGGCCGGGAGGTGTAAGTGAATAGTCATGCCGCCTCGCCGTCCGAGTAAAACTGCCCGGAGTACCGATAAAGGGTCGGGCAATCACTCGGCCTACCCCGTGCTCCCCCTTCAGCATTTCCCGGGCTATCTCACACATCCGATAAAATTCATCAATGGGTATGATTTCTTCATGAGCCGCGATCTGAAATACACTGTCCGCCGAAGTATATACGATTGGATAACCAGTAGCCATATGTTCCTTGCCCAATTCCTCAATAATAGCGGTGCCGGAAGCCGCCTTATTCCCTAGTATTCTTCGTCCTATCTGCTGTTCGAACTCCTGGATAATCTCGGGTGGAAATCCGTTCGGATAGGTCGGAAACGGATGGGGTAGAACTATGCCCATCATCTCCCAATGGCCGGTAGTGGTATCTTTGCCTGGTGATTTTTCCGCCATCTTGCCATAGGCTCCCAGGGGGGTTTTCGGGGCCTCAACTCCACGCAGTTCTACAATCTTACCCAGGCCCAGCCGGCCCAGGTGAGGCAGATTCAGGCCTCCCCTCACCGCCGCCAGGTTACCCAGGGTATTACTGCCGGCATCACCATACAGATGGGCATCTGGCAGGGCTCCAACTCCAGCACTATCCAGGACTATTAGAAAAACTCTTCTGGTCATGTTCCGCCTCCTGTTGTAAAATTCGAAACCGCTGGTGAACGCAGATAATAGTAACAATATACATTGAAGATGCAGCAATCTACTAGGGAGAGTATTAACCGAGTCGAGCGACTTACGACGAGACGTAGCTACACACGGCGAAGCCGAGGGCTGTGAAGCGGAGCGAGAAACAGGACGTTTCGAGCACCGAGGGCTGAGTGCATGGACGCCGAATCCTGAGGGGTCCGCTTCACACCGAGGCAAGTCGATGTGTTGCAGTCGAGGAGTATCGGAGCGAGCCGATTAATACTCTACGATAATATGCTGTTTTCATTCGTCGGTGGTATCGTTACGACGACATGAATGTCTACTATGAAAACTAAAACGCAGATAGCACTCTGACATCCTTGTCCCAAGAGTATTACCTCCGGGTCAATTAGCTAAGCCCGGGGATGACTTTTTTGATAGACTTCACGCAGATGGGTTCTGGTCAAATGCGTATAGATCTGAGTGGTGCTTATATCAGCATGTCCCAGCATTTCCTGCACCGCCCGCAAATCCGCCCCATTTTTAAGCAGATGGGTAGCAAAAGAATGGCGCAGGGTATGAGGGGTTATTGACTTGTTAATCCCTGCCTGACGAGTGTACCCGTTCAGTATTTTCCAAAACCCCTGCCGGCTTAACTTCCTGCCTCTGGCATTTACAAAAAGAGTTCTTTCCAGATGGTTTTTAACCAGCTGGGTGCGAGACCGCCCGATATATCTTTCTACCCAGAATGTGGAGGTCTGGTTAACCGGTACTATACGCTCTTTTCTCCCCTTACCCAGACACCGGACATAGCCCGCAGTCAAGTTGATATCATCCAACTGTAAAGATAAAAGCTCTGATACCCGCAGCCCCGTAGCATACATCAACTCCAGCATGGCTCGATCCCGTATTCCTATTACAGTAACCGGGTTCGGCTGATCCAGGAGAAGTTCCACTTCCTTTACCGATAACACCTCGGGTAAACGACGCCTTAATCTCGGGCTTTCAACATTATCAGTAGGATTATGCTCCAAATATCCGTCCTGAATCATAAACCGAAAGAAAGTTTTTAAAGTAGATAAGGATCGGGCCATACTCGAATAAGCAGCCCCCTGGTCCAACATCCAACCCAGGTAATCCACAATGTCGGTTCTTTTTATTTCCGTCGGTTGTTTTATGCCCCGCCGATGCAGGTAAGCAAAAAACTTGCGCAGGTCCCTGGAATAAGCCTCCAGGGTATTGGATGATAATCCTTTTTCAAAATTCAAGTAAGCTCTGAACAACTGCAGATATTCATTCATGTTATGTACTCCTTAAAATATGTCCTAACTGGAATATTATACACATCCACCCAGTTTCCTGCTTCAAGCTGCAAGTTTATCCCCGGCGGACACTAACGGTAAAGTTACAGGTCCCCACCGTATATCATTTAAGAATAAAGTATGGACTGGCACCATAGAATTTCCTAAGGGAACGGGTGAGGAGTTTTAACCATGAAAATCAGGTATTGGATGAAAGAACATATTCGGAATAATTTGTGGCAATATCTACTGATCACTGGTGTCTTTGTACTGGGACTAATTATAGGGGAAATTAATGCCAATAACCTGGCTGGAGGGACTCGCAGCCATTTGCAGCAGATGATAAACGGTTTTTTAGAAGGGGGAATGGTAGCTTATCACGAAGGAAACCGGATATTTTTACCGGCGTTTCTCAATCAAGCCCGGACGGTGATAGCCGTCTGGTTTCTGGGTCTTACAGTTATAGGTGTACCGATAATCCTGGCCATCGTTTTCGTCAGGGGTTTTTCGCTGGGATTTACCTTTGGCTTTCTAATCAAGGAAAAAGCCTGGTTGGGATTTCTTATAGCCCTGCTCTCGGTATTACCTCAGAATATAGTGTACGTTCCCCTGGCCATTGCCTGCGCCGTGATCGGTATCAATTTTTCCTTCTACATAGTTCGAGGCAGGTTCACCAGCGAGGTTCCTCTCGCTCAGGGGATATTAACCTATACAGGAATTATGGTACTACTGCTGCTGGTGTTACTGGTGGGCGCTCTTATCGAAGCTTTTTTGTCTCCCTGGCTGCTGGAGACCATTATCAAGTGAGACATAGGGGGTGTACTTCATGATTATAATCGTTAATAACTGGAAGAAAAAACTATTAAATTTGGCTAAAGTAGCGGTGATCGTACTGGCTTTTGCCATATTATTACCCCGCCTGGCTGGAATACTGGGCAACTATATGCCGGTCTTTTCCGGATGGTCGAAGGACGAGTCTCCCTCCGGGAATCCCATGCGGGTAGAGAATACTGAAGGAACTGAATTCGACCGCATGGTGGACCAATTTGTTATCAAGCTGCAGAATTTCTACTACGAGGAAAAAGAATAACTTCTGAACTGCCCCTTCCACCAGGAAGGGGCTTCCCGTTTTATCACTTCTCTAATCAATACCTTCGCCCATCAAAAGATTGGCGATAAACTGGGCCGCCAGTACATCCTCCAGAGAGTTACGGCTGGCCGCCACCACGGCTATACCCGCCTTATCCTGCATCAAGTTCTTCGCCCGGCGCACCGCAGTAAGAGCTGGCTGCAGTCCTTTTTGCGCCAGAGTCCGGGCCACAGTACCGGTAACCACGCCTGGATTCACTTGAAAAGCAGCATCAAAGGCGACTCCCCCCGTATCCGTAACTGCCACCACAATCCGATCCTCCATGGCAGTTATCCGCGGGGTTTCCGCTCCCAGATTAGGTACCACCGCCTCAAGGCACCCTCCTTGTGACTCAATGCCCCGTAGGAGCTTCTGGCAGCGGGCCAGCCTTTCCTGGTCACTGCCTACCCGTGGTTCAGATACTACGACTATACCGGTTCCAGCTTCCCGGGCCCAATCAGCGGCCTTACGCCCAATGTCTTCGGGATCAACTGCAACCGGAGCCCGGGTAAAATCAGGACTGGCTCCCAGTACCCGGTAAGCTCCTGCATCCAACGCACTTTCCAGAGTGGTGGACATATCAATGATATCCACTACCATTACCAGCAGTCCCTCCCGGGCCGCCTGCTGGGCTCCGCTGGCATCAGTCGTCACCCTGATGTTTTTGAACCTTGCCATACTTTCCTCCTCCACCCGGCACAATAGATAGCTGATTGCACCTCATTTTTCCGATATATGAAGCAACTTTTTTACCAGCGATTTCCTCGATAGCCCCCAAACTGGCCTTTTCCAGGACTTCTATTTCACTACCAACTCCGGCCAGCAACCGCTCATAAAGCTTGGGCCCCACCCCCGGTATCATCAGCAGCGGAACCCGATAATGGTAGGCCTGTCGTACTCCCGAAACAGGAGAATCCCTAATCTGGTACACCCGATCCAGCACTCCCATCACCACCCGTTGATAACCACACACTTCGCAAACGGTCACCGGAGGCTCCCCTTCCGCGATATGTCCACATCCCGGACAGCTGGTACGGTGATACTTACCCAACCGGGGGTGCATACCGTAATTGGCCTCGATCTCACGTCCCTCTTTGCCAGCCACTGCCAGCTGAATCTCGGCAAAACTCTTTCCGTTCAAAGCCAGGCAGTTGTACTCCCGACCCACATTGGGCAAGGAATGAGCATCCGAATTAGATAAAAACTGAAATCGTTCGGTTTCACCGATCATGCTCGCCATAGCAGTATCCGCACTGAGACCCAGTTCCAGTACGTCTACCTGATCCAGCATATTACCCAGCCCCACCTCCAACCGATTCACCCAGCAGCCATAAGCCCCCTTGTGAGGGGTAAAAGCATGAGCAGGACAGAAAAAACCACCCAGATTCAGAGTGGCTGCAATTACCTCTTTCACCCCGGCTCGGATCTTCTGCGTCGAGAGGTTCAAGTTCGTAACCCGGGGAGCCAGAAAACTCTGCAGCTCCCTTACACTGCTGAGATACGGAAGATATGAGATAAAATGGGCACCTTCCCTGGTCTCCACCTCAGCACCCAGTATCAACAACACCCCGTCTCTGCTCAGCAGGCCCCCTCCCGGGACTTCTTCCAGTTCACCCCGAGCCACCATCTTCTCGATTTCATCCAGCACCAACGAGCTGGCGGCATCTACCACCCCTATGATATCAAGCCCCTTACAAGGAGCCCCCTGTCTCAACAAGTTTTCCACGGTAAGCTGCCGGGAAGCAGTGATTTTCACCGGTTTCCCGCCTGCCCGCCCGATGTGCACATGTAAATCCGCATAGAACTGTTTCAGTTCAACCCACCTGCCTATGAAAAAAATAGACGACGCAAAGAACGCAGAAAACTTATGAATACGCTGAAAATACAAAACAATCCTTACAGGGAATATGGTAACCCGGCGAAGCGACATATGAAGTCGACGTTGCAGTACACAGCGAAGCGAGCTGATGTACTGCAGTCGACAAGTCGGGGAGCGAGCGGGTTTACCACATTCCATAAATTGTAGTTTTCATGTCTCTGATGGTGATACCTCCGGTATCATAAAGATCTGCTATCAGCTAAAGAGGACAGCTATTCTGTATTATCTACGTCTTATTTTCATAGCAAAAGGCTACCGTATCAGCTTGAGATGCTGAAGAGCCACAATGCTTTTGCCATCTTTAATCTCGCCCGACCGAATCATGGCATAAGCCTCATCCAGGGGCAGCTTTACCAAATCCAAAAACTCATCCTCGTCCGGCTGAGCCTCGTACTGGGTCAGCCCGCTGGCAACAAAAATATGAATAGCCTCCGTCGTAAAGCCCGGAGTGGTGTAGTATGTAAAAACCTTCTCCAACGATTCAGCCTTCAAGCCAGTCTCTTCCAGGAGCTCCCGGTGGGCACACTCCACAGCATCCTCACCGATTTCCAACTTGCCCGCCGGAATCTCCAGCAGAACCTCTTCCACAGGTTTGCGATACTGCCGCACCAGATAGATCATTCCCTCCGCATCCACTGCTGCCACCGCCACGGCTCCATGGTGCTCCACTATTTCCCGGGTGGCCGTACTGCCGTCAGGCATTTCTACCGTATCCACCCGCAGATTCAGTATTTTCCCCGAAAATATTTTATCACTGCTAACCGTTTTTTCCACATATACCGCCATTACCATAGCGCCTCCTATCCACTAAACTTACTGGATGCATAAACCAACACCTGGAGCATAACCTTACCATAAGAGGTGAACGATAATGGAAATAATCTACTGCTCCCAGAGAATAATCCTCATCGGCAAGGTTAAGCAGCTTCAATCCCAGTTATCCCGATTCCCCCGGCACCTGAAGCTCATCGATTTTATCGCTCTCAACCAGCATTGATGTAATTAATTTTCCCGCCCTTAACCATCTTGCCGGCCGCTGCTGCACAGGCACCACAGGCCAGGAAAAACTCCCGATCCTCATCCAGGCCCCGGCCCATAGTGGTAACCCGTAACCCGTAATGCTCCAGAGCCTTTTGCACCGAACCACCATCCTCCAGGGCAAAACGGTGACGAGACCACAGATTCTCCCCGGTAATCTGAGCGAAAATATCCTCCATCATTTCCGACTCCAACCGGGGCAGGGGCACCAAACATGACACCTTACAGACCTGCGACAAAACGGTCAGGGTATGATGGCTCAGGCCCCGATGCCGGGCGCGCTTATCGCTAAAACTTATACGAGGTATTGCTATGGGTACCCCCTGCAGGGTATCTACCGCATTCAGTATCTCACCCTGCTCCACCCCGGTAAACCCCCACCTGGTACCGGTACCAACAATGCCCGGTCCCATTAGTACCACTATAACCTCGGCTCCCAGCACGTGGCGTGCTGCCAATAACCCGGAGTAAATATTTACCGCCTCCAGATCCCCGCCAAAGGCATGACCACAGGTTACCGTTCCCTCCAGCAGCCCTTTCTCCTTCAATTCCACTACCGTGCGGCTGAAAGCCATGGGTAGACTGGCACCATCGGTCATTAAATAGGCGATCCTGCATCCCGTATACCGCTTTAAAACCGCACAAACCGGTGCCAGCATGGAATGTAAAGTCCCTACCAATACCGATATTCCCTCCAGGCTTTCCGCTCTCATCATGGCTTCTCGATAAGGACTGTCCTCTTCTTCTACACTCAACACCCTGACCTGCAGCGGTGTATAACGCAGCTTCATTATATGGCCCGGGCCGGAAATATCTTTTTCCCGTCCCGCCAGTGAAGCCACCACAAAATGGGACCCACCGGTACCCAATCCCAGGGCTACCGCAGTGGTATTCAGCAGCACTTCTTCTCCTGGTTCCACCGTTCCCGTCAGGTCATCATAGTTTATAGCTCTGGCCTCCTGGCCGTCCAGTTCCACTACCATTTCCGTCAGGCCGGGCCGCTGCGCCAGGATACGAACTATTTTTCCTCGTTTTAGCTTGATCAAGTTCTCCCTGCTTCCTTAATGATTTCCACTACCAACCGTGCATTATCCACCAGGTCCTTGATATGGATAAACTCATCGGTGGTATGTACCGACTGCATCCCGATGCCCAGGTTGGCACAACGAATACCCTTCCCGTTAAAAACATTGGCATCACTGCCACCACCAGTACTCTCCAACACCGGATTCTTGCCGAGATTTACCACCGCCTGTCGAGCCAACTTGATCACTGGATCGTCAGGTTGTAGGTCCATTTCCGGGTAAAGCATCTCTACCTGCACCTGGCTTTCTGCTCCATACTCAGATACCCGATGCCGAAAATGCTCAACCATAATCCCGGTCAAATCTTGTAGGCGTTCGCGTGACAGACTGCGAGCTTCTCCGACGATACGGCAGTACCCGGGCACTATGTTACGGGCCCGTCCCCCCTCGATAATACCCAGATTACAGGTAGTCTCTTTGTCAATACGTCCCAACTCTAAATCTGCCAGAGCCCGGGCTGCAGCCTGAATGGCATTAACACCGTCTTCCGGATTGATTCCAGCATGAGCTGCTTTGCCGAATACTTCAAAACAGATCTCATTATGACACGGAGCTCTGGTTATGATGGTTCCCGGTTCGCCCGAACCGTCTAGAACGTAGCCTGAACGGGAACTCAGATGGGAGTAATCGAGATTTTTAGAACCCATTAATCCCTGTTCTTCACTAACGGTAAACACCACTTCCAGAGGCGGATGAGCCCATCCGACCTCTTTCACCACCCGCAGGGCTTCCAATATAGCCGCGATACCCGCCTTATCATCCGACCCCAGGATGGTTTCACCCTCCGAGTAGATGGTCTCACCCCGGATGGCCGCCTTGACCCCAACTCCGGGACTCACCGTATCCATATGGGCACTAAATAAAATAGAGGGCTTATCTGGCGTTCCATCAAGACGAGCGATCAGGTTCCCGGATTCCCCGTTCACTTTCTTCCCGGCCTCGTCTTCTTCTACCTCCAACCCCAGAGCCCTCAATTTTACCATAAGCAGGTCTCTTAACTTACCTTCTCGGCCGGATTCGGAATCGGTCTCTACCAGTTCAATAAATTCCCGCACCAGCCTTTCTCTATTAACCAAACCTTGTCAACTCCTTCCCAGCTCATCCAGGTAACGCAGCACCCCTACTCGCTCAATAATTTTCGTCAGGGAGTATTTCTCGGTAAAGATATGTATTAATATCAGTAGTATTACAGTTCCTACTCGAAAAGAAAATTCCATCCCCATTACACACGCCAGGCCCAGGCTAAACCCCAGCACATTGGAACCGGCATCACCCATCATTGCTTTGGCCCGCAGATCAAAAGGAAAATAGAAAAGTACAGCCGCCATCAGAGGTATAAACATCAGGTAATCAACCCGGACCAACAGCATAATGATAACAGCGAAAAATAAAAACCCTTTAATAGCACGCCCCGGCCGCAAATCAAGTAAATTGATTATATTGGTAAAAAGGGCCAGCAGCAAGGTATTAACCACAATATCTATCGCATCGGAAGAAAGAAAAACCGCCAGGAATAGGGAGATAAACCCTACGCCCAGGGCCTTAAGGGCCCCGGTGGTGAGCTCACCTTTAAACAAGCGGCTGAAATGACCCCGAAAACCGAGACTTTCTCGGGTACCTATAAGGTCATCGAGAAGCCCCAGGAGACATATAAGAGCGACTGCCGCCAGGTACAGGGTATACACTTCTCCCCCATAGACCCCCGCCAGCTCGAGGGCGATATAACACAGCAGTATGGTTATAGGAAAGGTAATACCCACAGCGGCTGGTATGTAAACCTCCTGAAAGTTTTCTCTTACCACGCCCGATCTCTTAAGCATGGGCAGCAGCATAAGCAAAACCAGTGCCTCAATCGTTATACCCAATGCAGCCGTCAACCCGATCGACAGCCAAAAATTCACGTCCCCACCCCTTTAGCTTCTTTGATAATCACCTTGAGCACATCCAGGAACTGCCGTCCCCGGTGCAAAAACCCCTGAAGATCCCGCCCGGTCTCGGCATGAGTCATAGTGGTATCCACCTCAACTATCCGATACCCACGGCGCAGCGCCCGAATAGACATACCTACCTCCAGTCCGAATCCTGAACTTAGAGGCAGAACATCCAACAGCACCTTTTTGGTCATAGCCCGCTGCCCGCTAAGCGGCTCGGTAACCTCCATCCCCTCCCGACGAATGGCCCGGGCGGCCAGGCCCTTTACCAGCCCGAATCCCCCTTTCTTGCGAGCTCGAGGAAAACGAGCTATAGTCAGGTCAGCCTGTCCTTCCATTACCGGCTTGACCAATAATTCACCCTGCCCGGCACAGGCCCCCAGATCCGCATCCAGGAACACCACTATCTCACCGTTTATGTAAGGAACCGACCGATTAAGAGCTTCCCCTTTCCCCTGATTGGGGTTTAAATCCAGCACTGTAACCCCTTCAGCCCGGGCCCGTTCTGCGGTACTGTCCTGGGAACCATCGTTAATCACGATTATTTCCGCAGCAAAACCACGCTCCTTGACAGCATGTATGGTGTCCGCAATACGCTCCTGTTCATTGTAAGCCGGAATTACTACCGTTACGGTCTTCACTCTACATTCCCTCCAGATACTCGGCCGGTAGAGACGGAATAAACTTCTTGGCGGTTGACTTTACGCCGTAGTCCCCAGCTTCGCCTTCCATGGCCCGAATGAGAGCCACCTGCCCCGGAGCAATTTCGATGTCATCGACCGTACTTATTTTGTGGCGCTGGTAAATCTGCATATAGGAGTGCTGCACCTGAGAGGCCTCCACCCCGTATACTTCCTTTTCATTTTCTGTTAAATAGTAAATAAGCGGTACATCCACCGTCTCCGGAAAGTAGTTACCCACATTGTTGGTTCCACCCAGGAGCAAAACCGCATTCAGCTCCACCGCGTATTCACCGTTAAACTTCACCAGATTATTTTCCTGCAGAAAATTCCGGGCCGCTGCATCATCCTGGTGCAGCAAAACTTCGCCTATGTTACGAGCTATGGTACCCCGCACCTCTTCCTCGACAGCCCCTTCCTCCATATCATAGAAATTACATACTTTGCTTTTTAATCGTTGGTCAGTCATAACCATACCTGGCAGAATAACGGTAGTAGAGGTAACTTTAGCTCCAGCCAGGGATAAAGAGTTTAATAAGCCAGAAGGAATATCAGTACCCCCGGTAACTACTATCGCCATTCTGTGATCCTTTAACCTATTTTTAATTAAAGGAGGCAGTACCGCTCGACTAAAATCCTCATACTGTCCCAACATGCTGTTTACAAATTTGTTTTCCGCCAGCAGTTCCGATTCGTGTTCCCTCAATATATCAAACTGGCCCTCCAGTTGGTCAATCATCTTCTTCTGCTGATCAACCAGCACATCACCGCCCACCACGGTACTACCAATCAGTATACCTACCCCCAGGGCCAGGAATATGGCGATGATGGTGGCGATATGATACCTCAGGTCTATCATGCCATCACTCCCAAACAATGATTATGCTATGAAAATAATTTTTGAAACCGATGAATGCTGATTAATATAAAAATATACACTGGAGATACGAAGACCTTTAACCGGAAAGTATTATGCTGCTTTCATTCGTCGGTGGTATCGTGGTTTATAAATTAAACAACAACTTGAACTGCAAACTTATCAACCGCAAAAAAGACTTGGTAGAAGGGGATACACATAAAAGTATAATTATCGGGATACAGGCCGCTACCAGAAGCTGTACCAGGTACTTGGCCCGCAGATGCTGATGGTATAACTGGCTGACCCCTTTGGCATCCACCAGAATAGAACCCACCCGTAACCTGACCAGAAAAGTACTGGCCATCCCCTTACGGCCCTTTTCCAAAAAATCAATCATATTGGAGTGGGTACCAACTGCTACTAATAATTCTGCCCCATTTTGATGAGCCAGAATCATGGCTACATCCTCACTGGTTCCGGGCATCGGTACCACCTTGGCTGGCAGCCCCATTTTCTGTACCCGTTCCAGCCCGGGAGCACGACCATCGGGGTAAGCATGAACCACTATCTCGGCACCGCTTTGCAGGGTTTCATCCGAGACGCTATCCATGTCCCCCACCACAATGTCCGGACGCAAGCCGTACTCCACCAAAGCATCAGCCCCACCATCCACTCCGATTAAGACCGGTTTTTGTTCTTCTATATACGTGGTGATAGCTTTTAAATCTTCCTTGTAGTTCTTACCCCTCACCACTATCAGTACATGGCGTCCCTTGATGCGAGTTCTGAGCTGCGGTAGTTCAATATAATCAAGCAGAATACCCTTTTCTTTGCGCGCATATTCCAGCGTATTTTCGACGAAACGCTCCAGTTCATCCTTAAAATTATCCTGAGCTTCGCTCAGCCTGGCTTCCACATCAGCGATAGTAAGTACATTCCCAGTAGCTACCAGGCGGCCCTGCTGGTAAATGCTGCCTCCCCGCACCTCCACCATTTGGTTTTCTTTCAACTGTTCAAATGGCTGCTGTCCTACCTCGTCGAGTACAGTTATACCGGCTTTTAATATATTGAGTACTCCCCGAGTGGGATACTTACCGGTAATGGATTGGTCGGAGTTGACTATTACTAAAGGACGAGCTTCGATCAAGCCCATCGCCGCTACCTCGTCGATGTCGTCATGGTCAATAAATGCGATGTCGTTCTTGCGTAGTCTCTTAACCAGATCCTTGGTACGCTTGTCCAAGCGCGCTCTACCTTTGAATTGCACTCTATATCATCCTTTGGTGTATCCAAGTTTCTCCTGCCATACATAATACCACCTTGGCCTACCAGTGTCCAAGCAAGATATAAGGCAAAAAAGAAAAAAAGCCTTCCGAAAAAAAGGAAGGCCGGACAGTAGACGTCCATGATACCGATGGTAACCCCGCTGAAGAATAATAACAGTAACTGCGAAGAGTATTACCCGGCTCGCTCCCGGACTTGTCGACTGCAGTACATCAACTAACCCTGGTCTCCAAACGTAGACGGTCGGCAATGATAGCTATGAATTCTGAATTGGTTGGCTTGCCCCGATCCCCGTTTACCGTATAACCGAAAAACTTGTTTATTTTGTCTATGTCTCCCCGATCCCAGGCCAATT
>JAAZLJ010000109.1 GCA_012799365.1 Syntrophomonadaceae bacterium | reverse complement strand
TCTGCATACTCTACCGTTATTGCTTCGCTCCACAGTTCACCGGTTCCGGGATGTCCCGGTCTTTGCTCCGCACGGAACATGTAATTCCCCACTGCACCGTGGGGATTGTCCACCGCGTCGTAGGTTATCCGGTACACCTCACCTTGCTTTAGAGCCGGGATGGTCCCCGAGGTTACCAAAATACCACCTTTCTCTGGCTTGGGATTGCCGCTAGCAACCCAGTACAGTTCCCAGATGGATGATCCTGTCATCTCTTCATCCCCAACATTCTTAACCTCAGCCCAGACCTGCGAACACCCCACCCCAACTTGGAAAGTATTGCCCGGGGCATAGGTCACTTTTGCCCCATAGGTTTCGGTTTCCTCGATGGTGTACTGCCCGGGTTCCAGCGAAACCGAACTGATTTGACCATCGGTTAGATTGATTTCTCTAATCGGACTGGTTTCCCCATCCTTATAGATAGCTACGGGAAAATCGGCTGCTTCTGCTGGAAGGGGACCATCAACCACCTTCTTGACCTCTACGCTGTCGACGCCCGGAACAGTTCCCTGGCCCACAAACTTCAACGAACTCTTATCCAACCGCGGCGGCTTAGAACAGTACACCTGGTTATCATCTCTCAAAACCTCGGCCTGAGTTGGTTGCCCTGCAGCCACCAGAGTTGAATCGGCAGGGTCATCGGATACCTCAATCTCACTGTCAGCAGTACCAAACCCCTGAACGTCTGGCACCGGTTCTTCATCGGATAAACTACTTTCCACTTGAGCATCAACAGCATCAATGGTCATCGGATCGTCCTGCTCCAACCCGGTGTCAGGAACATCAACGGCGGGTGATTCTACAGTTTCGATACCATCACCGGGTGCATACAAACCATCAACAGTACTGTCATCAACACCAGCCAAAGTAACACTATAGGTAAACAGCAGCATAATCGCTACACAGACTGCCATAACTCCCCATCGTTTGCGCCTGAATTTCCTCATTTTTTTCCCTCCTTTCTTTTAGAAATCAGCTAAAAGACTACCTCCCCGGCCCGGCTTAAAGTCAGTCCATTGCTTCCACGAATCACCTGACCACTTGGCCGTACCTCGATACCACTCACTGTTCTTTATATGAGTAATATCATCTACTCATGTACACTGCCCGTTTTAACAGGAATGGTTACATTTGGTGAAGGTAACTTAAATATAAGGCAGGCGGATTACTTCTCAGTCACATATTGATCACCGACGGGTTATATTTGCCTGTTTTCCATAATTTCCGTAAAATATTTTAGATTACGAATAGTCTAATTGACGTGGAAAGAAGGGTAGTATAGACCGGAAACGTGCATAGACATAAAAAGCGGCCGGAAAAGGAATTTCCGACCGCTACTCTGAAATGATTTGAAACCGCCGATGCACGCTGATGGACGCAGGTGAATCACAAAATGGAAACAAAACCGGAAGGCCGAGCTGACTATTCTGCTTCTTTGTCCAGGTAGGCCCGAACTATGAGCCGGTTGTATGGTTTCCCTACCGGTTTAATCACCGGAGTACAGGTAGTTAACGTCAGGGCTGGCCGGGGAGTGGGCTCGATCACGCTCCAATCCCGGTTGTGGGTTTCAAAAACTGTATCCACCGTATAATTGTAAGTCTTATCTCGATAGTACAGACGAATTTCGTCCCCCTCTTCCAGCTTATCCAGGTGCCGGAATGGAGAACCGTAAGCGTTACGGTGCCCGGCAATGGAAACATTACCGGTATCCGGATAACCACTTTGCGGATAAAAACCGGGCCCCGCCTTGAGTTCCTTGTCTTCTACCCCATAACCCACGGCCAATTTCAAATCCAGGGCAGGTATTTCCAGGACCCCGGGGGCCGATACCAATTTTTCTGGATACTCTTCCTGCTGCGGTTCTGTTATCTGGTCGGTGCGGGATAAAGATACGGTAGAAGGGGAATTAATATCTGGCGAGCGTAATTGGACATGACGGTAATAGGCATTCTGTACGAAGGGAAATAGAAGCATTAAAACCCCGATAATAATCAAAACATTCCCGGCCCGGAACATAGAACGTCCGGGTCGCCGAGGGTCGCTGCCGCTCAAAGCTGAACTCCTCCCTTTGTGTACAATATCTATCTTCCATAGTAAATTCCCGGAAATCATACCAGGTTCCCTGGACAAATGTTAACTCATTTACCAGCTTAATACTGGCGCTTGGCTCCCCTGAGCGATTATCTCACGATTGATTCTCAGAATCTAATGGCGGAACTAATCATGTATTAACCTGGGTGAATAAAAACGGTCTGGGAAGAGTCTTAACCTCTTACGTTGGGCTGCACCGCATCAATAGCTTTTACATCAATGCGCATGGTTAATTCCGCCTCGGGATATGAGCTATAGAATGCCTCTTCAATGCGCCCCAGCGCTATTTTGGCCTGTTCAAGATTCAGGCTGTGCAATATAAAACGGAATTCGGCTTCGTTCCACCTGGTAATGACATCACCACGGCGAAGTCCTGCTGCCAGTAGTTCCTCTACGTTCTTCATATAACGCATCAAAATCGTCGATGAAGGCAGCTGCGAATCGCGTCCCACCAGGGTTAACAAGCCCAGGACAGCTCCCTGCCCGCTTCTTTCGCCCGTCTATTTTCCAGTTCGTACAGAAATGCGAACGATTCCGAATTACAAATCAAGGCCCCTCCGGCCTTTTGCTGGTGACTCCCCGTCGGTCCCACTCGAGGTGTTTTGTCCTCCTGATAGGTAAGATTTTGACTTTTTCCGCTCTGCAAGAAAGCAAATAAAGCTTCCATATTCATGGAAGGCTGCACTCCCAACTCCCGATCAAAAGCGGCCGCTGTATACTCATAATGGGTACGAGCCTGCCGGGTACGCCGTTCTTTTAATAATGCCTCCAAATAACAAAGGTGGAGTTTTTCCTCGAAAAAATCCACCAGAAAGGCCTTTTCACAGACTTTTATTATCTCCGAATACCGGCCTCTACTTTTCAAAAGATATGCCAGCTCCAGAAAAGTTTCCAGACAAAGCCCGCGATAGTAATTTCTAACCGGAACCACCCATTCCCACTCCGAATATTCAGATAAGTAGTCTCCCTTGTACAGGGAAAGTGCCTCTTTATGTAATTGAATAGCCCTTTCTGGTTCCCCGATCACCAAAGTATTGGCCTGCTGGCATAAGGTCTCGAATTCTTCCACATCCAACCAGTAATCCCCATCAGGGTTCCAGCGGTAGGCTCCATGGGAATGAATAATATAATTGGTTGCCTTATACTCCGAATCCCCACCCAATAACTGCCGGAGACGATAAACCATTGTTCGCAGAGCTCGTTTGGGCTCGACGCTATCCTGCTCAGGCCATAATATCTCGGTAATGGTCTCCGAAGAAATATACTTATCACGGCGGGTTATCAGGTACTTGAATAACCCCCACATTCTATAGGCCCGATCGCTGCGGCCGGATAACAACTCC
>JAAZLJ010000108.1 GCA_012799365.1 Syntrophomonadaceae bacterium | reverse complement strand
CCAGCACTGGCCATCGATATGGCCGGAGCCATACTGGACGCAATTCTGGCTCACTTTGGTGCAGTGGGTGAACATGTCCTGGTGCTGGAAACCAATTTCAAGCACAGAGGAGAGGAAGTTGTGGGAGATTTCTTTATGCTGCCTGAGCCGGGGGGGTTGGACACCATATTATCTGCACTTGGAGTGAGTAATTAATGCTGGCAGTTGTCCAGGTAGGAATGGCTGATCTAAAGGTGGTAAAATATCCCGATAAGGTAATGACGGCTGGTCTGGGCTCTTGTGTAGGGGTATGTCTTTATGACCGCAGGCCCCAAATTGCAGGTTTGGCTCACATCATGCTGCCTTCCAGTCAGCAGACACAAAACCTTAATAACCCCGCTAAATTTGCCGATTTAGCGATTGAGATATTGATTCAAGAGATGGAAAAAGCGGGAGCTAAACGGAGGAGAACCATAGCCAAGATCGCCGGAGGCTCGCAGATGTTTAGCTTTAGCGGCGAGAGTGATATCATGAAAATAGGATTGCGCAACAGCCAGGCGGTTATAGAGAATCTGAAACGGTTGAATATCAGGTTGGTTGCCAGCGACATTGGCGGTAATCATGGGCGTACCATTATTTTAGATAGTGCGAGTGGGGATCTGTTGGTGAGGACCATTGGACATGGGGAGAGAATATTATAGATGACCAAAGACTTTTCTGCTTTATGGGATCGTTATAAGGCACAAGGGGATACAGAGGCCCGTGATGAACTCATACTGCAGTATGCCAGTTTGGTAAAATATATCGCGGGTCGCTTGATGCCCAATCTCTCTACATTGGTGGAAATGGATGAGCTTATCTCCTACGGGATCGAAGGGCTTATTGATGCCGTCGAAAAATTCGATCATAAAAGAAACATCAAGTTTGAGACCTATGCTCTGGTACGTATCAGGGGTGCCATGATAGATGGCCTCCGATCCATGGATTGGGTTCCGGTTTCCGTGCGTCAAAAAGCGCGGGAACTGGAAAAGGTGTATGCAGAAGTTGAAAACCGATTGGGCCGGGCAGCCACCGACCAGGAGATAGCAGATGCCCTGGGTATGGAGCTTTCCAGTTTTCAAATCCTGCTTAAAAATGTTAACCTGGCGACTCTGGTTTATTTAGAAGATTTTCTGGCCGGGGACGATCAAAGCGATAGAAACAAAAGAATTGCTGATTTTATCAAGGACGACCAGGCTGAAGATGCGGTGAAAATTGTCGAGTTAAATGAATCCAAAGCAGTGCTGGCTGATGCTATATCTAAACTGCCTGACAAGGAAAGAACAGTGGTTTTCCTGTATTATTATGAAGGCCTTACTTTAAGAGAAATCGGTGAAGTACTGGAGCTTTCGGAATCCCGCATCTCCCAACTACATACCAAATCAATTCTACGGCTGCGAGGTAGACTTAGCAAGAAAAAGCACCTGGTTTTATGAGGTGTACAGGAGGTGGGAAAGATGGAAGAAGAGGTTAAGTCTCAAGATGGACAGGTTAAGGTGCATATTTCGCGAGATGGCCTGGAGGCCTTTGTAACCGTTATCGGGCCTCGCGGAGAGGGAAAATCGGCAGGATTAGAAGAAATGCGGGCAGCCTTGAAAACGGCCGGGATTGTTTATGGATTGGATGGAACCAAAATAAGGCTGGCTTTGGAAAAGGAGAACTGGGACCGAACCATACTTATTGCACGTGGGATGGCACCAGTCAATGGTCAGGACGGTAGAGTCGAATACAAATTCTCTGTATCCAGAGAACACCAGGGTCTGATCGCAGACCAGGACGAAAAGGTGGATTACCGCAACCTCAACCTGATTCAAAATGTGCAAAAAGGACAGCCGCTGGCCATACGGGTTGAACCTACCCCGGGAAGTAAAGGTATAACCGTGACCGGTAAGCCGATTCCCGCCCGCCCCGGTAAATCGACAGTTATACGGAGGGGACGAAATACGGTTCTGGATAAGGATGGCAGCTGCCTGTTCAGTACTATTGACGGTCATGTGAAGATAGCCGGGGATCGGATTGAGGTCCAGCCGTTGTATGAAATCAGGGGGGACGTAGATTTTAGTTCCGGTAATATTAATTTTATCGGTGATGTTACCATTTCCGGTGGAGTTACCAGCGGTTTCGAGGTTAAGGCCGGGGGTGATATAGAAGTCGATGGGGTTGTAGAGTCGGCTCGAGTAGAATCTGGTGGTAATATTACTCTGCACAAAGGTATAGCGGGAGCGGAAAAAGGAATGATTCAAGCCGACGGTGCAATCACGGCCCGGTTTATTGAAAATGCCCGGGTCATGGCCGGTGGAGATGTAACAGTCAGTGATGCTATCATTCAGTCTATTGTCTGGTCCGGGGCATCGGTGCGGTGCGAAGGGAGAAAGGGCACTATCGTGGGGGGGAAGATTCAGGCTCGAGATGAAATCTCGGCCCGGGTTATCGGTTCCACCCTGGCTACCCAGACCAATCTGG
>JAAZLJ010000257.1 GCA_012799365.1 Syntrophomonadaceae bacterium | reverse complement strand
TCAAAAAAGAAATCAGCGGCGGCAGCCATTGAGAAACCGCCTTCCCGGTGGTATACTTTCCAGCAGAGGTGAAGTATATGCCTTTTGATGGAGTGACCGTGGCGGCCGTGTGCCGGGAATTGAATGATGAGCTGTATCAACAGCGTATCGATAAAGTCTACCAGCCGGAAAAAAATGAGCTGGTTATTCTCATTCGAGGCCGGAGGGGGAACTGCCGTCTCCTGATTTCGGCTCATCCCCGCTGGGCCAGGATGCACACTACGGAGACCAGGAAAGAAAACCCGTCTCGTCCCCCGACTTTCTGCATGCTTTTACGCAAGCATCTGGAGGGGGGCAAGATCAAGGCGGTGGAACAGGTGGGCTTTGATCGTATTGTTCACCTGCGCATCGAGGCTTTGAACGAGTTTATGGAATGGCAGGAAAAAATCCTGGTATGTGAGTTCATGGGGAAACATTCTAACATTATTCTTATGGATCCCGAGAAGGGTATCATCATCGATGCCATCAAAAGGTACAGCCATGAGGTGAGCACCCATCGCGAGGTGCTGCCCGGAAAACTGTATATCCCGCCCCCCTCCCAGGGCAAGCTGGACCCCCGCTCCATGTCCTGGAAAGATTTTACCGAACGCTGCTGGGAAGACCCGGACCGGGTTATTTCCCGGGCGCTTTTTAATGCCTGTGCCGGTCTCAGTCCCTTTACCGCCCGCGAGCTGTGTTTGCAGTCAGCTCTGAGCCCCGGTCTGCCGGCAGGTGAATGTGGAGAGCTGGAGCTTTCCCGCCTGTTTCAGGGCTGCAGTGAGCTAATTCAGCAGGTTACTGACGGAGAAGTGGAGCCATCCGTTCGCACCGCCGGGAGCGACGTGGTGGAGTTTGCTCCTTACCCGCTGGCCCCGGAGAAGGCAGGTGAAGAGGTGCAGACCTTTACTTCTATCAATCAGGCTGTGGACTGGTATTTTCAGGCTAAGATGGCGGGGGAAAGGCTGAATTCTTTGAAGACCAATCTGATGCGGGACCTGCGGAATTTACTGCAAAAGGCCTATCGACGGGCTATGTTTCAGGAGGGGGATCTGGTACAGGCGGAAGGGAATGAAAAATACCAACAGTACGGGGAGCTGTTGACCGCCTACGCTTATCAACTGCAGAAAGGACAGCCGGCAGCGGTATTGGAGGATTTCTATACCGGGGAACCGGTGGAGATTAAACTGGAGCCCCATCTGACTCCGATTGAAAATGCCCAGCGTTATTTTCGCCGGTATGAGAAGGCCAAAGCTACCACCCGACACGCTCGAGCCCGCCTGCGCAATACCCGGGAAGAGATTGAATACCTGGAATCGGTGATGGTGGCGGTGGAGCAGGTGGATACCCTGGCTGAAGCAGAGGAGATTATCGAGGAGCTCGAGTCCCAGAGGGTGTTTAAAAAGAAAAAAAAGAGCCGGCCTTCACGCCAGCCAGAAACCCGAAGCCATCCGCGGTCTTTTACCTCCAGTGACGGCCTGGAGATACTGGTGGGTAGAAACAACCGCCAGAACGACCGACTGACCTTGAAGGAGGCCGACCGTAATGACCTCTGGCTGCACACCCGGCAGATTCCGGGGACCCATGTCGTCGTGCGGCTGCCCGCCCAGATGACCAGTATCGATGAAGTTCCCGACCAAACTCTGGAGGAAGCGGCCATGCTGGCGGCTTATTTTAGCAAAGCCAG
>JAAZLJ010000021.1 GCA_012799365.1 Syntrophomonadaceae bacterium | reverse complement strand
CTCCTGCCTGGCTTACCACTTCCGGGCCCGGTCGGAGATAGAGATGATAGGTATTGGCCAGGATGATGCCGGCCCCTGCCTCATAGAGATCCTCTGAGCTCAGAGTCTTTACCGTTGCCTGGGTACCTACTGGCATAAATAACGGGGTGGCAAATACCCCGTGAGGAGTAGCCAATTTCCCCAGTCTGGCCCCCGTCATCCCGCACTTCTTTTCCACTGTAAAACCGAACATACACTACCCCCTAAAAAATAAAAGCCGCCCGATATCATCAGAGCCATGAAAATAGCGTGTTTATGGAGTGTGGTTAACCCGCTCGCTCCCCGACTTGTCGCCTGCAGTCGGCGCTCAGGCTTCGCCTTCGATACGCCCGGCATTCGCCAAAACATCGTTGGCTTCGTAAGTCGCTCGACTCGGTTAATACTCTCCTGGTGAGGGTTATTTTGTTTCTTCAGCGGGCTCATAATATTCTACGTTATCTGCGTCCATCAGCGTATATCTGCAGTTGCAAAAGTTTCACAGCGGGATTTACCTTATGTACATGGCATCGCCATAGCTGAAAAAACGATAACGATTCTGAACCGCATGGCGGTAAGCAGCCATAGTCTTCTCCAGCCCGGCCATAGCACTCACCAACATCAACAGCGAAGACTTCGGCAGGTGGAAATTTGTAATCAGATTATCCACCGCCCGAAACTGGTAACCTGGATATATGAATATGTCGGTCATCCCCTTGCCCGCCCTGAACCCATAATCATCATTATATATGCTTTCCAGAGTTCGTACCACCGTAGTACCCACCGCCACTATAGTTTTTCCCTGTTCCCGGGCCCGGTTCAACCGTTCCGCCTCCTCGTTACCCACTTCAAAGTACTCGGAGTGCATGTGGTGCCGGCGAATGTCCGAACTCTCCACCGGCCGGAAAGTCCCCAATCCCACATGTAGAAGAATGCTGATAATTTCCACTCCCTGCCCCTGCAGCCGGGCCAGTAACTCGGAGGTAAAATGCAAACCAGCCGTGGGAGCCGCTGCTGAACCAGAGCGCGAGGCATAAACCGTCTGATAGGTAACCTTGTCCCTGGCTTCCGCCGGGCGGTCTATATAAGGAGGAAGCGGTACCTCACCCACCGTATTGATAAACTCCTCCCAGTCATCATAGCCCTCGAACTGCACCCGCCGCCCTCCCGGCATATCCAATTCAGAGACTACCCGGGCCTTCACCCCGGCAGCAAAGTAAATCTCTGCCCCCGGTTTCAGCCTCCGGGCCGGACGTACCAGAGCCTGCCAGTATTCACCTTCCGGCCGCAGCAGCAGCAGTTCCACCCGACCTCCGGTTCCCTTATGCCCCATCAAACGAGCCGGAATAACCCGGGTCTCATTCAACACCAGTACGTGCCGGTCATCCAGACAATCGGTTAGCTGATAAAAATACCGGTCATCCAGTTGCCCGGTATTTCGCTCCATAACCAATAAACGAGCCGCGTCTCGCGGCTCTACGGGATACCGGGCGATAAGCTCCGGTGGTAAATTATAATCGTAGGTTTCCAGACTATAGATATCCATATAGTTCCTCACCCGACCCTGACTTATCCACTATAACTAATATTTCCCCATCAGTCCATTCTCATAACCAGACTCTGAACCTGGCAACCACAGATGATAACCGCAGAATACGCAGAAACTTATGAACACGCTGAAGATATAAAAGATTCTACTGCTAAAACCAACCCCTGTTTAAATGAATACCAGTGAATATAGATGTCCATGATACCGTTGGTATCACCAGCAAAGGCATGAAAATGGTACATTCATTGGAGTGGGCTAATCCGCCCGCTCCCCGACTCGTCGACTGCAGTACACCAGCTTGCCTCGGTTAATCTGCGTCCGATGGTACGGAAAATGCATATTTATAACTTATTACAATGGAATCAAAGATTAGATACTGAAATCTTCTCCTACTTCCCAGCCGGGTTTTCCCCCGACTGGTTTTTATCCTTCAACTGACCAGGTGCGGTCTCTTTCCCACGCTGATCCGACTCGGGAACCGGCACCTGCTTCCCGGACCCCTTATTCTGCAGACTGTCCTTCTTCTTCTTTACTTGACCTGGTATATCCTGTTTTTTCACCTGGCCCGGTGGCAAGTTCTCCTTATTCGGAACTGTCGGTTTTAAATCTGACTTATCTTTGTCCTGCCTGGGAGCAGCCTCCGGTGACCCTGACTTTTTTTGAATCCCTGGTGCCTGAGAAGCCTGGGGCGCATGCGCCGGTACCG
>JAAZLJ010000107.1 GCA_012799365.1 Syntrophomonadaceae bacterium | reverse complement strand
TGAAGGAAGCTCTGGACGAGGTGTTTCCCATTGAAGACTTTACTGGTAATCTGGAGCTAAACTTCCATCATTACAGTATGGGAGACCCCAAATACGAGGAACAGGAGTGTAAAGAAAGGGACGTCAGTTATCAGGCGCCGATTAAACTAAAAGTACGGCTGACTGATAAGGAGAGTGGCGAAATCCGGGAATCCGAGGTATACATGGGTGATCTTCCGATCATGACCGACAAAGGTACCTTTATCATCAACGGAGCAGAAAGAGTGGTAGTGAGCCAGCTGGTCAAGTCACCCGGAGTGTACTTTAACGATCGTATTGATGTTTCCGGCAAAATACTGTACGGAGCTACTGTAATTCCCAATCGTGGTGCCTGGTTCGAGTTGGAGATGGATGCTTTTGGAGCGGTATATACTCGAATTGATAAGACCAGAAAAATACCGGTTACCGTATTATTGCGGGCCCTGGGCTACCCTACCAATGACGACATACTGGCCCTGTATGATAACGATGAGACTATCATACGTACCCTGGAAAAAGATACGACTACCAGCCGTGAAGAAGCTTTGATCGAATTTTACCGGCGCTTGCGACCAGGAGAACTGGCTACAGTTGATGGTGCAGAGCAGCTGCTCCGCAATCTTTTTTTTGAACCCCGGCGCTATGATCTGGCGGCGGTGGGAAGATATAAGATCAACAAGAAATTAGGTCTGGACACGCCGGCTGATGTACGGCATCTGGAGCCGCGTGATTTACTCGCTACCATCGGTTACCTGTTGGGGCTGGTTCGGGGCGAGGGCAAGACCGATGTCATCGACCATTTGGGCAACCGTCGGCTGCGCTCGGTCGGTGAATTATTACAAAATCAGTTTAGAACTGGCCTGGTACGGATGGAAAGAGTGGTCAAGGAACGGATGTCCATCCATGACTTTGAATCCCTGACTCCTCAGGTTCTGATCAACGTCAGGCCTATAACCGCAGTTATTAAAGAGTTTTTCGGCAGTTCCCAGTTGTCTCAGTTTATGGATCAAACCAACCCCCTGGCTGAATTAACCCATAAAAGGCGGTTGAGTGCCCTGGGTCCGGGTGGTCTTACTCGTGAGCGGGCAGGTTTTCAGGTCAGGGACGTTCATCATTCTCACTACGGTAGGATCTGTCCGATAGAGACCCCTGAAGGACCTAATATCGGCCTCATTGGCTCCCTTTCTACTTATGCTCGGGTCAATGAGTTTGGTTTTATCGAAACTCCCTACCGCAAGGTTGACAAACAGAAGCATCGGGTAACCGATGAGATACATTATCTCTCGGCCGATGAAGAGGAAGAATACATCGTAGCTCAGGCCAACTCTCCGATAGATAATGAAGGATATTTTCTCACGGAACGAGTTGTGGCCCGATATGGTTCGGATATAGTAGAAGTGAACCTGGAACAGGTTGATTATATGGACGTATCTCCGAAACAGGTTTTTAGTGTGGCTACCTCACTTATACCGTTTCTGGAGCACGATGATGCTAACCGGGCGTTGATGGGTGCTAATATGCAGAGGCAGGCAGTGCCGGTTATTCAACCGGAGGCTCCTATAGTAGGGACCGGCCTGGAATACAAAGCAGCCAAGGACTCTGGTGCGGTTGTGATCGCCAGGAATTCCGGGGTAGTACGTAAAGTGTCAGCCACTTCTATTGAGATCATGACTGATGAGGGGAAAATTGACAAATACCCCCTGCTCAAGTTTGTGCGTTCCAATCATGGGACCTGCATAAATCAGAAACCTATTGTTGCCGATGGCCAAAGAGTAGAAGCTGACGAGATAATTGCTGATGGTCCGGCGATTGATCATGGTGAATTGGCATTGGGGCGCAATGTAATGGCGGCTTTCATGCCCTGGGAAGGTTACAATTTTGAAGATGCCATCCTTATTTCGGAAAAATTAGTAATGGATGATGTATTTACTTCCATCCATATAGAAGAATATGAGTGTGAGGCCCGTGATACCAAACTGGGCCCGGAAGAAATTACTCGGGACATACCTAATGTCTCCGAAGACATGCTGAAAAACCTGGATGACCGGGGTATTATCCGTATTGGGGCGGAAGTCAGGGCCGATGATATTCTGGTAGGTAAAGTAACTCCCAAGGGAGAAACTGAATTAACACCTGAAGAACGGTTGCTGCGTGCTATATTCGGAGAAAAAGCTCGTGAAGTTCGGGATTCTTCGCTGCGGGTGCCGCATGGGGAGTCTGGCAAGATCGTGGATGTCAAGGTTTTTTCCCGGGAAGCTGGAGATGAACTACCTCCTGGAGTCAATCAACTGGTTAGAGTATACGTAGCTCAGAAACGCAAGATCTCAGAAGGGGATAAGATGGCCGGTCGCCACGGTAACAAGGGGGTCATATCTCGAATTCTTCCCCAGGAAGATATGCCCTACTTGCCAGATGGTACACCGATAGAGATTGTTCTCAACCCCCTGGGGGTACCTTCTCGGATGAATATTGGTCAGGTGTTGGAGTGCCACCTGGGAATGATAGCCCGGGCACTGGGATTCTGGGTAGCTTCGCCAGTTTTTGATGGGGCTAACGAAGAGATAATTTTCAGAAAATCTCGAGAGG
>JAAZLJ010000020.1 GCA_012799365.1 Syntrophomonadaceae bacterium | reverse complement strand
GTAAACCCGGCTGAAATTTCATCTTCCGTCTGCAAAAACTCGCGACCGAATTTCGGTGCCAGACGGGTCCAGTAATGCATAATCTCGTTCTGGGGAGTAATTGGGTAACCAAACATTATATCAGCCCCGGCTGCCAGGGCAGCCCAGGCAACAGTCTCGTTACCGGTCATGAACGCTCTGGTGGTTCCGGTAATCGGCTTTTCCACCAAATCAAGCACCTCCTTAACCCTTTGTACTTATTTTGCTTGCTTACTAGAAATATAATTCTCACCACATAGCTGCGGGCATATACCTTTTAATGAATTTGACCGGAACCCCTCCAAAATCCGCTGCCCCGACTTCTTCTCGCAGTCTCTCATCAACAGCGACATAGACTATCGGAATGCCCAGCACAACAGCTGCTTGCTGCAGCTCCTGATTCCCCGAGCAGATAACGTCTACGGTGGTCTCATCACCCAGATGTGTATTGCTTACCAGCCCATCGACTCGCCCCAGACTCCTTATATACTCCACGATATCATCTCGTTTTGCAGTCATCGGCCGCGCTGTATTAACCACTGCCAGAATCTGCAGATCCGGGTCTTTATCCCCTTCCTCTACCAGGTTCAAGGTTCGGGCACCATAGACTCCATACCCAATATCCAGGATAATTGCTCCTTTACGGCGTAATACCCACCTGGCTGCCGGCTTGATACGCCCTCCAGTTTCACCCAGACCAAAGCTGTCTTCTGGCCCCCAACCTATGACCGTGATGCCCTGCTCTTCTAGCCAGGCTTTGAGTGGTCGTAGGGTATAGAAAGGTTCCACTGTATCCAGATCAACCAGAGTTACTTCATGACCCTGTTCCTTTAATTCCAGGGCCCGGTTGATGGCGTTTTCACTCTTACCGCTGGCATATTCCCCGGTATAAGCCTCAACAACTCTTTCCATAACGGAAGCTGGAATTACAACACCTCCCAGTCGTTCTTTAACGTGTATACAAAGTGCATAAATATAATTGGTTAAAATATATCATTTAGTATAGATTAATCTTCTTCAAGAGTCAATAATGATGCCTATTCTCTAAATAGTGTACACTGTATCCCCTCCGCTCTGCAAGATACCCGATATACCCGGTTATTAATAACCATAAATGAGGTATACTGGGGACGCAAAAGGAAGTACGGAATTGATAATATTAAATCCTTCCGTATATTTATGCTTATATGGGCATAAAAATACCCCCACAGGGGGGGAGATATTTATATAACCTGTTAAACCAGTCTGAACCTTATCAGGTTACAAGAGCACTTGGAAACAAATCAACAGGATAAGACCAGGAATGCCGAGAAAACCAGCGATGAGCACGGTGATAAGATTGATAGGAATGGTAAAAGCAAAATAGGTTCCAAAATAGTTGAATATCAGCAGCAGCAAGAGCCCGATGAGGGAATTAAGCAGTATTTTCCATGCGATTTTTAACGGGCGTAACAGTATTTGAAACAGAATAAAAAGAATGACGGCCAGAAACAATGCAGCCATCACTACATTCACCGCTTCCATGGTTGCCAATCCCTCCCGACATTATAATCCGTTATGAAAATTGAAACCGCAGATACACGCTGATGTACACAGATGAATCACAAGATAGATACAGAATACACTGAAAACTTATCAACACGCTGAAGATATAAAAATAACTCTTTACAGGGACTGTCCCCGGACTTATTACATCATTTCATATGGACACGGGTCCATGCATACCCCTGCTGTATCAAGCTCATCCCAGCTTTCTTCGCCCGCCTTTTCACGCAGCTTGTGCAGAAGATAACTGTACCTGGCCTCTGCCGTCTTGAGATTGTACACCGTAAAGTCAATCATATCCGGGTCATCATTTTCAGCAAAAATCGTTTCTGCGGCTGCCAGTTCCTGATGAGCCAGTTCCAGCAGTTCCTCACAAGGTAATTCTTCGGGAAAAACAGGTTCCTCCGGACGAATCAGCAAGTTTTTGATTATATTTAGCAGTTCCCTCAGAGTCATGGTTCCGCCCTCCAAACCCGACATTATTACCATAGTTTGGTACATTATATGAGGCGGAACCTCTAATTATGCAGTTATATTTCTCGCCGACCTTCCAGGGCTCTGCGCAGGGTAAGTTCATCAGTGTACTCCAGATCCCCACCTACCGGAAGACCATGAGCCAACCTGGTAATTCTGACTCCAAATGATTTTACCACCCTGGCTATGTAACGAGCGGTAAGCTCTCCGTCAATGGTGGGGTTGGTAGCCAATATAATTTCTTGTACCCGGCCCCCCTTGATAAAATTTAACAAGCCCTGAAGGTTCAGTTCTTCTAATGAACCGCTGTCCATTAACCGGGGATTCTGGTTTAAAACATAGTATTTCCCCTGGTAATTGGCTCTTTCCACGGCCATTACATCACTGGCCTGCTCCACCACACAGATGATAGATTCATCGCGCTGAGGATCGGTGCAGATCCAGCAGGGGTCAATCTCGGTCAGATTGCCACAACGGGAACAAGGAAAAGTTTTCTCCCGAGCTTCAACCAGAGCCCGGGCCAGTTCCCTGACTTCCACAGCAGGCTGCCGTAAAATATGAAGGGCCAATCGTTGAGCACTCTTGGGACCGATGCCGGGGAGCTTTTCCAGTTCGCGAA
This sequence comes from Syntrophomonadaceae bacterium, assembly GCA_012799365.1. Lineage (GTDB taxonomy): Bacteria > Bacillota > Syntrophomonadia > Syntrophomonadales > Syntrophothermaceae > JAAZLJ01. The sequence goes on along the minus strand of JAAZLJ010000020.1, from coordinate 29,895 downwards.
TCAGTTTTTCCAACGGACGAGCGAGTCGCATATTAACCCTCCCAAAAAGCTGCTCCTAGCCAACATTCACCACAATAGCTTGGAAAATAGACACTGCTTTCATTCCCTGATGGTCATACCATCGTATTACGAACATCTGCTATCATCTTGGAGCACAATTCTGCCTCTAAATAGCTTTCAGGGTCGTGCGCTAACCCATCCCCTCCACAGCTTTTCGCCTGGCTGGATTAACCTACGACCCCTCTTACCCTACGGTACAATCGGCGTCCATTGATTATAATCCCGGTATCTCAATCCCACCGGTTATCTTTAACATTTCCTGTTTGGCCAGTTCACGGGACTGGTTGAGACCCTCGTTGACTGCAGCCAGAACCAGATCCTGAAGCATTTCGATGTCATCAGCATCTACTACCTCCGGGGAAATGGCTATAGATATTAGCTCCTGTTTGCCGGTCACTTTCACCGTAACCGCGCCTCCACCAGCAGATGCCTCTACCTCTTTATCTTTCAGCTCTTCCTGCATCCTGGCCATCTCCTGCTGCATCTTCTGCGCCTGCTTCATCATTTTGCTCAGGTTGCCCATGCCACCAAATCCCATTCGTCCTCTTCCTCCTTCTAATCTTTGATTTCCACCAGGTCGGCACCAAACATCTCCATCGCTTTCTTTACCACCGGATCGTTCTCAGGGTTTTCACCTAACAGAACAAACTCTACTTCGACGGAACGTTGGAGCATCTCTTCCAGCACTTGGAGTAGTATCTTTTGGTTGTCCTTTTCGGACATCCTCTCTCGATGGAATTGGTACCCTTTTTTATACCCGACTAAAACCAGATTGTCTTTAACCCCGAGCAGGCGCGAAGGTGCCAATAAGGCATGGGTAGTAACCTTTATAGCCTTTACCTTTTCCAGAACCTGGTCCCAGGGCAGTTGTTCACCTGCTGCCTGCTGTGCTCTCAATCCCGCAGGCGGTCCTGCAGTCGGACGATGCCCAGCAGCTGCTTCTCCCTTATGACTGCCAGATAAATCGCGAGGAGCAAAGAGCTGCAGCAGCTCTAAAAAGGTAGTTTCAACCAAAAGACGCTGGCTTTCGGTAAACCGAAGCTCCGTGGTCAGTTCCATCATCTTCTTCATGGCTGCCAGTAAGGCAGGTAATCCGATTTCCCCGGCCTGCCGGATGAGCATCGGTCGCGTATCTTCTGTAGCCAGCCCGAGTTCTATGCCTTCATCGCCGGTCTTAATCACCAGCAGATCCCGTAAGTATAGGTTGGCTTCGGCTGTAAACTGGCGGGCTTCCTTACCCTCGTCAAAGACCCGGGCTACATACTGTAGTACAGCTCCCACCTCTCCACGAAAGATATGGTCGAACAGTTCCGCCATAAAGCGTTCATCGACCAAACCCAGGATGTCCTGCACCGTCTGGCTGGTTATCTTCCCTTCACCATATGCCAGACACTGGTCCAGAATGCTTAATCCATCCCGAAGACTGCCTCCCGCTCTGTTCGCCATCAAGGCCAGAGCCTCTTCCTCCACTCCAACTCCGGTTTCTCCCGCCGCCATGTGCAGGCGCGCTTTTATCTCCGCCGAAGTTAGCCGTCGAAAATTATATCTCTGGCACCGTGAAATGATGGTAGCCGGAACTTTCTGCGGCTCGGTAGTCGCCAGCACAAATACCACTGAAGCCGGAGGTTCCTCCAGGGTCTTGAGCAGAGCATTAAAGGCCTCAGCAGTCAGCATGTGTACCTCATCAATAATATATACTTTTTTCTTGCCCTGAGCGGGCATAATTCTTACCTTTTCTCGCAGATCCCTTATCTCATCGATTCCCCGATTAGAAGCAGCATCGATCTCCAGCACATCCATGAAACTGCCCCGGGGGATTTCATCACATGCTATACACTGACCGCACGGCTCCCCTCCTACCTGATTAGAACAGTTAACCGCCTTGGCCAGTATTTTAGCCACACTGGTTTTACCCGTACCGCGGGGACCGCAGAAAAGATAAGCATGGGATATTCTCCCCTGTTCAACCGCATTTCTCAACGCCTGTACGATTTGTTCCTGTCCCACTACTTCAGCAAACTTTTGTGGCCGCCAGGCCCGATAAAGCGCGATCTGGGCCATTTATACCGTTCCACCTTTCTATAACATCTCCCCGGCTCTTGTTTGAAACCGCAGAAGAACGCTGATGGACTGCAGTCGACGAGTCGAGGAACAAACGGGTTATCACACTCCACAAATATGGTATTTTTATGGCCCTGATGGTAATACCTCCGGCATTATGGACGTCTGCGATGAAGCTGGCCTCACCATCGCAGCTCTATAATTGTTTAACAGGTTCAGCCATCCTAACACTAACTGCCGGAGCCACAGCAACAAGACATCTAGGATTAGATTCTAGGTGAAAAGGTATTTTTCCTCCCTGGGATGCCAAACGTTTCCCTAACAAAAAAGGTGAGTAAAAGCGATTACTCACCTAATAATTCCCCAAATTAATGCCGCGCACCTGGTATCGAACTTACCTTCCGGGCGTTACCAGAGCAGTTAGCTCCGCTCAGGCTCCCCTGCGGCACACAGGAGGAATCCCTTAGTGCTGCTTCCTCCCGGACCTGACACGATTCAGGATGTCCTGTTGCGCAGGACCCAAGCCTCAACGCCACTTACCCTGGCCGGACCCCACAAGATAAGGCCCTCAACTCAGGAATTAAACCCTGCTATAGCGGATTGCAGGTTATAAGGCACCGCTACCTCCCCGTCTAGCGCGGCAAATTTAATAGCATTTAGTATACAAAGCCTTTACCTGATATCACTTCACCAGAGGTAAAGGCCCGTCTGCAAATGGCGGAGAGAGAGGGATTTGAACCCTCGAGGCAGGTTGAAGCCCGCCTACTCGATTTCCAGTCGAGCGCCTTCGACCAGACTCAGCCATCTCTCCACGCTGAATCATGTTCTAGCACTACCATATGATTATACACTTTTATGTCGGGTAGCTATAACATTTTACCTTCAATTCTGATTAATTGCAAGCATCCCCCCGATCCATATGAGTTAAATCATCCATGTCCCGTAGCCTGTAGTAAAACAAAGGGCCAAAACCCCTTGCTGATCATCAATATTTTCTTGTTTTAGAGATGGATAACTAATTATAATTTTTTTCTCTTTCCAACTATTCAGGGGCGTTCTCGCTCGTAATACTCGTGCAAGCGGCTGTATAAAACAGAAACGCGCGGGCCATGAACCTCATAGCTCGCGCGTATTATTTGCTGGCGGAGAGAGTGGGATTCGAACCCACGGACCCACTTTTGGCGGGTCACTCGATTTCGAGTCGAGCGCTTTCAACCGGGCTCAGCCATCTCTCCGTAAGTTATGAAAAAACGTACTCAAAAGTTCCCCACATTCATCGGCCAGGACACCCGATTTGACCTGTACCCGATGATTCAACCCGGGAAAATCCAGAATGTCCAGTACCGAGCCAGCGGCCCCGGATTTGGCATCATAGGCCCCGAATACCAATCGGCCCAGACGGGCCTGCAGCATGGCCCCGGCACACATAGCACAGGGTTCCATGGTGATATACATGGTGGCCTCTGTCAGCCGCCAATTCTGAAGATGTTGTACCGCCCTTTGCAGGGCCAGCATCTCTGCATGAGCCGTAGCATCCTGCCTCAGCTCTTTTTCATTATGAGCTCGGGCTATGATTTCTCCATCCTTGACCACCACAGCTCCGACCGGAATTTCGCCCAACCTGCAGCCTTTCCTGGCTTCCTTCAGGGCTTCTTGCATATAATCTTGATCCCGCAATCGGGTACCATCACCACCTGACAGAAATCTGCCGCTTGACTTGTGTAAAAAGGATTTTAAGTCATATTTGAACAGGTGTCAAGTTTCAGCAGCGGCAGCACCACCATGGCTCAGGGTCAATCACAGTAGACGTCCATGATCCCGATTGGTATCACCATCCAAGCTATGAAAACAGCATTTTTATTTGAATGGTGATAACCCGCTCGCTCCCGGACTCATCGGCGGTCTGGCTTGGCCTTTATACGCCGGCACTTGCCGAAACATCGTCGGCTTCATAGGTCGCTTCGCCGGGTTACCACACTCCCGTAAAGAGTTGTTTTTTGTCATCTGCGTCCATTAGCGTATATCTGCGGTTTCAAACTATTTTCATAACTGACTCCGCTTGAACCTATTCGGTCCTCTCAACAAAAAAGCCAGGGCCTGAAAACCCCGACTATCACTGTTTTATATGGTGCGCCCGGAGGGACTCGAACCCCCGGCCTCCGGTTTAGGAAACCGCTGCTCTATCCAACTGAGCTACGGGCGCCGGATATCAAAAGTGATGTTCGAGCCTTAACCTTATGAGCGTTTATCGATTTAAACGATAATACACATATAAGAATGGCCCGCCCGGTCCGGAAGGATTCAAACCCACAAAGACACTCTTGATGCATCCTGTACTATTGTATTCTATACTATCTGCGGCCCTTTTTGCAACCCTCACATTCTTACCAGGAAAGAATTTACACATAAATATCTTGTTTGTTATCATCTGTTGATATATGATTATAGTGTAGTATGGTAGCTCGGCGTTGGTATTTTATTGCACATAAAATGGTAGGATGGTAGGGTAGTAGCATAAGACGGTTAGAATCGTATTGATCTACATACCCTCCTGGGTATGTTTTTTATTTTGTCCATAGGAAGAATGTGTAATTAAAGGGGTAAAATACCGGCTGCAGGGCAGACCCTGCTGCATATTCAAAATATTTAGATTGGAGTGGAGGTTAGTGTCAAATATTAAATTCTACTACGGCGAAAAGGTTCCCCTGGAAATGCACAAAGTCCGCATTGTTCAGAAGCTAAATCTGGTTCCGATTGAACGCCGTTTAGAAGCTATTACCGAAGCGGGGAATAATACTTTTTTGCTTAAAAACCGCGATGTGTTTTTGGATATGCTGACCGACAGCGGTGTAAATGCTATGAGTGATCAGCAGCTAGCAGCGATGATGGTAGCAGATGACAGTTATGCTGGTTCTGAGACTTTTTCTCGACTGGAAAACAAAATAACCGAAATATTTGGTAAGAAGTATTTTCTGCCTGCCCATCAAGGAAGGGCCTGTGAAAACATTTTATCTCAGGCCTTTGTGACACCGGGGTCTATCGTGCCCATGAATTATCATTTTACCACCACCAAAGCCCATATAGTCTTGAACGGTGGAACTGTCGAGGAGATAGTGATTGACGAGGGCTTAAATATCGACAGTGCTCATCCCTTCAAAGGTAATTCTGATATTGAAAAACTTAAAGCTGTAATAGAAAAATACGGCTCAGAAAAAATAGCCTTCTTGCGATTGGAAGCAGGTACCAACCTGATTGGTGGACAGCCTTTTTCCCTTGAAAACATGCGTGAAGTTAGCACTATATGCAGACAAAATGGAATCATGGTTGTGCTTGATGCCAGTCTTCTGGCTGATAACCTTTACTTTATTAAAGTAAGGGAAGAAAAGTGTGAAAATATGAGCATAAGGGAAATTACCAGGGAGATATCGGATCTATCGGATATTATCTATTTCTCAGCCCGGAAGCTGGGCTGTGTCCGTGGCGGGGTGATCTGTCTCGATAATGAAGAATGGTACCAGAAAATGCGCGAATTTTTACCGTTATATGAAGGTTTTCTAACTTACGGTGGGATGTCTGTACGCGAGATGGAGGCTATGGTCGTCGGTCTTGATGAAACCATGGACGAGAATATGATCAGCCAGGGCCCCCTGTTTATCGAATATATGGCTGATGAGCTTAAGAAAAAAGGGGTTCCGGTAGTTACCCCTGCCGGCGGTTTGGGCTGTCATTTGAACGCCATGACTTTTCTACCCCATATTCCCCAAACCCAATACCCGGCCGGAGCCCTGGCAGCAGCGCTATATATAGTGAGTGGGATCCGAGGGATGGAAAGAGGTACCATGTCGGAACAAAGGGATGAAAATGGAATTGAACCGCTGTCCGATATGGAGCTTTTACGTTTGGCCATGCCGCGGCGGGTGTTTACTCTATCCCAGGTCAAATATGCGGTTGACCGTATAGGTTGGCTTTACGAGAACCGTGAACTGGTGGATGGATTGCGTTTTGTGGAAGAACCCAAGGTATTACGTTTCTTCTTTGGCAGACTGGCGCCGGTTTCAGATTGGCAGAGCAAATTAGTAGCAAAATTCAAATCTGATTTTGCCGATAGTTTATAGAAAATCCCATGTTAAAAAACCCCGTAAGGATGGCACCTGGTGAAGCCTTTTTTGGGGCTCCCATATCTACACAACTTCTTTGAACTTAAGTACAAATCTCGGGTATATTTTAAAATGAAATGGTCCGGCCGCCAGTCGTTGGGCGGCAGCTATTAAGGGATTCTTGGTAAGTCCATAAAAGCAGCAAAAAAGCCCGTTATATAACGGGCTTTACTGTATAGACTATAAATATAAAAGTGGCGCGCCCGGCAGGATTCGAACCTGCGACCTCCAGATTCGTAGTCTGTTACTCTATCCAGCTGAGCTACGGGCGCGCGTCATTTAACTAAATTGTAATGGCGGAGAGAGAGGGATTCGAACCCTCGAAGCGAGTTATCCCCGCTTAATCGCTTAGCAGGCGACCGCCTTCAGCCATCTCGGCCATCTCTCCGCACCCAAGTGTTCAAATGGCGGAGGAGGTAGGATTCGAACCCACGGAGCCCGTAAAGGCTCAACGGTTTTCAAGACCGCCTCCTTCAACCGCTCGGACACTCCTCCTGGTAAGGCTACTGGCCTCATTTAACGCAAGTAGAAGTATATCACAGGCATCATTCCTTGTCAACCGACGCTGCATGGCCTTTACCGTCGAAATCCTTACCCTGGGCTGCTGACCGTTCAGGAGCTTATTTGTCTGCCCCAGGTATAGCTTTAATCCCGCCCATATAGGGACGTAAAGCTTCCGGAATAACCACCGAACCGTCGGCCTCCTGGTAGTTTTCTAGAATGGCGGCCACGGTGCGGCCTACAGCGATGCCCGAACCGTTCAGGGTATGTACATACCGGGGCCGGGCTTTCGCATCCGGGCGGTACCTTATGTTAGCCCGACGGGCCTGGAAGTCTTCACAGTTAGAACACGAGGAGATCTCCTTGTAGTCCTGATAACCTGGCAGCCATACCTCGAGATCATAGGTCTTGGCGGCAGAAAAACCCAGGTCTCCGGTGGACAGGTTCACTACGCGATAGGGCAGCCCCAGAAGCTGCAAGACCTCTTCTGCGTCCTGAGTGAGCTTTTCCAGTTCTTCATAAGACTGCTCGGGAGTGGTGAGCTTGACCAATTCCACCTTGTTGAATTGGTGCTGGCGGATGATACCCCGGGTGTCGCGCCCGTGTGAACCGGCCTCGGCCCGAAAACAGGCGGTATAGGCAGTGAGATACAGGGGCAGCTGGTCAACTGTCAGTATTTCTTCCCGGTATAGATTGGTTAACGGTACTTCCGCCGTAGGTACCAGGTAAAGATCCCGATCCTCCAGCTTGAACATATCTTCACCAAATTTCGGCAGCTGGCCGGTCCCCACCATGCAATTGCCACTGACCATGAACGGAGGAAGTATCTCGGTATAGCCATGCTTATTCACATGCAGATCGAGCATAAAATTGATCAGGGCTCTTTCCAGGCGAGCTCCCAGTCCTTTATAGACGGTGAACCGGGCTCCCGACAGCTTGATGGCCCGTTCAAAGTCGAGTACGTCCAGTGCTGGCCCCAGGTCCCAGTGCGGCTGGGGCTGGAAATCAAACTCCCGGGACTCTCCCCACCGCCTGACTTCCTCATTATCATCCTCATCTTCACCTACCGGTACCGACTGATGGGGAATATTGGGCAGGGTCAGGAGTATTTGATCCAACCGGGTGTCCAATTGTTTCATCTTCTCATCCAGATCCTTGATCTGGCCGCCCACTTTCCGAATTTGCTTCTGTATTTCTTCGGTACTCTGGCCTTCTTTTTTCATCTGGCCAATCTGGGCCGAAGCCCGATTGCGCATATTCTTGAGTTCATCGGCCTTGACCTGTAGAGCTCTTCGCTCCTGGTCAAGACGAATAAATTCATCCAGGCCCCCTTCCATGGCCCGAGAACGCAGGGCCGCTTCGATTAACTCGGGCTTGGCCCGAGCTAATTTGGGATCTAACATTATTGGTATCCCCCCATTACTGTTACCTCAGACCCCGGTATATTGCTCCAGGGCCTGAGGTCAACCTTCCTGAAGCTCTACCTCACTGGTAGAGCAGTATAATCATACTCGTGGTTTAGTAACCTGGGTGAGTTAATAGATGGCTGACCAGGTCCGGTTTTCTAAAAATTAGAATCGTAAAACCCAGGCCCCATGGATTCCATTAACTGCCTGCAGACGGGCCAGGGTATCGACATCTACCGGGCTGTCTACATTAACCACCATCAGGTTAAGCTCCCCTTTGCTGCCCACCCGCATCATAGAAATGTTGATGCCAGCCTGTCCCAGTACGGTGGTAAAGGCACCGATTACCCCTGGACGATCTTCATTCCGAGCCATAACCACGCAGCCGGAAGGGGTAAATTCCGCATCAAACCCATTTATCTCCACAATATAGGGAGTACCGGCCCCGGTCAGGGTTCCGGCGATCTCCATGTTATGACCGTGATTGTATATATGGGCGGTAATCAGATTGGCATACCCTTTAAAAGTCTTATCCTCTCGCTTTTCAAATACCTTAATTCCTCTTTCTTCCGCTTTGAGGCGGGCATTAACGTAATTCACCCGTTCAGAAACAATATTAGATACCAATCCGGTCAAAAAGGACACGGTCAGCAGTTCAGTTTCCTGCCTGGCGATTTCCCCACTGAAGGAGAGTTCTACCCGGTCAATAGGTGCTTTTTCCACCTGATAATAAATGCTGCCCATATAGCGGGCCAGCTCGATATAAGAACGCAGGGATTCGAGTTCTTCTGTCAATACGGTGGGCAGGTTCACTACGTTAGGAACCATTTCACCCCGCAGACCTTTGATAACCTGTTCGGCTATGTTGACCCCTACCCGATATTGTGCTTCATAGGTATCGGCGCCCAGGTGGGGGGTGACCACGACATTTTTGAATTCAAAAAGTGGGTTGCCGTAAGACGGCTCTTTTTCAAATACGTCGAGCCCGGCACTGCCTACTTTACCTGATTTCAGAGCTTCCAGTAGCGCTTTTTCATTGATTATACCCCCACGAGCACAGTTAACCACCCTTACCCCGTCTTGGGCCATGGCCAGCTCTTTCTCCCCGATCATGCCCATAGTTTCTTCGTTCCGGGGAGTATGAACGGTGATGATGTCCGCTTCACGCACCAGTTCCTCCAGGGTATTCTTTTTCTCGGCCCTGAATCTTTCGAACCGCTCATCGGCGATGTAGGGGTCATAGGCGATTACCCGACAGCCAAAAGCCCGGGCCCTGGTAGCCACCATGGAACCAATACGCCCCAATCCGACAATCCCCAGGGTCTTACCGTATATTTCCATACCCCGGAATGGTTTTCGATCCCATTTTCCACCTTTTATAAAAGCATTGGCTTCAGCTGTGTTGCGCAGGGATGACAACATCAAAGAGAAAGTCTGCTCAGCGGCTGAGATGGTATTACTATCCGGGGTATTGGCTACAATAACCCCCTGACGGGTGCAAGCTTCCACATCTATGTTGTCAATTCCATTTCCGGCCCGTCCTACCATTTTGAGGCGAGTCGCACGCTCTAACAGTTCTTCATTGATCTGAGTGGCACTTCTAACCACTATGGCATCATATTCCCCTATTATCTCCAATAACTCCTCGCGGCTGATGCCTTCGCGGTTGTCTACATCCAGCTCGGTTTTTAACAGATCAAGACCTTCCTGAGCTATACGTTCAGTAACTATTACCCTTTGCTTATCCATTTGCTATCTCCCCTTCGCCAGAATTTCCTGGGCTCTTTTGACTCCTCGGCCCAGTTCGATATCCATACCCAGTTCCACCAGCGTTATTTCCAAGGCTGCCAGTACCGCCAGCAGGTCCAGACAGCGCACATGGCCCAGATGCCCGATTCGGAATATGATATCGTTCAGTTTTTGTTGTCCTCCGGCCATAATCACATCAAAGTTTTCTTGTATGTGACTCCGGATACGATTGGCTCCAATGTTTTCAGGTGCCACCACTGCGGTCAAGGAAGAGGAAGCTACCTTATCGTCGGCCAGAAGACGCAGCCCCATCGCCTGGATTCCTCCTCTTACCATGTCCCGATATAGAGCATGACGAGCAAAGGTTTTTTCCATACCCTCTGCCTGCATCATTCTCAGAGACTCCCGCAAACCGTAATAAAGGGATATGGCCGGGGTGTACGGAGTTTGCCCCTTTTCCAGGTACTCGACAGCTGATTTGATGTCCCAGTAGTATCGGCTGCTGGTGCATTTCTCCGCTACCTGCAAAGCCCGCGGGCTTATAGCCAGAAAAGATAGCCCGGGAGGAATCATGAAAGCTTTCTGTGAGCCGCTTACTACTACGTCGAGATTCCACTCATCGGTCTTAACTTCTATGGCTCCCAGACTGCTAACCGCATCAACTATGAGAAGAGCCGGATGGTCTTCCGCTGCCTGGCGGATGGCCTTGATGTCGTTGACCACTCCGGTAGAAGTTTCATTATGGGTTACCAGTATCACTTTTATCTCGTGGTTCCGATCCTCAGCCAGTCGGGCCCCGACTGCTTCCGCATCTGCAGCCTCTCCCCAGGGAAATTCGATCTGCTCGACCTCTGCTCCGAAAGCTCTGGCTATTTTAGCAAAACGGTCGCCGAACACTCCGATAGATACCGACAAAACTCGGTCTCCGGGAGAAATAAAATTGACTACAGCTGCTTCCATAGCCCCGGTCCCCGCAGAAGGGAAGGTGACTACGTGGTTTTGGGTTTGGTAGACTTTTTTAACTCCTTCGGTTACCTCTTCAATCAGTTCTTTGAACTGAGGACCGCGATGATTGATCATAGGTGTACTCAAGGCTCTAAGGACATTCCCGGGTACCGGAGTAGGTCCGGGTAACATCAAATACTGCTGCTCATCTGACACGGTATCATTCTCCTCCTCAAATAATATAAAAAAACCCCTCATCCTGTTCAGGGACGAGAGGCATTTTCCCGCGTTGCCACCCTATTTGGCTGTTTACTACAGCCCGCTTACTGGCGGTAACGGTGCCACCGAACTACTCATCGTAGCCAGCATCCAGGGTGGATTCAGCCGCCGTCGGTTCTGGTTCGCACCTACCACCAGTTCTCTGTTACCGAACCGCTGCCTACTATTCCCCTTCATCGCTATTAGGGTTTGAAATTATGTCATATTATATTACACCCGGATGGGTTTGACAATCCCTCTATGTCCCGCCAAATAATGGCAGGCTACGCTGACTGTCCAGAATCATCAGGGCCTCACGTCTATTTCCCCGGGTTACCAGCCGCGTTCCTGCAGCCGTTCTTCCGGTGCCAGGGAGCGAATATCTATGCCGGGCATGGCCTCACCCAGGTCGCGAGATACTTCTGCCAGAACCGCCGGGTCATTGTAATGAGCGGTCGCCGCAACAATAGCCCGCGCCTGCTTGATGGGATCAGAAGATTTAAAAATACCGGAACCTACAAAGTTCCCGTCTGCTCCCAGCTGCATCATCAAAGCCGCATCAGCTGGAGTAGCAATACCCCCGGCCGCAAAGTTCAGCACCGGCAAGTGCCCGGTCTCGGCCACCTGCACCACCAGCTCATACGGGGCCTGTAGTTTTTTGGCTGCACTCATTAACTCTTCCCGGGGCAAGCCAGCTATCCATCTGATCTCATCCATCACCTGACGCATATGACGAACCGCTTCCACGATGTTACCGGTACCGGCTTCGCCTTTGGTTCGAATCATAGCCGCGCCTTCCCCTATACGGCGCAGAGCTTCACCCAGGTTGCGGGCTCCACATACAAACGGGGTCTGGAAGCTGTGTTTATCCACATGGTACTTCTCATCTGCCGGGGTGAGAACCTCGCTTTCGTCAATACAATCGACCTCTAGATGTTCTAAGATCTGGGCCTCGACGAAATGTCCGATGCGGCATTTGGCCATAACCGGAATACTTACCACCTCTATTATGTTGAGAATGACCGTGGGATCAGCCATACGAGCTACTCCCCCCGCCGCTCTTATATCAGCCGGAACCCTTTCCAGAGCCATTACCGCACATGCGCCTGCTTCTTCGGCAATCCTGGCCTGTTCCGGAGTGGTTACGTCCATAATGACTCCGCCCTTCAGCTGCTGGATCTTTTCCCGGGAGGCGAAGTTTATTTTACTTGCCATGGTTATCCCTCCACATTTTGTTGCTTACATCTCTTGGACTGGGTATTTCCCCTTTTAATATTATAGGACTTATTGCCGCTAATTAAATATGGTTTATTACATGATTTTTTGCTTATGCATCATCTTCTTCTTTAAAACGGGCTATAGAAGCCACACAGTCCTTTTCTTCACACTTCATAACCATTACACCGCGAGAATACCGCTTTTGTCGGGAAACATCCTTTACCTTGACCCGCATGACCTGACCTTCGACGGTAAGAATCATTAACTCCTCTCCTGGGAAAACTACCTTGGCTCCCACTACCAATCCATTCTTTTTGGAAATATGAATGGTCTTGAGTCCTTTCCCTCCCCGTTTTTGGATGCGGAATTCGGTTAATTTGGTTCTTTTACCATAACCGTTCTCGGTAACCAACAGAAGATCAGCATCCGCCTTGTACTTGTTTACACCGACCACCACATCATCCAGTTCCAGGCTGATGCCCTTAACCCCCATAGCCTCACGCCCCATGGCTCTGGCATCTTTTTCATTAAAAATGATGGTAAAACCGCGGGCAGTGGTCAGGATGATACGATCATCCGGCTCAATCTTCTTTACCCCTACCAGTTCATCGCCGGGTACGAGACGAATAGCGATTATACCGGTACGGCGAATGTTTTCGAATCTATCGATGGCTACCTTTTTTACCCTACCCTTGTGGGTGGCCATCATTAAATGCCGCCTGGCATCGTCTTTATCCACAGAAATTACTGTAGTTACCTTCTCCTGAGGATTAAGTTCCAGGATATTCACCGCCGGAGTCCCCCGGGCCGTCCGCGAAGCCTCGGGTATATGATAAGCCTTGCGAGAATATACCCGCCCCTGGTTGGTAAAGAAAAGCAAGGTGGATAACGTATTAGTTACAAATATCTCGGTGGCGAAGTCTTCTTCCCGGGTAGTAGTCCCGGTAATGCCTTTGCCCCCCCGCTTCTGACTGCGATAGGTGGAAAGCGGCTGCCGCTTGATATAACCTCGATTGGAGAGGGTTACCACGATGCTTTCCTCCTGGATCAGGTCTTCCTCATCCAGAGAAGCATGTTCATCTCGAATCTCAGTACGGCGTTCATCGGCGTACTTGTTTTTAACCTCTTCCAGGTCAGTTTTGATTATTTCTCTCACGCGTTCTGGCCGGGCCAGAATATCTTTTAGATCCTCGATGCGCAGTACCAGTTCATGGTGCTCTTGATCCAGCTTTTCCCTCTCCAGTCCGGTCAGCTGTCTGAGGCGCATTTCCACAATGGCCTCAGCCTGTCTTTCACTGAGACCGAACCGGGTCATCAGGTTCTCCCGGGCGGTTTTGACATCAGCTGAGTTCCGAATAATCTGCACCACTTCATCCAGGTTATCGATGGCTATGCGCAGGCCTTCCACAATATGTAGTCGGTCTTCAGCTACTCGCAGCTCATAGCCTGTACGGCGCCTGATTACATCTCGCCGGTGTTTAAGGTACTCTTCGAGCACCTGTTTGAGACTCAAAACCCGGGGGGTACCATTAACCAGTGCCAGCATGATGACACCGAAGGTGTCCTGTAACTGGGTGTAACGGTAAAGTTTATTAAGGGTTACCGGGGCAGATGTATCACGCTTCAGGTCAATAACAATGCGTAGGCCGCGCCGGTCGGATTCATCACGCAGGTCGGTTATCCCCTCGACTCTTTTATCTTTTACCAGATCGGCGATCCTTTCTACCAACCGCGCTTTATTGACCATATAGGGGATCTCAGTGACTATGATTCGGCTGCGTCCACCCTTTCTTTCCTCTATGTTACAACGGGCCCGAACCGTGATCCTACCCCTTCCCGTACGATAGGCACTGCGTATACCGCTGGTGCCCATTATGATTCCACCCGTAGGAAAATCGGGACCCTTGATCACCTGCATCAGTTCATCGGTGGTCGCTTCTGGATTATCGATTAACATTATCAACCCATCTACGACCTCGCCTAAATTCTGTGGAGGTATATTGGTAGCCATGCCCACAGCAATGCCGGTGGACCCATTAATGAGCAGGTTGGGGATGCGAGCTGGCAGCACAGTGGGCTCTTCCCGAGAATCGTCATAGGTGGGACGAAAGTCAACCGTCTCTTTGTTTATATCGGTCAGCATCTCTACTGCCAGCGGAGTCATGCGCGCTTCCGTATACCGCATAGCGGCGGGAGCATCTCCATCGATGGATCCGAAATTGCCATGACCGTTTACCAGCAGGTAGCGCATAGAAAAATCCTGAGCCATTCGCACCATGGCATCATAGACAGCTGTATCTCCATGAGGGTGATATTTCCCCAGCACTTCACCCACCAGATTGGCAGATTTACGGTGAGGTTTATCCGGAGTCATCCCCTGCTCATAAAGGGAATACAGGATGCGACGGTGTACGGGCTTCAGGCCGTCCCGTACATCAGGCAAAGCCCTGGAAACTATAACACTCATAGAGTAGTCAAGAAAAGATTTTTTTACTTCGTGTTCTATATCGATAGGTATGACTTTGAATTTACTGTCCAAGACACTGCTCCCTTCTAGCCTGAAAGTAATAATACCGGTGAACCAGAACTTTTATACGTCAAGCAGGTCCACCCTAATTTTACCGATGATATCACCACCGAGAGGCATAAAAACTGCCTATTTGTGGAAGTGTGGTTACCCCACTCCTTACAGAGTTATTTTTAGTATTATCTGTGTTCATCTGCGTCTAATTCAATCATACGCGAATTCGTATTTATAACTTTTAACTTTTGGCAGAGCCAAGATTTAGATATCCAGATTGATTACTTGATGAGCGTTTTCTTCTATGAATTGTCGACGCGGTTCGACTTTTTCCCCCATAAGACTGGTGAAAGCAGCCTCCGCGGCGATAGCATCCTGAACCGTTACCTGCAGCAGGGTTCGAGTTTCTGGATTCATCGTAGTTTCCCACAACTGTTCCGGATCCATTTCACCCAGCCCCTTATAACGCTGTACCGCATACTTCTTGTTTCCTTGTTCTGCTACAAATTTTTCCATATCTCGATCGTTATAAAAGTAGTGTATGGCTTTACCTCTTTTTAAGGCATACAGCGGCGGTTGGGCGATATATATATATCCGGTTTCCAGCAGGGGCCGCATATAGCGATAAAAGAAAGTTAACAGGAGTACCCGAATATGGGACCCGTCTACATCAGCGTCGGTCATTATTATCACCCGATGATAACGGGCTTTGTCTATATCAAATTCCTCTCCGATACTGGTACCAATAGCAGTGATAAGAGAACGAATTTCGTCATTGGATAGCACCCTATCTACTCGAGCTTTCTCTACGTTCAGGATTTTACCACGCAGGGGTAAAATCGCCTGAAAATTACGGTCTCTACCTAATTTAGCCGAACCTCCGGCCGAATCACCTTCCACCAAATACAACTCGGATTTGCTGGGATCCTTTTCTGAACAGTCAGCCAGTTTACCGGGTAGAGAAGTAGCATCCAGAGCACTCTTACGTCGGGTCAGCTCCCGCGCTTTGCGAGCAGCTTCGCGAGCCCGGCGGGCAGATACGGCTTTGTCTATTATCTTGCGGGCAATTCCCGGGTTTTCATCCAGAAAACTACCCACTCCTTCAGATATAGCCGTCTCTACCAGACTGCGCACCTCGGTATTACCCAGCTTGGTTTTGGTCTGCCCTTCAAACTGAGGTTCGGGAACCAGCACCGTAAGAATAGCCGCCATTCCTTCTCTAATATCCTCGCCCAACAGGTTGCTGTCGTTCTCTTTAAGAATGCCCTGCCTTTTAGCGTAATCGTTCATTATCCGAGTAAGGCCATTCTTAAAGCCTATCTCATGGGTTCCCCCCTCCTGAGTACGAATATTGTTTGCGTACGAGAGCAGGGTTTCGGAATAACCGGTATTATACTGGATAGCAATCGCTACCACCGTATCGTCCCGGTTAATGCTAAAATAAATCGGTTCGGAGTTAACTACGTCTTTATTGGTGTTCAAGTACCTGACAAAATCCCGGATTCCCCCGGTATAGTGATATTCTTGCTTTAAATCCATACGCTCATCGAGCAGGATTATCTTTACTCCCTGATTCAGATAGGCCAGTTCCCGCAAACGAGTAGCAATGATATCGGCGGAAAAGTCGGTTTCTTCAAAAATGGTATCATCGGGCAGAAAAGTAGTCCTGGTTCCAGTATGCTCCGAAGTTCCCACCACCTGCAGCGAGGTTACCGGGCGACCTTTCTCATAACGCTGATAGTAGAGTTTACCGTTACGAGCTATTTGTACTTCCAGAAAGCTGGAGAGCGCATTTACCACCGACAGGCCTACTCCATGCAAACCTCCGGAAATACTGTAGCCGCTGCCGCCGAACTTGGCTCCGGAATGAAGGGTGGTTAGAATAACCTCGAGAGCGGGTATACCCATTTTGGGGTGTATATCTACCGGTATTCCCCGGCCATTATCCGTAACTGTAATCCGGTTGTCCTGGTGAATAGTGACGGTTATCTGGTCACAATACCCGGCTACGGCTTCATCAATGCTGTTGTCCACAACTTCAAACACCAGGTGATGTAGACCCCGCGGTCCGGTAGAACCAATATACATACCAGGCCGTTTGCGTACTGCTTCCAATCCTTCCAAGACCTGGATATCGACTGCGGTATACCTGTCTTCCCGCTCCTTCAAAGTTTAAACCTCCTCGTACAAACTACGGCATCTCTTAAAAATGGTCACCGATGATATGGGTGATAAGTAAATATTCTCGTCAGTAAGAATAAGCGATTTTTCTTGACCTTTGTCACATATGCGGCATATCTTCTTGTCCGCGATTGCCAATTGTATGATATCTCTTACGCTCTCAGCAATAGGCGCATCAACATTGATTATAGCGATCACATCCGCGAGGGCTACCATGCGGTCGCTGCCTAAATGAATGAACATCTCATGCCTCCTCAAATAGTTTACCATTGGTTACATTGAAGACGCCCGCCTGTTTGGTAACTATGACATCCCGTTCCACCGTGGTCAGAAAACTCTGACTATCGGAGCTGCTCAAGTGTTCCAGCAAAAGAGTACGCCGGGTCTGATCCAGTTCGGCCATGACTTCGTCCAAAAGGAAGATGGGGGCAATTCCCCTTATATTCTTAATGGTTGTCATTTCCGCCGCTTTTAAAACCACTGCCAGGCTTCTTTGTTCTCCCTGCGATGCATGGGTTCTGGCATTACGGTCGTCGATGTAAATATTCAAGTCATCACGATGGGGACCTACCAGGGTCGTGCCTCGGCGCATCTCACTTTCCTGCTTCTCATCTAAAGCTTGCCTCAAAGCGGCTGAAACCGATTCCCTGCTGGCTCTATCTTTATTTATCGTGAATGACAGTGCATACCTGAGTTTTATTTTGCTGTTTCCACCTGTAATCTTACGATAAAGTGAATGTATCTCCTTTTCTAACCATTCTACCAGATTAATTCGTCCCATAATAAGAGGTACCGCATTTTCAATTAGCATATCTCTGGTTAAAAATTCCACCTCTTGGTTAACATGTTTAGTTTTAAGAAATAAATTCCTTTTTTTAAGAATCTTCGAGTAGTTATTCAGATACTGAGCATACTCATTTGATACCTGGCATAAGATCAGATCTAAAAAAGACCGGCGCAGGTGGGGTGATCCTTTGACAATATACAGGTCATCCGGAGTAAATAATACCATCCTGAGGCGGTCAGGGTGACTGAAGGTACTCCTTTTATTATTTATACGCAGAACCTTGCCTTTGGTAGATGCATAATGTAAGGTGCTCTGTACCAAACGTCCCTCTTTCTGATAGACAACTTTAATCTCATAGGTGTCCTTCTGGTCACAAACCAGGTCACTATCGCGTACGGTCCTGAATGATGTCCCATGGGCCAGAACGTAAAGGGCTTCTAGAAAATTGGTTTTGCCCTGGGCGTTCTTTCCCACCAAGAGATTGATGCCAGCAGCCGGGCGAATGGTGACCTGCTCCAAATTACGAAAATTATTTATTTGTATTAATTCCAATCTCAATTCCGACTAAACACTCTCCTCAGTTGGTAAGTAATGGTACCAGCACATAGACGTAATCATCTTGTTCCGGATTTTTGATCAAGGCCGGGCTGAGTGACCCGGTAAGGTTTAATTGCAGCTTTGGAGCTATATTTTGCATTATCTTGGCCACGTCCAAAAGGTAACGGGTATTAAAAGCTATGCGTATTCCAGTTTCACCGGTTACCGGGGTATCTTCAATAACTTCATTAATCTCACCCATTTTCTCAGAATAGGAGGACAAATGGACTTCATTGTCCTTGATGTCCAGGGTGATATGGCGAACAGGGCCTTTATCATGCGTTTCACCTGGCATCAGGGCTGCTCTTTCCAGGGCGTTAACTAGAGTTCTGGTATCCAGGAGTATGGTGGATACAAAATCTTGAGGTATAACCGGGTTGTAGTTAGGATACTGCCCCTCGAGCAGACGCGAAAGTAGGAAAATGTCATCATGATAGAATACCACATTATGGTCAATAAATCCAATATTAATCGTACCTTCCGGGTCTTCCAGTATACGGGTAAGTTCGTTGATGGTTCGAGCGGGTACGACAAATTGCCGGGGCTCAATGGGAGTATCCAATCCGGAAACAGTAAGGGCCAGGCGATGAGTATCAGAAGCGACTATTCGCAGCTGCTCTGATTCAATATCGAACAGTACACCAGTAAATACCTGGCGAAAATGATTAACCGCTGCAGCAAATGAGGTTTTCTGCAGCATCTCTCTCAAGGTGTCATGGGATAAAGTGAGAAGATGGTCTATGTTGTCCATTTCAACGTCGGGGAATTCTTCCGGGTTGTACAGGTTAAGGTGGCTTTCAGATCTGCCATAGGAGATAACCAGACGTGAATTCTCATCGTCTGTGTACACCAGAAGTTCGGTTTCCGGTAAGAATCGTACCAGGTCTCCGAAGTAACGAGCATTGGTTAAAACTCTTCCCGTTTCAGAGATATTAACCTGATCAGTGCTGGATTTTATGACCAGTTCCAAATCAGTAGCGGTCATAGTAAGGACATGGTCGGAAACGTCAATTAATAATCCAGCCAGGGCAGGGACAGTATCACGAGTGGAAGCAGCTCGCTGAACAGTGGAAGTTAGTTGGGCCAGTTGTGCCTGGGTAATGGAAAATTTCACCGAAATAAGCCTCCTTTGATCATCATGATGATGATTAATATTACTTAGTAGTAGTAGTAGTGGTGTTAACTATGTGGAAAACTGGTTAAAGCGACGAAAATAGCCTTTTACAGGCCTGTGCAAACCTATGTGATTAAAGATCCACAGTGAAGTTAGGATCTATTTTTCTGGTTAGTTCATAGAGTGTTCGCTGTAGAGAACTATCCGTTTGCAATAGATTGGATATCTTGTCATATGCATGTAAAGCAGTGGTGTGATCACGGCCGCCAAATTCGTTGCCAATCTGGGCCAGGGAAGACTCGGTCATTTCTCGGATCAGGTACATGGCAATTTGCCGGGGAACAACCACGGGTCGGGAACGGCGTTTCGATTCCAGATCCGCTATTTTGAGTCCGAAGTAATCAGCCACTATTTCCTTGATTTCATCAATGGTAATCTGGCGCGGACCTGGAGGTGGCAATACGTCTTCCAGGGTTTCGGCTGCTAGTTCCAGGCTTACCGGGCGGCCGGATATATTGGCATAGGCCACGATACGGATAAGAGCACCTTCGAGTTCACGAATATTGGCCTGAATGTGGGTAGCAATATATACTGATACGTCATCAGGCACGGTGAAATTCTCCAACTGTGCTTTTTTACGCAGTATAGCTATGCGAGTCTCCAGGTCAGGGGGTTGGATATCGGTGATTAGTCCCCATTCAAAACGGGAGCGCAGCCGGTCTTCCAGGGTCGGTATGTCACGCGGCGGCCGGTCGCTGGAGATTACGAGTTGTTTATTTGCCTCGTAGAGAGCGTTAAAAGTATGGAAGAATTCTTCCTGGGTACGCTCTTTACCAGCCAGAAACTGGATGTCATCAACCAGAAGGACATCTATGGTGCGGTACTTATTACGAAATGCCGAAGTTTCGTCATCTTTAATAGAGTTAATGAGTTCATTGGTGAATTGTTCGGAAGAAACGTAAACGATGTCGGCGGTAGCGTCCTTACCCAGGATGTGGTGACCGATGGCCTGCATCAGGTGAGTCTTACCCAGACCGACCCCCCCATAGATGAAGAGAGGGTTATAGGATCGAGCCGGTGCTTCAGACACAGCATAACAGGCAGCATGGGCGAAACGATTGCTGTTACCCACCACGAAGGTATCAAAGGTATACTTGGGGTTAAGATAGGGTCGGGCACCGTCCGGGGATTCCTCCGATCGTATAAGAATTTGGACGGAAATCGCCTGGCGATGAAGGTCGCTTAAGATCTGTTGAAGAATATTAAGGTAGCGAGCCTCGATCCATTCTTTGATGAGTACCTCGGGTGCAGAGACAATATAGTGGTTATCCACAAACTTTTCAAAGATAACCGGGGCAAACCAGATCTCGAAACTGGTGGGACCAATCTCCTGACGTACAGAGTCCAGAGCAGTGTCCCAAATGATGGAGTAATCAGTATTCATTAATATAGTATCCTCCCGTATCAGATAAGAAAAGCAATTAGTTCAATCTAATGAAATTGTGGAAAGGTTAATAATAATGATAACATAGTCGTGGATTTTTGTGGATAACCTGTCGAGGTTAAACAGCAGCGAAAAGCAAATAACCCGGGGGTTTCCTTGACAGGCTGCCATCCAAAAAATATAATTGAAGTGAATTGTTAAATGGGGATAATAAGGGAGGTAGGCTCAATTTATGAAACGTACGTATCAACCAAAAAAGAGAAGACACAAGCGAACCCATGGTTTTCTCAAGAGAATGTCCAGCCCGGGGGGAAGAAGAGTTATTGCTCGGAGAAGAAAGAAAGGCAGAAAAAGATTAAGCGCGTAGGCCGGGAAGCGGCCTTTCGTTTTATGTGCGGAAGTAGGCTGGCGATAAGGTGATGAGGGAAAAGAAACTCAGAAAAACCAAAGAGTATGCAACTGTGTATCGGCGGGGGGAAAAAATATACGGCAAGTATGTGCTCCTTTTTTTTATGCCTAACCAGCAGGAGATCAGTCGGTTTGGAGTGGTAACCACTAAAAAGGTGGGTAATGCCGTTATACGGAATAAGTGGCGGCGCAGGATTAAGGAAATAGTCAGGGAATATGGCGATGATCTCCAGAGTGGATATGATATAATTGTACTTGCCAGACCACGGATAAAAGAATCCGAATTTTCCAGTGTCAAGAAAGATATAACCCGGGTATTACGGAAAGCCAGGTTGTTGAGATGAGAGTATTTTTGATCAAGTGTATCAGGTTATACCAGGTTTTTTCTGTTTATAAGGGTCCTTCGTGCAGGTTTCATCCTTCCTGTTCGCACTATGCGGTGGAAGCTATCGAAAAGTATGGAGCCATCCGAGGTGGGTGGTTAACCCTGAAGAGACTGGGAAGGTGTCACCCTTTTCATCCGGGAGGATATGATCCGGTTCCGTGAACCGATAAGGAGGTGAACCTGCTGTCAAGCTATAGGTGCCTGGAACGGTTTGACAGGCGGGAACAAGTTTGTGGCAAGCAATAATCAGCGGTTTTACCAATTTGATTCAGTGGCTATATGAAGTAACAGCTGCTGTAGGGTTACCCAGCTATGGCCTGGCAATCATTCTGGTTACAGTAATAATTAAAATAGTGCTGTACCCGCTTACCAATAAACAGCTGAAGTCCATGCGGCAGATGCAGCATATCCAGCCGCGGATGAAAGCAGTTCAGGAGCGGTATAAAGATGATCCGGAGCGTATGCAAAAAGAGATAATGGAATTGTATAAACGACATGGAGTCAATCCACTGAGCGGGTGCCTCCCTCTCCTGGTTCAACTCCCCATCCTGATGGCATTTTATCGGGCACTTTTTAAATTAACCTATACGGTGCCGGAGCATGCTGCTTTTCTGTGGGTACCAGATCTGGCGCAGCGGGATCCCTACTTCGGTTTCGCAGTACTGGCGGGGTTAACGACCTTTATTCAACAAAAAGTTTCTACTGTGGATGCGAATGACCCCACCCAAAAAACTATGCTGTATACCATGCCGCTTTTTCTGGCCTGGTTAGCCGGGACCTTGCCGGCCGGGTTGGCCCTGTACTGGGTGGCTTTCAATACTCTAAGTATTATACAGCAGTTATGGGTTAACTACCGGCTTAGTCTGCAAGAGGCGGCACCGGTAGAAGTGACGATGGAAGAAGTGGAGGAAGAGGGAGCCCTGGCAGTAGAAGGGGTTGAAGAAGAGAATAGGAGTACTGGGGATAAAGGAGGCAAGAAGGCGAATGCAGATCGTAGAAAAAAGAGGAAAAAGCGTAGATGAGGCTATAAAACTGGCACTGGAAGAATTAGAGGCCGAATTTGAAGACGTTGATATCGAGGTATTGGAAGAACCGAGTAAGGGTATATTAGGCATGATAGGGAAAAAGGCAGCCCTGGTTAGAGTTTCTCTACGCGAGAAACCAGATACAAAAGTAGAGGATATCCTGGTCGGTATCCTGGATCTGACGAAGATTGATTATGAGATCCAGTCGGTGGAATATGGTGAGGGCGTGGTCAGGGTCAATATAACCGGTAATGATATGGGTTTACTGATAGGCAGAAAAGGAGAGACCCTGAATTCTTTACAGTTTTTAATGGGTTTGATAATTAATCGAGGCCGGAGTCGGGAAGAAAGAGTCAGGGTGTTATTAGACGTTGAGGATTACAGGGCAAAGAGAGAAGAGTCGTTGCGAAATCTGGCCTTGAAACTATCAGAAAAGGCAAAAAGAACTCATAAGAATGTAGTAATGCGGCCGATGAGTCCCCACGAGCGCCGGATAGTACATACCGCGCTCCAGAACGACCCCGAAATTGTAACGTTCAGTCAAGGGGAGGAGCCGAATCGGAAAGTAGTGATTTCGCTTAAACGGTAAAAAGGCCTTTCGAGGCCTTTTTTTTTCGGGTTTGATAAATAATCAGACGCAGATTAACACTGATTATTATGATTCCTTTAATTATTTTTGACGCAGAATTTTATAGACCATTAAAATAATGAGCAGGTACGGAGCATTCACATGGTGATTCTTGGCCCAGGGCCGCCTGTTTTAACTACATATTGGTGGTTTTCGATAGAGTAAGAGGTTTGCAGCAGGAATCATTTAATTGTTTTGATACAGAGTCATTATAAATAACAGTGTATTCATTGGAGTGTGGTTATCCCACTTGCTCCCGGACCTGTCGACTGCAGTATATCAATTTACGCTGAGTTCTCTAACCTCGTAGCGAAGGATGAAGCCTTCGCTACGAGGTTAGAGAATAGCTTCTGCCGGGGAGGCTAAAGCCTCCCCTACTGCCAGCTCGCTTCGGTGTGTATTGCTAAATCTCGTCGGTCGGTGCTCAGGCTCCGCCTTCGATTCCGCCGACATTCGCCAAAACATCGTTGGCTTCGTAGGCCGCTTCGCCGGGTTACCGCACTCCCCTATAAAGTTATTTTTTATCATCTGCGTGCATCACCGTATATTTGCGGTTTCAAAACTATTTACATAGCAGCTAAGTCTGGAGGTGTTGGGTTTGGAGGATACCATCGCTGCCATTGCTACCCCATCGGGGGAAGGCGGTATAGCTATTGTACGGGTTAGTGGAGAAAATGCTATAGAATTGGTGGATAAGATTTTTCTGCCGGTGGCAGGCGGTCGTTCCTTACAGGAAAGGGCCGGGTACAGCATGGGGCTGGGGTGGGTGTTGGATAGGGAAGGGCAGAAGGTTGATGAGGTCCTGGTTTCCGTAATGAGAGGCCCGCGTAGTTATACTACGGAAGATGTGGTGGAGATTAATTGTCATGGCGGGCTGCTGCCGGCGCGCAGGTGCCTGGAGGAAGTGCTGCACCGGGGTGTGAGACTGGCAGAACCGGGGGAATTTACCCGCAGGGCGTTTATAAATGGAAGATTGGACTTATCTCAGGCGGAAGCGGTAATCGATGTTATCCGGTCCCGTACCGATAAGGGAATGCGTATTGCCTTGCGGCAGCTGGAAGGTGGACCGGGGAGGAAGCTGCGGGAAATAGAAGAACGGTTAATAGGTATTAATGCACGAATCGAAGCCAGCATTGATTTTCCTGAAGAAGTAGGCGATGTGGATGAGGAAGCAGCTGCGCGGGAATTACTGGAAGTAGGCAGGGAGTTAGAGCAGATACTGGATGTAAGTCGGCGGGGACGCATCTATCGACAGGGAATTAAAGTGGTTATAGCTGGTAAGCCTAACGTGGGTAAGTCCAGTCTTTTAAACGCTTTATTACAGGAAAATAAGGCTATTGTTACTGATATTCCGGGTACCACCCGGGATGTGGTAGAGGATTATCTCAATATACGAGGCATACCGGTACGGGTTATGGATACGGCTGGCTGGAGAGAGACGAAGGATGTGGTGGAGAAAATAGGGGTGGAGCGGACCCGGGAAGTGATAGCGGAAGCAGATGTGGTGATTGTGGTGTTGGATGTGGGCGCTGGCATCAGCCAGGAGGATCTGGATATTCGCGATCTGCTGGCAGGTAAGAAGACCATAGTGCTGGTCAACAAGGAGGACTTACCAGAAAAACGAATTACTACCCAGGAGCTGGAAGAAATGTTCGGAGACTGGCCGGTGATCCGTGGTTCGGTAAAAGAGGACATGGGGCTGGAGGAATTAGAGCAAGCGATAGAGAAATTGGTTCTCCGGGGTGAGGTACAAGCGGATGATATGGAGATGATGGTTAATCTGAGACATGAGGAAGCCCTGCACCAGGCAAAAGTGCATATGGAGGCAGCGAAAATGGCCCTGGAGGCAGACTTATCGTTGGATTGCCTGGCGGTAGATGTCTGGGGGGCCCTGGAGGCACTGGGAGAGGCAACCGGGAGAAATCTGCGTGAAGACGTGATTGACCGCATATTTGAGGAGTTCTGTATCGGTAAGTGAAAGGAGGTGTGATTTTGGAATCCCATGATTATGAAGTAATTGTGGTGGGAGCAGGGCATGCCGGGTGTGAGGCGGCACTGGCGGCAGCGCGCATGGGATGTAAGACCCTGCTTATTACACTCAGCCTGGATGGAATTGCGCTTATGCCCTGTAATCCTTCGATAGGTGGTCCGGCCAAAGCTCAACTGGTGCGCGAAATCGATGCGTTGGGCGGAGAAATGGGTATCAATATAGATAAAGCGCGCATCCAGATCAGGATGTTGAATACTGGAAGAGGTCCGGCAGTTCAGGCCATGCGAGCCCAGGCAGATAAAGAAGTATACCAAAAGGAAATGACCAGAACCTTGTTGGCCCAGGAAAATCTGGAGCTGCTGGAAGCTGAGGTGGAGAGGATAGAAGCTGATTCAGGACAGGTGGAAGCGGTTGTAACCGATAGTGGAGATAGGTACCGGACCAAGGCTCTGGTACTTACCACTGGAACCTATTTAAAAGGTCGTATCATAATCGGGGATATTTCATACGAGGGTGGACCGCATCCTCTGCCAGCAGCCACCAAATTATCAGAGAACTTACGGGAACTGGGATTTGCCATGGGTCGTCACAAGACAGGTACTCCTCCCCGGGTGGCTCGGGAGAGTATAGATTTTACTCGAACCGAAGAACAGCCTGGAGATGACAGGATACTGAACTTTTCATATATGAGTCCCAAAAAGAAGAAGCCCCAGGTTTCTTGTTGGTTAACCCATAGTACTCCCAGAACGCACGAGATAGTGATGCAGAACATTCATCGCTCACCGTTGTACACCGGAGTGATCAAGGGCACTGGTACCCGATATTGCCCGTCTTTTGAGGACAAGGTGGTCCAGTTCGCTGATAAAGATTCGCATCAGATATTCATCGAGCCGGAAGGCCTGCATACGGATGAGATGTACATCCAGGGTATGAATACCAGCCTGCCCGAGGATGTACAATTGGCGGTCTTGCATAGTATTCCCGGTTTAGAGAACGCCAGGGTGTTAAAGAGAGGCTATGCGATTGAGTATGATTATGTGGTACCTTCGCAGCTGCGGTTAACCCTGGAAACTCGGGAGATCCACGGGCTATTCACTGCCGGGCAGGTCAACGGAACTTCGGGATATGAAGAGGCTGCGGCTCAGGGTTTAATAGCCGGTATCAATGCTGCCCGACAGGTAAAGGGGCAGGAACCTTTTATTTTGAAACGCAGTGAAGCATTCACTGGGGTAATGATTGATGACCTGACCACCAAGGGCATCAATGAGCCTTACCGGCTTTTGACCTCGCGAGCTGAATATCGGCTCTTATTACGTCAGGATAATGCTGACCTGAGATTAACCAGGATGGGTTACCAATTGGGTCTGGTGAAGGAAGATCGATTCCGGAGGTTACAACAAAAGGTAGAAAAGATGGCAGAGGTGCGGCAGGAGATGGAAGAATATCGTATCAAGCCTGGTCATCCGGAGGTGGAGGCTTTGTTGGCCGAGAGAGATCAGGGTCGTTTACGGGATGCAGTAACGATTTGGGAACTACTACGCCGCCCTGAGATAGGCATGGATGACCTGGTGCAAGCAGGCTTGGTGAGCGAAGAGGTCGAAGAAGAGATCAGGAGTCAGCTAGAAATCGAATGTAAATATGAGGGATATATCAAAAAGCAGGTCGAACAAGTAGAGAGATTCGAGAGAATGGAAGCGAAGCGGATACCGGAGGGTATTGACTATGATGAGGTTCCGGGGCTTTCCAACGAGAGTCGGGTCAAATTAAAAGAGGTCAGGCCAGAGTCCATCGGGCAGGCTTCACGTACCCCCGGGGTGTCGGTAGCTGACGTAAATGTACTGCTGATTTATCTGGAAAAGAAACGGAGAAGTTCTGAGCATGAAAGAGGTTTTGCAGAAGTTCAAGGAACTGCTGCTGGAAGAGAATGAGAAGATCAATCTGATAAGTCGGAGAGCGGATCCGAATGATGTAGATCGACACATTGAGGATGCCCTGACAGCCTGTAAGCACTTTGATTTTAATGATAAAAAGATAATAGATGTTGGTAGTGGCGCCGGGTTTCCCGGAATACCATTGGCCGCAGCCTGTCCTCGCGGACAATTTACCCTGCTGGAGTCAGAGTTGAAAAAGAGTCAGTTTTTGGCTATGGCGATAGAGGTACTGGGGCTGAAGAACGTTAAAATATGGCGGGAAAGGGCAGAGGTAGCGGGCAGGACGGTGGGACGGGAAGGCTTTGACTGTGCAGTGGCCCGGGCGGTCAGTGAGTTGAATACGCTGGCAGAGTATGTCCTACCTCTGGTAAAAGTCGACGGAGTTTTTCTGGCCTGGAAAGGGAGAAATTACTCGGTGGAGCTGGAACGGGCAGAGAATGCTCTGCAGGAACTTGGTGGACAAGTAGAGGATATTAAAAGCTATTCATTGGGAGGGAGCCAGCGCTACCTGTTGGTTATTAAAAAGGTGAAATCAACCCCGAACCGGTTTCCGCGGCGGGTAGGTGTGCCCAAGAAAAGACCCTTATGATAAGAAGCGGGTGTATGATGGGGAGGGACTGCAGGGGTGAAACGACATCTGGAACGAATATTGGGGAAGACTGGGAATCATCAGCATGAGGTGGTAAGGTTAAATATCGGGCAGATCGAGAAAAATCCCTACCAACCCCGTAAAGAGTTTGATGAATTAGAGCTGCGGGATTTGGCCAGGTCGATTCAGGAATATGGGGTGATTCAACCTATAATTGTACGTAGAGCAGAGGATGGCTTCCAGTTGGTGGCGGGGGAAAGGCGCCTCCGTGCCTGCGGTATGGCGGGTTGGCATGAGGTACCCGCGATTATTTATGATATGGAGGAGGAACAGGCTGCGGCCATGTCACTGGTAGAAAATCTGCAGCGCAAGGATCTCAACTATTTTGAAGAGGCAGAGGCGTACGCGACTCTGGTGGTTCGTTTCGGACTCACCCAGGAAGAGGTAGCACAGCGAGTAGGTAAAAGCCAATCAGCGATTGCCAATAAATTAAGGTTATTGAACTTGCCTGATGAGATCCGGGATAAGATTTCGGTAGAGGTAATTAGTGAAAGACAGGCCAGGGCCTTGTTGCGGTTATCTGATGCGAAACAGCAGGCACAGGTGCTGCAGGCGATTTACCAGCGGGGGCTAAATGTCCGGGAAACGGAGACAATGGTCGAGCAAATTAGAGAAAATATTTCCCGGGAAATAAATATTCGACAACCACGGCAGACGGTGTCGGCCATTATTCGTGATGCACGAATTTTTCTTAATACCATAAAGGAAACGGTATCACGGGCCCAACAGGCCGGGGTGGGTATGGCTATGGAGGAAAATGACGGTGAAGATGTATATGAGTTGATCATCAGAATACCGAAAAAGTGAGGGAATTTTACGGAGGAACGGAGACGGAGCAAAGATTGGTGACTAACGGTTAAAATATCTTCGTGGTGGACGTCATTAATATCCATGACATCTTCCCGGAGGATAAAAACAGCATATTTAAGGAGTGTGATAACCTGCTCGCTCCTCAATTCGTCGACTGCAGTATATCATCTTGCTTCAGGCGCGGTCTGCGGTGCAGACTGGCAAGCTTCGCTTAATTATTACAGCGCGCAGCTCATCCAAGAAACCACGTTTATTGGATAGCTTAAAACCAAGAGCGAACAGGTTTCTTGGGCTGTGCCAGGCGGACCCCTCAGGATTCGGCGTCCATGCACTCAGCCTTCGGTGCTCGAAACGTCCTGTTTCTCGCTCCGCTTCACAGCCCTCAGCTTCGTTGTGTAATGCGACATCGCCTTCGGCCGGCGCTCAGGCTTCGCCTTCGATACGCCCAGCACTTGCCGAAACATCGTCGGCTTCGTATGTCGCTTCGTTATTTTTTATCATCTGTGTGCATCAGCGTATATCAGCGGTTTCAAAGTAATTTTCATAGCAGTTTCACAGCCCTCAGCTTCGTTATGTACTTTACGTTGACATCGGTTGGCCTTCCGTGCACTTCGATTCCATTCAGGCGGGTAGGCTTCGGGAGGAGCCACAGGGCTGACCTGGTCTGTGGAATACATAAATGTATAGGCATAGCGGAAAAGGGCTGTAACAGGCCTTTCAGGGCACCCATATTTTGGCGGGGATGGCTCTTCTGGGTAGTAAGTGATATCGGGCTAAGGGCGTAAGCTCTGGCAAGAGGAGATGCAGGTGTTAACTGGGTTTGGTTAATTGGTTGTGATGAAATCTACTCAAGGTTTTTGTGACCTTGGGTTTTTTTATTTGGACAGAATACAGATCTTTGGGGCCCTACCCTTCTTTTGCCTTCGCTCCGCTTCACGAACATGAAGCTTTTCTGTTTGCAGCTACGCCTCGTCGTTTGGCGCTCAGGTTTGGCTTTCGATACAGCTGACAATGGAGAATCATTGTCGGCCTGGTCAGGTCACTTCGCCAGGTTACTACTATGCTTGCCG
>JAAZLJ010000106.1 GCA_012799365.1 Syntrophomonadaceae bacterium | reverse complement strand
GGATAACCATATTTCATACTCAGAGCTTCTGCCGCCGCCAGACCGTATTTCCCCAGATCCCCGGTTATAATCAGATCATAATAGTCGGGAGTTCTCCCCATATCCTGGAAATGGGTTACTATAGTATCCACCGCAGCAGGCGCCATAGCCGAACCCATGTCGTTCACATCGCTCTGCCCCAGATCCACCACCTTACCGATAGTAGCGCTCGTTATGCGAGGACCAGAACCGCTGGCCTGTATAATCACCGAGCCGCACCCGGTAACTGTCCACTGAGCCGAAGGGGAACGCTGGGTTCCCTGTTCAGTCGGGAACCGAAACTGGCGCTCGGCCGTGTAATGGTGACTGGTAACGCCCACTGCCACACGCTGGTAAAACCCGCCATCCACCAGCATGGCTGCCAGCGCCGTACCTTCCGACATGGTAGAGCAGGCACCATAGAGCCCGAGAAAAGGAATTTTCAGCTCACGGGCGGCGTAATTGGCGGAAATTAGTTGGTTCAGCAAATCCCCGGCCAACAAAACCTCGATATCGGGCAAGGACAGGTTAGCTTTACCCACCACCATCTTTACTGTTTCCCGCAGCATTTTCGCCTCAGCTTTTTCCCAGGTCTCCTCACCGAACAGATAATCTTCCAATATCCAGTCAAACTCTGTCCCGTAAGGCCCTTCTCCTTCCATGGGACCTACCATATTGCTCCAGTTAGTAATAACCGGCGGGTTGGCAAAAGTTATACTCTGAGTTCCGGCCTTTTTAGCTCCGTTCATCCCCGACTCACCCCTTGAAAATAAAAGCTATAAGACCAATTAGTGATGCAGTAATAGTACCGAAAACCAGTACCGGCCCGGCGATCTGAAACATCCTCGCCCCCATTCCGAACACGAATCCCTCCCGTTTAAACTCCATGGCCGCGGCTACAATACTGTTGGCAAAACCGGTAATCGGTATGATAGAACCAGCCCCTGCATATTTGCCAATCGTATCGTATACTCCGATACCAGTCAGCAAAGCCCCCAGAAAAATCAGGGTCATCGATGCAGCTGAGCCAGCCTCCAGGGCAGCCAGGCCCTGCAATTCAAAAAAGTTCAGAAGGCCCTGTCCCAGGACACATATCAGACCACCGACGGTAAAAGCCCAGATACAATTCTTCAGCACCGGTGGACGCGCCCCCAGAGATTTCACCAGTTCGTCGTACTCTTTAGCTGCTTCTTTTTGCAATTTGGTCTGTTCACTCATATCTGTCATCGGAATCACCTTCTTCCCCTGCTATTATGCGAATATTCCCACCGGTTTATACGAATTCGCTAAACAAGCCATAATCCCCAAAAAAAATAGCAGGTACAAATGTACCTGCTCTGTCTTTGAAACCATAGATGAAAACAGATAATATAAAACACTCCATAAAATACTGTTATAATACTTGGCTGGCAATACCACTGATGATCAAATCAGCAATGAACGCAACATACCGTCTCAACTCGCATGCGCAGCCTGTTGCCAGTCAAGCCAGTAAAGCCTTGAGTTTTTTCAAAGCCTTTTTCTCCAATCGGGAGACCTGAACCTGGGAGATGCCCAGATCGGCAGCAATGACCGACTGGGTCTCATCGTTGAAGAAACGGCGCAAAATGATCTGCTGTTCCCGGCTTTCCAACTTCATTATCGCTTCTTTCAAAGCTAACTTATCCAAAAAATCATCTCGGGGAACCGGATCCCTGAGTTTGTCGATGACCTGCAGCGGCTGCTCCCGGTCTTCTCCCGGTAGAACATCATAGATGTAGGCCGGAGTCTGGCAAGCCTCCAACGCCATCACAATATCCTCCGTTTCACAGCCCAGGAGCTCGGCAATTTCACCAATAGTCGGATCCTGCCCCGTCTCCGCCCGCAGCCGATCCTGAGCTCGTTTCGCCTTAAAATAGACCTCTTTGAGACTTCTCTGTACTTTTAGCGCACCATCATCACGCAGATAGCGCTTGATCTCCCCGATTATCATCGGTACAGCATAAGTAGAGAATCGCACATTATAACTGAAATCAAACCTGGCTATAGCCTTCAGCAGACCAATAGCCCCGATCTGAAAAAGATCCTCAAAATCGTACGGAGTATTCTTAAATCTTTCCAGAGCCATATACACCAGACCCAGATTAGCAGTAAATATCTCTTCCTCCGCCTGGCGCTCACCCTCCTGGGCCGCCCGGATGAGTTCCTCCACCCTTTCCTGGCTCAGTTGCTCTTGCACAGCCCTTCACCCCTCAAGCCAGGGCCTGGTTGCTGCGCTGACCCAGGTTGCGGGTTAGCTTCACCGTCGTTCCGTCCCCGGGAGACGACTCAACGTTCATATAATCCATAAATGATTTCATAAAAACAAAACCCATGCCCATGTGCCCGGGCACCGATGAGTAAGCCGGCTGTAATGCCTGGTCGATATCATCTATACCCCGACCGTAGTCATAAATGATTATCTCCAAATTCTCATTTTCATAAAGATTTAGCTCCATAACAATTTTCTCGTCGGCCCGGTTGTCGTACCCGTGAATGATACAGTTGGAGACCGCCTCCGAGACCACCAGTTTGATTTCCTCCATTTCATCCAACGTACAGTCGACCTGGGCTGCACAAGCAGCGGCACAAGTTCGGGCCAATGATACATTCTCCGGCCGACTAAAAAACTCCAGACGCACATGATTTTTAAGTCTCATAATCTCCCAGCCGCACCCTGCGCGCTGGAACACCCCCTATCTGTGAATTACTCTGCGTTCATCTAATGGTACATTATTGGAGTGTGGCTAACCCGCTCGCTCCCGGACTCGTCGACTGCAGTACATCAGCTTACCTCGGTGTGATCGGTCGAAATTCGGCGTCCATGCACTCAGTTCTCCCTGCTCGAAACCTCCTGTTTCTCGCTCCGTTTCACAGCCCTCGGCTTCGCCGTGTACTGCGACGTCGGCTTCGGCCGGCGCTCAGGCTTCGCCTTCGATACGCTCGGCACTTGCCGAAACATCGTCGGCTTCGTATGTCGCTTCGCCGGGTTACCACACTCCCTTTGCAGAGTTATTTTGTTTCTTCAGCGTTTTCATAATATTCAGTGTTATCTGCGTCAATTTTACTACATAACCTACATGGTACGTTTATGATTACACCGATTATAGATTTATTATATCCTTTTCATCCGTGCAGATGGCCACCAGCTTGTCCACCCCAGAAAGCTCCAAAACCTTCTTTACCCCGGGCCGAGCTTTAATTATATACATCTTGCCTCCGCTGGCCGCCATCTTCTTGTACCTTCCCAGGATCACGGCCAGACCAGCACTATCCATAAAAGTAACCGCTTCCATATCCAGGATCAGATTCCGAATATTTTTCCCGCGTATGACCCGGTCTATCTCATAACGCAGCTGGTCTGCCACCAACATGTCCATTTCTCCGCCTACTCTGACCATCAAAGTATCTTTGATTATTTTTATATCCAGATTCACAGCAGCTCACCTCCCGGCATAGAAACCAAATGCAATAACAAAGCCGCTCACTGCACCTTGGTTCTTTTACAGCATTCTACACCCAGGAGGCTAATTCCTTCCAGTACCTGGAATTAAATGAGAAATATCTTCCCCATGGTCTTACCGAGCTGCCGTATCAGTCCTCCCCGATCCACTGCTTTATAAGCCACCAGATTGACTTTTTTGATCAGCTTCCCATCATTATATATCGAAATCTCTCCCAGCCTTTGCCCCTTTTTAACCGGAGCATTTACGTAACCGGGCAGATCCGCAGTATAAGTTATCTTTTTTTCCTGGCCCCGAGGACAGGCTGCCCCCACCTGTTCGGCTGCTACCGCTTCCACCTGGTCTTCCACCCCTTTGCCTACCCTTACCATCCCGCACTGACTACCTGCGCCGAAAAAGCTGCGATAAGCATATCGGGCAAAACCATAGTTAAAAAGCTTCATGGAATCACGGAAATTACCTCCCTTGTCGGGGGCCGCAAACACCGCACTGACCAGTCTCAATCCGTCTCTTTTGGCCGTTGCTACCAGGCAGAACCTGGCCTCATTGGTCCAGCCCGTCTTGAACCCATCCGCTCCGGGATAATACCATAATAACTTATTGGTATTATACAGCACCAGATCGCCCTGCCGCAGATGGTATTCCTTAATAGCGGAAAATTCCATCAATTTGGGAAAGCGAAGCGCATAGCGACCCATCACCGCCATGTCTCGAGCGCACGAATAGTGCCCCTCGGCCGGCAGCCCATAGGAATTTACAAAATGCGTATTCTTGAGTCCCATTTTTTGAGCCTCCGCATTCATCCGGGCCACAAATGCCTCATGGCTGCCTTCCAGATGTTCGGCCACTGCCACACAGGCATCGTTGGCCGAACCCACCGCGATAGCAATGAGCATATCCTCAAAACTCATTTCTTCCCCCGGTTCCAACCAGATCTGGGATCCGCCCAGCCGCCAGGCTTCTTCGCTGGTCACCACCTGGTCTTTGAGTCCCACCTTTCCTTTTTCCAGATCTTCGCAGGCCAGAATCAGAGTCATCAGCTTGGTCATACTGGCCGGTGCCAACCGCTGGTCGGGATTTTTCGTATACAAAATCTGCCCCGAGTCAGCCTCTAATAAAACACATGACTCGGCTGTTACCTCCAGATCAGCCGCTTTTTCCGTCCCCGCCACCGCCATCGGAAACACCAGCACTAAAACCAACGCCAGAACCATCCCACAAGATACCCACCTCGTCCTTCTCACTCCTATACCCCCTGATCCCTTTTTAGTTAATCTATTTTTACAAACGGGGTATTATGCCTTTTCCATCGGAAGTGCTAATCTCGGCCAGTTAAATCAATATTTTATAAAAAACCTGAACCGAACAGGAACAGAAGAGTACGAAAATACCGGCGCAAGTGCCGGGAATTCGGTGTCTATTAACCATTTTCAATTGGTAATTACAGCATCGGTTAAAAATTATTTTTTGTTGTATAAAATTTCAACTACGGGGCATATTACAATTAGAGACCGGAACCACAGGATTCAGGTTGCACACCTGATAAGAGAAGAATTAAAAACTCTTCTGGTATTAACCCTGCCTGGCTCCGGTCTCAACTGGACCCGCAAGCCCGTTTATCTCTTTGAGAGTTTCTCAAATCCGGTGGAATCCGGTTTGATATAGATGGCTTGCGGGTCTATTAATGATCACAGTTCCCTTTATAAATAACTGCTTATAATTTTCCATTTTAGCTTTATAAAATTATGTATACTAACTGCATTCCCGGGTAAACTAAGAGTGTAAGCCGAAGATAGTAAGCAGGTCCTCACAGACCAGGGTTCCTGTAACCAGGATAAATCCTTGGTTCTGTAAGTGGCATAAAACCCGGGTAGCTGCAGAAATTCGGCTTACAATAAAGCCCGTAAGCTCGATTACAGATTTCTGTAATCACCGGTTCTAACCGGTTATGCTTGCGGGCTTTTTTGGTTTCATATGTCGCTTCGGGTTACACACGTTATTTTTAGTTTAGTAATTGTTTGCGCCATCTGCGTCCTCTGCGTCTAATTATTCATTACTCAATCGATCTTCCAGGTCACGCCCTGCGAAAGAAAATACAGGTATTTTTCTTTAACCGGTTGTTTAAGAATGGTTTCTACTGCCCGGGCATAAAGCAGAAGCTGAGAACGGTAGAAGTCGGTTAGTTTCTCTAAACGTCCCGGCCCCCCCAGCCAATCGGTCTTGTAATCTACCAACAAAAAGCCATCTCCCTCATCGGCCAGGCAGTCTATAACCCCTTGAACTACTATATTTTCCCCGCTATCTTTCGGCAGTTCCGGATGAATCACATGAACTGGAATAGCCATACTGAACGGAACTTCCCGCAGCACTTCCCGGGCTTGAACCAGGCGCTGCCCTAATTCTCCCTCGAATAGGCGAACAATAGCTGGAACATCAATTACAGCCGCTTCTTCCCGGGTCAGAAGTTCCTTCACTACCAATTGGGCAACTTGTTCTTTTATTGCTTCCTGGTTCAAGGAACCTTGCAAGTCTAAATGCTGCAAAACGGTATGCATAGCTATGCCGCGTTCCGCCGGGGTTAGCCCCCGGGAATCCTGCATAAACCGGGGCTGAGTAGTGAAGACTATCTCCCGTGTAAAACCCCCGGCTTCCTCTTGCAACTCATCGAAGATGCGTTTTACTTCTGTAACGGTGGCCTTGGCCGCTTTCCCTACTGTTTTCTGATAAGGATACTGCCAGGATAAGCGCCGTTCCACCTCGCCTGCATGCGGGCCTGTTTCCAGTAAAGAACCCTGGCTAACCGATTGCAGCCAATCTACCGGTTGGTCGATAACGGGAATCAGACCACCCGCTTCGGTTTCCCCCAGAATATGCAGCTGGAACTGCCCTTCATCAATCAATTTCCCCGGACCGTCATCTATGTCAGCCGCATTCCACAATAAACCGCTCGCCGGGTGACGGCACAGAGCCGGCCCGATCCAGTCCAGATAATGTGCAGCACCGGCCAGTCCATTTTCGGGCAGGGATTCCGATTCTTCCGCACTATTGGCCAGCCAGTACCATTTGCGAGCTTCGGATTCTAGATTCCGCACGGTTCCCACCAAATACAGCTTTTCCCGTGCCCGGGTCATGGCTACATAGAGCAGCCGCATTTCCTCGGCCAGGGTTTCCAGCCTTATTTTCCGCCTCAAAGCTAATTTAGCCAGGGTAGGATACGTTACCGCGAGATCCGGATCGACAAACTGAGGGCCGATGTATAACTCTTTGTGCATCAGTATGGTTTGCCGCAAATCCATCAGGTTAAACTGGCGTCCCATCCCGGCTACAAAAACTACGGGAAATTCCAGGCCCTTACTTTTATGGATACTCATGATGCGTACTACATCTTCGTTTTCACTCAAGGTTCGGGCTGAGCCCATATCCCTACCACTTTCACGCAGGCGCTCAATAAAGCGTAAAAAATAGAATAACCCTCGAAAAACAGTGGCTTCGTATTTACCCGCCCAGGCCTGCAGCAAGCGAAGATTGGCCTGCCGCTGTACCCCACCCGGCAGCCCACCCACATAATCATAGTAACCGGTCTCTTCGTAAATACGGGCCAGAAGGGTAGTCATCCGCTCTTGACGGGCCAGGGTTCTCCATCTAACTAGATTTTCTAAGAAAACAGCTAATTTAACCCGGGTTTCCTCTTTTAAACCCATGCTCTTGGTTTCCACGGCTCGCTCCTCTGGTGGAGCAGCTGCAGCTATCACTGCCTGGTGAAACTCATTCTCGGACTCAATACAACGGATAGCGGCCAATTCACCGGCACTCAAGCCGACCAGCGATGAACGCAAGACCGCCGCCAGTGGAATATCCTGTCGGGGATTATCGATAACCTGCAAAAGGGACATAATGGTCTCTATTTCGCTCGAACCGAAATAGCCGCTTCCCAGCTCAGCGTAAGTAGGAATACCGGCCCTTTGCAGCTCATCCATAAAAAGATTGGCCACACCACTGGTAGTCCGCATTAGAACCGCGATGTCCGTATACTCGATACTACGGTAACGGTTCTGTTTCTGATCCCATAGACACCGGCCACCTTCATGCAGATCCTGAATCAAGGAAGCTACCAAACGCGCTTCCAGTTCCGCATTCTCCAGCAAGCCTTGGTCTTCATCTACTTCTCCCGGCTCCACTTCTCCGTTTTCCTGCTCGCCTAGCTCGTACGGTTGGGATGATTCCTTTCCCCGGTCTATAATATATACCTCAACATCTGATGCCAACAGCTGCTTCGGGTGTTCCCCTCCTGGCTCTTTCCGCCCACATACCAATTCCGCTTCTTGATTGTAGGACATCTCTCCCACATAGGGAGTCATGATCTGGCGGAAGATAAAATTTACCCCATCTACCACACTGGCACTGCTGCGAAAGTTTTCTTTCAGGTTTATGCGCCGTTCCGGCTGACCCTTTTCCACCCCAAAACGACGGTACTTTTCCATAAACAGATTAGGATCCGCCAACCGAAACCGATAAATACTCTGCTTTACATCCCCCACCATGAACACATTGGGTTCTCCCCTGCTCCCCCGGGAAACCAACTGCAGAATAGCCTCCTGCACCGCGTTAATATCCTGGTACTCATCAACCATTACCTCCACAAAATGTTCCTGCAGCTCCCGGGCTATAGATGAAGGAACCAGTTCTCCCGGCTCCGCCTCCTCATCCAGCAAAAGTTTCAGACAGTAATGTTCCAGATCATTGAAGTCAACTATGGCCCGCCGTTTCTTGGCCCGGATAAAATTCTCCCCGAAATCCTGCACCAAATGGATCAAAGCCCGAATGATCGGCGCCATTTGCTGCAGGTCCTGCCAGTACCGTTCTGGACTCTGGTCAAAATAGTCCTCTTTTATCTGGTTCACCACTTTTTTAGCCTGGTTTCGCAGGGCTTTAACCTGCTCCTGAAGTTCGGGATCCACCATATCGCTCTTACGCACCGCCTTTAACCGTGGGAAAGAAACGGCTTGAAAACTGGCGTACAAATTCTGCCAGGGCCCCTCACAAGCCTGCCCCAACCCCTCGACCATTTCCAACTCCGGTCGCAGGTTTTCCAAATAAGGAGCCGGCCCCCCCGGGCAACTGCACAGCTCAACCGCCTGGCGCAGGCTCAGGCAGGCAGCCTTCAAATCCAAAGCCAGGCTCTGCTTGAGCCCTCGGGCCCAGGGATAATTATCGAGCTTTCCTTCGGCTGCCGTCATCGATGCGGCGGCTTGCGCTAACCATAGTTCCGGCCACGGGTGACTGCAGGAAAAACGATATACCTTAAGGACTATATCAATTAAATCAGCATCATTACGCTCCCCTCCATAGCAATCTACCAGTGCCAGGAAATCCTGGTTATCCTCGTCCTGGTATCTGACCTCTAACAGTTCTTCTAAAACTGCCAGCTGCAGCAGCTCCGCCTCTCCCTCATCCGCTATCCGAAAATCCGGATTCAAGTCCAGGCGATAGAAATACTGACGCACCACCTCCAGGCAAAAGGAATGGAGGGTACCGATGGCAGCATGGTTGAGCAAAGTCAGCTGCCGCCGCAGATGCCGAACATCCTCACCTTTCTCTACCTGCCGGGATAGTTCGCGACCGATACGTTCCCGCATCTCTGCGGCGGCCGCATTGGTAAAAGTAACAATAAGCACGCGATCAACATCCACCGGCTCCACCGCATCGGTCAAACGGGTTATAACCCGCTCCACCAGCACCGCAGTTTTACCCGCTCCCGCTGCGGCCGAAAGTAGCAGACTGCCTCCCCGGTGGTCAATGGCATCTTTTTGTTCATCTGACCATTCTATCGCA
Organism: Syntrophomonadaceae bacterium; assembly: GCA_012799365.1. Classification (GTDB taxonomy): domain Bacteria; phylum Bacillota; class Syntrophomonadia; order Syntrophomonadales; family Syntrophothermaceae; genus JAAZLJ01. The sequence goes on along the minus strand of JAAZLJ010000106.1, from coordinate 26,166 downwards.
CTCATTCGCCCTCTCCCTCCCCCAGTAACTGCCAGACTTCTTTTGGTTTCAGCGGTTTAAGAACCCGATACCGGTTACCTACCATCGGATCAAACTGGCACACCGGTTTGAAACGGCAATAAGTACAGCCGCTGCGGTTTCCCAGTTGATAAGGTTCGATACCTACTTCCCCGGCTCGTATGGATATTACCGCCTCTTCCAGCACCTCATAGAAACGCTGCCGCAGTCTCTCTAACTGTTCCCGGGTAGCAATACGAGAATGGGCCCTGAACCCGCCATCCTTCTTCAAACCTACCGGAATTATTTCCGAATTTCCGGTGAGCCCCCGGTCACTCAATTCGATCACTTTTTCTTCAGCCAGCGTCAAACCACTGAGTTTAAACTTCTTACGCATCTCCTGGTTTATATGCTCTGGTGCTGCCGGCCCTTTAGTGTAAATTAACGGCTGCTTGATACCTGAATAGTATATCCCTCCGGGCCGAGCTTTTTTTCCCGCCAGCCGATGCGCATTTTCCATCACCACATCTAAATAAGCCAGCAGCTGCAGCTTGAGACCATGATAGGTTTCACCCAGGTCAAAATCAGTGGAACCTGATTTATAATCAATCACGCGCAGGTAAGCCTCATACCCGGAGTGAGCGATATCGATGCGATCGATTCTGCCCATCATCTTGATTACACTGCCATCTGATAGCCGCAGGGACGGTCCCTGCAGTTCACCACCACGATATCCAAAACCAACCTCCACCTGTAAGGGACGGAAATCTCCGGCCCGAGTGTGCTCTACCAGGGCTTTAACCGTAGTCTGTACCACCCGGCGCAGCTTGGCAGTAAAATACTGCTGTCGCTGCGAGCTCATCAGCATCTCATTACCCAGCTGGGGCAGCAAAACCTCAAAAATGCGATCGATTATCTCCTGACACTGGCCGTCACTCAATTCGGCCCAGTTAATCCCCGCCTTATCCACTGCTTCTACAAACATCTTTAATGCCGTATGAAAAAACTGTCCCAGGTCTGCTGGTCGCATCTGCCAGGTCTCCCTTTCCTGCAACCGCAGCCCATAGCGCAGAAAATGAGCAAAAGGACAGTATACATACTGCTCTATCCGGGTTACACTTACTCGACTGAAATCTTCATACAAGCTGGAACAAGTGTTTATAGGCAGGGGGTCTTCATAGTTTTGATAAAAGAGACCCGCCAGTACCTGCCGCAGCCGGTCCTTATCCTGAACTGCCAGCCAGTTATAGGCATCTGTCCAGGGCGAACTCAAGCCGCTCCCGGCCCTGGCTTCCCGCAGACGGGCGGCCAGGCAGGAAAGTGCCTGCCGCGGTCGAGCAACAAAATGAAGGTCATCTTCACCACCATCAGGTTCCAGAGGAAGAACCGTCTCCGCCAGGCGGGGAAATAGCTTCTTGATATCCGCGATTATTCTGGAGGGCAGCAGGCCATTCCCTTCTTCATCGGCCAGGGCATAGCTTATCCACAGATATTCACCAGCCCGGGTGAGGCCCAAATAGATCAAATATTGTTCATCAAACAAGCTGCGCCTTTCTCCGGGTGCTATCTTCAGACCGTCCGATAAGAGGGTCTCTCTTTCTCTATCAGTAAACAGTCCTGAAGTAGACGGACGCGCCGGCAAAACCCCTTCATTGACCCCCAGGAGCAAACTGGCCCTTACCTGAGGACTACGGGAACGATCCAGAGAGCCTACCAGAACCTGGTCTAACCCCGGAGGGATCAACCCCAGGCGCAGATTATTCAACCCGGTTTCCAGCACCTGCAGGTACTCTTCCGCCGTTAGTTCCAGTTCCCCCATCGCTTCCACCATTTCATCCAACAGCAAAAGAATCTGGTTGTAAATCTGGGCATGTTCGCGGGCCCGATCCAGCTGCCCTCTCTCCTGAGCCAGTCGGCTCCACTCCTCCAGTTTCTCTCTTATTCCCAGTTCCTTCATCAAAGTATACAGGGCAGCGGATACCTCCAACACGGTAGCTGTCTTTTCTCCTGCCGCAGCCGCAAATGAAACCAGAGCCTTTACCGCCCGGTGCCTTATTTCATTGATTTTCTCCAACTCTTCAAGCTCTTCATCTGAGATATCATTGTCTTTGCCTGCAGAATATACCCGACGATACCGCCAGGGCTGGCCATCAGTCCAACGAGACCCACGAATGCCGTGGGCCAGAACATAGTTTTCCAGCAGATCCACTTCCTCCCGGGATACCGGTACCAGATCAGTTTTCAGGTAACGAAAAACCGCAGCATAGGACCACCGGCTGATGACCGTTTCCATGGCTGCCCTGAGCAGTTCCACCAGAGGGTGATGCAAAACCGGGCGCTTATAATCAATAAAACAAGGTATGTCGTATTCAGCAAAAACCCTTTCCACCATTTCACCATACCGGGTAATATCTCGTACCAACACCGTAATCTCCCGCCAGCGATAATTTTCATCGCGGGCTAAAGCTATTATCTCCCGGGCGGCCCCCTCCACCTCGGCCTGGCGGCTGTGGGCGGCCACCAGTTTTAACCCGTTCGCTTCTCCTACATATGGTTTACAGGATGAAACCAGATGTTTTTCCAGATGGCCCAGGGCCGGGCGGCTGTGGAAACGGCCCTGATTATCCCCATCCAGAAGGCAAGGCTCTTCTATCTCCACTCCGTTCGTTTCCGCTAACCGGGTAAGAATGTCGAAGGTTTGGTGAGTGCCGTGAAAGAGTTCCTGTTCATCCAACGGCTGTTTTAAAACCGCAGGTTCACAGCATAACGCCACGTTGACTCGGGCTGAAACTAACATTAAATTTTGGAGCACCCGGTACTCCTGGGGGGTAAATCCGGTAAACCCGTCCACCCAGACTTCAGCACCCTGGCAGGTAGGTGACTCAGATAGGCGTTCAGCCAGAAGGTTCAAGTAATCATCCGGATCTATAAAAGTATTCTCGAGAAACTGCTGAAAATCGCTATAAAGCAAGGAAATATCCTGTAACTTACTCTGCAGTAAGACCTGCCCTGTATCCCCAGCCGCTGCTTTCCTCGCCAACTCCTCCGGGGTTATACAGTAGATCTTCATCTCGCCAATAAGCCGGGCCAGGCTATCAGCAAAATCAGGCTGGTTCGCCGCGCGACCGAATACCCGCAGCTCGTCCTTCCGCTGCTGCAGTAAATTACATATTACCATGCGCTTACCAGTTTCACGCAGATGAGGCCGGGCCGCTCCTCCCGCCTCCTGCAATACCCTCCAGGCCAGACGGCGAAAGCTGTAGACGTGAGCGCGAATAGCCCCACCCAGATCGGGCAGGGAAGCCAGCACCCTTTCCATCTGAAAAGTGGCCTGGTCAGGTACCAGAACGATAATTCCCGGACCCCGGGGCCGCTGCCGAAGTTCTTTATGTATGTTATCCAGAATATAGCTGGTTTTACCTGTCCCCGCCCGTCCAATAATAAACCGCAGACTCATGATATTCTCTCCTTATAGTTCCTTATACATATCCACCACGGCCCGGGCCGCAGCTGCTACTTCTTCCCCCAGTTCCTTCGGTTTAAGTACAGTTACTTCGGTACCCCACTGCAGAAGCCAGCTACGCAGCTCAATCAGCCCACATACCTCGAACTTTACGATTATGGAACCATCTGCACCTTCCTTGATTATCTCCTGGGTCCAATGATAACGCAAATTCTTGACCCGAGGAGCAACCTCCGGACTGAACTTGAGTAACACCGTCTGTACTGGATCATTCTTAAACACTCCCCAGCTAGAACCCACATAATCACTGACCGTAAACCCTTCCGGATATTCAAAGATCTCGGTCTCCCGAGGATAAACATCTTCAATCTGATCCACCCGAAAAATACGGTATTCTCCATCAGTGGGCTGACGGGCCACCAGGTACCAAACCTGACGCTTGCATACCAACCCCACCGGCTCTATCAACCGCTCAGAAAACTCCCCGGATAACTTGACATAAGTCATTTGAATACGATAACTGCAAGCCACCGCGCGTACGATTTTGCCAAATTTGTTGCCGAATTGCTCGGGACAGGCCAGAGTATCGCTTACAATATGAATACGGTCTTTTAATACCACTGGATCCTGAGGGGGATGCTTAAAAAACGCCCTTTCCAGCTGAGACTTGGCCCGGGCAGTGGCCTGATCCAGAACCGTGTCCCTGAACAACAGCATACTAACATAGACCGCAGCCGCACTCTCAGGTGCCAGTTTAGGAAGATAACGGTCCTGAAGACGATACTTGTTGTCCTTACTCCCGGTGGAAGGGCGGTCAATGATTATCCCTATATCCTCCAGAGACTTCAAATCTCGATAAATCATACGCTGTAATGTCTGCTGGCTGCCTGGTTCCCCTCCACTCCGTTCAATCAGATCGATGTAGTAGTTTTCCAACTGCGCAATAGTCAGGCCCCCATCTGGTAAAGCGTTATGCAGGTGTTGATAAAGATACAACAGCCGCTCCGACTGTGCAGGCATAATCTTCTTCCGAGACCCCTGATTTTTCTCCAGCCATTCTGTCACCTTCTCAACGGTCAGCCTGCCTCCTTTCACCCTGATACCAAACTCTCCGTTTGGACATATCTCATCATCATCGCTAAAACCGGAAAGAATGTGGTACAGAGTGTTGCGAGTCATATTTAACTTTTTAAGCAGTACCGCTTCTTCAATTTCAGGGTAGACGGACAAGTATTCTTGCACACGGGCAGCCTGGGCCGCGATTTTTCCTACCTTACTTTTGGTCGCCATTCCCATCCCCTCCTATGCTGCTCCTTTCCCAGAGGTATACCTGGTTACCAATTTCTCTGATATAAGGAGACCAGTGTTCTCCTTCATCTATGGGCCTGGCCACCTGAAACTTAAAAACCTCTGCGTCCATCATATCCGCCAGGTGCAGGATCTTGGCCTCGACAAACTTGGGCCTTTTGGGGGACTGCCATTCATATTCCCCATGGTGACTGGTAATCATATGCAAAAGCTGCTGCCTCTGCTCTGGTGAAACACTACCCGCCCGAGCCATCAGTTCATCTGCCATCTGCAGCCCCAGAACTATATGACCCAACAGCTTACCTTCATCAGTGTATTCGATACCTGGATTGAAGGTAAATTCCTTCACCTTGCCTACATCGTGCAGCAGGGCTCCGATGATCAACAAATTGCGGTCAATACCCCCATATATTTCCGCCACCCCCAGAGCGATCCGTGCCACTCCCAGAGTGTGTTCTAAGAGACCACCAATATAATTGTGGTGGTACAACCGGGCCGCCGGTGCCCGGCAATAATCCGGGTACCACTCGGACTCCACCACAGCCCAGCCCACATCGCGCCAGGACTGGCTGCTTATACTGGCCACCAACTGCTGCAGATCCCGGCTCATCTCTTCCAGGGGGCGACTGGCTGTGCCTACGAAAAAAGCCAGGTCATACTCATCAGGAGCTGGCAAACACAAACCGGTTACCCGCATCTGCAGCTGGTCACCAAAAGCAACAACCTCACCTGTAACGGCCATTATTTTGCTTCGCTGGCACATTGCGAAAGCCTTTTCTCCATCTTCCCACACCCGAGCTTCTATTTCTCCTGAGCGATCGGCCAGCACCAGGCTCAGATAGCGTCCTGGCTTCTTACGAAAATCCATCAACCTTCGTGCCTTAATCAGAAACACACTGTTAACCCGATCCCCTTCCTGTAGATCACATATAAATTGTTTAGTCATGTCCCTTCCCCTTTCAATATTTACAACTACTAAGAATACAGTTTCTATAAATAAGTGCCGGTTTGCGACAGCAGACCGTTGCCGGAGGCAACTCTAAATTTCCAATATAAGTTAATTCGGCATTCGCCCGACTACTACCTTCTATGTATATAATAAAGTATAAGAATGACAGTAGCATGTCGGCAAAATAAAAAAGCTCCCACTAAATTGTGGCAGCATAAAAAATCTAATTTAATTTACAATGAAGCATTAACTATCAGTCTTCCTGATATAATTCTATAAAGGCCTGAATTATGTCCATATCAGTGATAATACCTATTAACTGGTTATCCTCCAAAACCGGCAAACCGCTAATTTTATAGTCCCTCAGTAGTACCGCGGCAAAGATCAGGTCGTCTTCTGGTCCTACCGTCAGGGGATTTTTGGTCATAACCCACTCTACCGGAGTTTGCTGAATAATCCCCGGCTTTTGCAGCGCCGTTTCAATATCATGCTGAACCAGCATTCCTACCAGCTTGTCACCTTCTACTACTGGCAGTCGGCGAATATCGTTGGTTTTCATGAGCTCCAGAGCTTGTTTCAAGGTATTTCTGGCACCTACGGTGATGGCTGGACTGCTCATCCTGTCTTTTACCCGCATTGTTTATCCCTCCCCTCTTTTATCTTACTACATTTAGATTAAAATGTGGCAACTCGCTCAGGTTTGCAAAAGCAAAAAAGCCGGGATAAAACCCCGGCTCATTCACCCTGGCTAGATAGCCCTGGAATGTTGTTTTCGTTTATATATAGCCTTTTCAAACAAGTTTACGTATTTAACTGCTGACTGGTTCCAGGAAAAATCCATCGCCATTCCCTGCCTCATCAATCTGCCCCACGCTTCCTGATCCTTCTTAAACAGGTGTATGGCCCGATTTATCGTATTTAGCAGAGCCAGCGGTGAGTAATTTGTAAAGGCAAAACCGTTGCCCTGATCGGTTTGGGAGTCATAATCAATAATGGTATCACTTAAACCACCCGTTGATCTTACTATGGGTATGGTACCGTAAGCCAGACTGATGAGCTGTCCCAGACCGCACGGTTCAAACCGAGAAGGCATTAAAAACATATCGGCTCCGGCATAAATTTTCTGAGCTAAAGCTGCGTCAAAACCCAAATTGATAGAAACCTGTTCCGGGTGTCTTACCTTGAGATCCGCAAACAGGTTCTGGTAGTAATCTTCCCCGGTCCCCAACAGGACGAATTGGGCTCCGGTATGGATTACCTCTTCAATAATCTCTGCGACCAGATCCAGTCCTTTCTGCCCCACCAGGCGGCTGATAAGACCGAACAACGGCATATCCCCCACCTGTAGATTCAGTTCTTTTTGCAGCCCATACTTATTGTGTTTTTTCCTTTCCAGCGTGTCCCGGTCATAATTTTCATAAATACGCTTATCTGTGGCCGGATTGAATTCGTCATAATCAATGCCATTAATAATACCGTAAAGATCTAAAGATCTTTTTCTCAGCAGCCCGTCTAACCCTTCGCCCAGTTCTTTGGTCTGAATTTCCATGGCATATTGGGGACTGACGGTGTTGATAACATCCCCGTACAACAATCCTGCCTTCATAAAATTAACCTCGCCATAAAACTCTAATTCTTCTGGAGTAAAGTATTTATCCTCCAAACCCAACTGAGACAGGATAGATGGGGAATAACGTCCCTGATATTGAAGGTTATGAACGGTAAAAACGGAGGCTATTGGTCGATAAAAAGGTTCTTCCATGAAGCGGACTTTGAGAAACAACGGTAATAGAGCCGTGTGCCAATCATTGCACTGTATTACATCTGGCTGGAAATGCAAGTAGGGAAGCATGGCCAGTACGCCCTTACAGAAAAAATTGAACCGATTCCCCTCGTCACTGTGACCGTACATGTGATCACGATAAAAATACTTGTAGTTATCGACCAGGTAGACCGGTACCTCGCTGTCTCCCACAGGAACAGAAGTCTCGCGAATAATAGCAGTTTCCAAATGCCCATCCATGGGCACCGGCAGGTCAGTCAAGTATCGGGCATGGCTTATCTGCTTGTAGTTGGGAATGACCACTCTTACGTCGTGGCCCAACCGGTGCAGCGCCTTGGGGAGCGAACCCACTACATCAGCCAGGCCCCCAGTTTTGGCAAAAGGGACCATCTCTGAGGCGGCGATTAATATCTTCAATCTTATACCTCCTATCATAATTATTTATGTCAGTGTAGCCGACTTGGAAACCGCAGATATACGCTGATGGACGCGCAGTGCAACCAGCATGAGCTTCTGCAAATTCATTAATGCGGTCGGACCACGGGTTGGTGGCCTTCACGCAAGGCTTTTGCAGCCATCTCGGGGGGAGTAGGATTTATATAATAGTTAGTACCGAACTCAAACCCCGCCAGCTTGGTTAGCCGCGGCAGGATCTCAATGTGCCAGTGATACCCAGGATGGGACTCAGAGTTAACCGGTGCCGTATGCAGAACCATGTTATATGGCGGGTCATCCAGGATATTAGTCAAACGTTGTATGCACTCACGAAAAACCCAGGCCAGGCTCTTGATCTCGTTATCAGATATACCAACAAAGTCATCTTGATGACGCCGCGGTATGATCCAGATTTCAAAGGGAAAGCGTGAAGCCCAGGGACAGAAAGCCAGAAAATGGTCTGATTCCACTACCAGACGCTGTCCACTTTTCCTCTCTTCTTCCACCATGTCGCAGAAAATACAGCGCCCGGTTTCTTCCTGGTGTCTGGCCATGCCCTGATTTATTTCTTCTTCCACTGATTTTGGTACTCGAGGAGTAGCGATTATCTGGCAGTGGGTATGTTCGATGGATGCCCCACCTTCCAGTCCGTGGTTTTTAAAGATCTGAATATACTTGAAACGATGATCCCGGCGCAGATCCAGAGAACGATCACGCCACATGCGTATTATCTCTTCTACCTGTTCTACGGGATGTTCTTGAAATTCAATCTGGTGGCGGGGGGTTTCAATAATAACCTCGTGAGCCCCAATGCCGCTAATAGCCTGATAAACACCTTCACTTCTCTCATTTAACATGCCTTCGATACGGAGAGCGGGAAACTTATTAGGAACCGTCCTCACCCACCAGCCCGGAGTATTCTTATCAGTGCCTTTGGTACGATAGGCCCAAATTTCCGGTGGGGTTTCCTCTTCATGCCCGCCACAAAAGGGACAGGCGGTATACTTTCTTTCTTCCCGGGGAACCCGGAAATCCTGGGGCCTTTTCGCCCTTTCCGCCGCAATTACCACCCATTGATCGGTTACCGGATTACATCTGATTTCGGGCATATTTTATACCTCCATTCTAGCCGTGTACATCCAAAATACTGTTTTTTATTAGAATGAGTAGTATTCGGTGATAATATGCCCGCTGCTGATGCCAACTATTGGTACTCTACCCGTATTTGAAACTAGTTTTCCTGGCAGATCTCCCTTATTTTATCCTCATAAAATTCGGTTAAAGACTCGGCGATTTCCTGGGAAAACCCTTCTGAGTAGATACAACATACCGGCCTCTCATCATCGGGCAGTACCAGGCTCCAACCTTGAGGATGTTCCAGGCGCACGCCTTCCAGTTGGCTATAGTCCCCCTGCTCCCCCTCTGCTTCCGCCAGATGACGGATAACCCGCCCTTTGTATTCCCAGGGTACCGGAATCTCACGTTTGTGATAATAAAATTCCGGCATGCGCTCCAGCAGTTCTTCCAAAGCCAGGTCTTCTTCGGCCAGGTATTCCAAAAGGCGCATGGCGGCGTAAAGCCCATCAACGTGGAACCAGAACTGCTCCCTTTCCCCACCTTCCAGCACCGCTTCCATAAAATCGTTGACTCCACTGCGGGTTCTAACCACAGTTTTACCTGAACCACGAATAGTGTCCTCTACTGCCAGAGGCAGATTAACCGGAAGGTATACGGTCTTAAACCGATGGTTAAATACACAGGATAGCAGCGTCTGGTAGTCCTCATCCCGGACTATGCGGCCTCGCCGATCTACCAGGGCCAGGCGCTGGCCCCCATCGTAAAGATATAGGCCCAGATCCAGCTGACTGCCTAACATCGCTTCGGCTACTGCGTCAATGCCTTCTTCAGTGGTAGCCGCATACCTGGGGCCCTCCTGCCGGTGATGCGGATCCAGTCGGTTAACCTTGCAGTTCAGAGCATCCAACAGATGAACCAGTTGATCGGTTAATTTCTCGTTTTCTCCCGCCAGAACTAACCCAAAACGCTGTCTTTTCACCGGGTCAGCATTAAGCTGGTTCAAGCGTACACTCAGGTAAGATGCATTTACATCCGGCATAACCAGAATATCTGGCACCCGATCGGCGGGTACCTGACGAAATTCTTCCCGACTATAAAGGTTCTCTATTTTACGCTCATCCCTTTTGGGTAGATCAGCTCCTGCTTCATTTACCATAATGATATTGGCCCGACCGCTTTCTGCATCCAGGACACGAACATATATCCCATGGTCTACTCCCAGGTTAGAAACCGCATATCGAAATGCCGCCAACCCTAACCGACCGGTGTCCACCACCTCAATGCCAGTAGTCAAGAGCCCACTGGCCAGAGCATCTCGGAGAGCTCGGCTAACCGGGGAATAGTCATAACCTAATGCCGTCCGAGAAGGCAGGGACAAAAAAGTTCCAAAAGCACGTCCGATGCGGGCACACTTCTCCGGATTGAGCTCCTGGTTAAAACCGCCTTTGATGCCGCCCCGTTTAAATAGAGTCCGCTGGACACGCGGAGACCAGACCACACTCTGGGCAATCACCCGTCCTTGTTCGATATGTTTATGCGGCCAGATCTTGACATTCGGTTTAACTACGCTTTCCGCCTCGATCACTGAATCATCCCCGATTACCGCACCTTCAAAAACTCCCGCCCTCCTGCCGATAGAAACCCCTTTACCTGCTACCGTCCCTCGCAGTTGGGCCTTCTGCCCAATCCGACTGCCCCTCCAAACCACGGTTCTTTTAGTAGAAGCAGCCTTCTCCACCACACAGCCTTCACCCAAAACGGTATAAGCCTTCACCTGCGCCTGGTTTTCAATTTCGCAATACGAACCTATGTAGCACGGCCCCTCCAGCACCGCACTCGGAGCAATCCGCACCCCCCTTCCCAACCAGATATCTCCTTCCAGGTGGGCATCAATATCTATATCTACTTTACCGTCCAATATATCCAGATGTACCTGCTGGTACTGCTCGCAGCTGCCGATGTCACACCAGTAGCCATCCAGTATACAGCCAAACAGGCCCAGGTCATTTTTTAGAAAACGGGGAAATAGATCGCGGGAGAAATCATACTTCTGATTTTCCGGTATATAGCCCAGGGCATCCGGTTCCAGAACATAGATACCGGTATTGACCGTATCACTGAACACCTCACCCCAGGAAGGCTTTTCCAAAAACCGACCTATTTGGCCTGACTCTTCGGTTAAAACCAGTCCATACTCCAATGGTGACTCCACCCGGGTCAGAACCAGAGTAGCCAGAGCTCCCTGAGACCGGTGAAAATCAATAGCCGTCTGTAAGTTGAAATCAGTAAGAGCATCTCCGCTGATAACGATAAAAGGTTCATCCAGGAATTCCTGGGCATTCTTCACGCTTCCGGCCGTACCCAGGGGGGATTCTTCCACGTAGTAATGCAGGTTCAGCCCCCATTCACTGCCATCGCCGAAATAGTCTCGAATGGTATCAGGCAGATACTGCAAAGTAACAGCAATATCCGTAATACCGTATTTTTTAAGCAGCTGCAGGGCATACTCCATCACCGGTTTATCCATCACCGGGACCATAGGCTTGGATAGGTTACAGGTTAAAGGCCGTAACCGGGTGCCTTCACCGCCAGCCATAACTACCGCTTTCATCTTATCCCTCCCTTTATGAAAATACTCGCCGCATCAGGGGCCAATCCTGCTTGGAACCCCGGGCAAATTTGGTATTACGGCTCTCATCCAACACTTCCTGGTATACTTTAAGAGTTTTCTCGGCTATGATTTTCCAGTCATATTGGGCTCGGACTTTTTGATAGGCGTTGCTGGCCAGTTTTTCAGCCAGATCCTGGTTCTTTAATATCTCGATTATCCGATCAGCCAGGGAATTGGCCGAACCCGTAATCGCCCACAACCCATCCTCGTTATCAGCCACGGTTTCAGCCAGCCCGCCGCTGTCTGATACCACTAACGGAGTTCGAGCTGCCATGGCTTCTAGAGCCACGATACCGAAAGGCTCATACAAGCTGGGAAATACTGCTACATCGGCTACTCGATACAGTGCATCCCGATCTTCTTCGCTTATGTAGCCCGCGAAGTGTACCTTATGATTGATACCCAGGTCATTAGCCTTTTGCCGCAGGAAATCTTTGAATGGCCCGGTTCCTGCAATAACAAACTTGGCCTCGGGACAGTATGTCAGGATTTTGTTGACCGCTTCTAAAAGAACCTGTACCCCTTTTTCGGGAACCAACCGGCCGACAAAATAAACGATTTTTTCATGGGGTAAAGCAAATCGGGATTTAAAATCAGGCTTTACTTCTGTTTCCAGGATCCTCTCGGGATAAACTCCGTTGGGAATAACCCGGATCTTATCTGAAGGCAGATTAAAAACCCTCTTTACCTCATCCACCATATAACCCGAACAGCAGATTACTTTCCATGCTTCGTAGGTTAACCACCACTCAATATCGCTGATGCTTCTCTGCAGCTGACTGTGCAGACCGTTATTGCGCCCGTATTCAGTAGCATGAACGGTAGCAATCAGCGGCAAACGGTAGCCGTACTTTAAGGCCCGGGCCGCATAGGCTACCATCCAGTCATGGGCATGAAGAATATCTACCGGCCCCTCCTCATTGATGTATTCCACCGCTTGCTCCAGCATGGCTACGTTTAACTGCAGAGCCCAGCCCAGGATGTCACTGGTAGGTAAATCATAGGGACGAACCCGCAGCACTTTAACTCCATTAACTTTTTCCCGGATGGTGGCTCCCTCTCCATTGCAAGTAATAACCGTAACATCAATTCCCGATCTGGCCATCGAAGTCGACAGGTCATAGACGTGCATGGCCAACCCTCCCACAACCCGGGGGGGATACTCCCACGACAACATCATTACACGCATACTATTGCCTCCTATTTTAAAGTTTAAGTTTGGGGTATGCTCATGAGGCAGTGCCTCATGAATATGTAAGCATGGGTTAACTCACTAATCCAAAATCGTATTTGGAAACTGGAAGCTGTATATCATTGATCTAGTTTTAATATGCTCTTAAGGGTCCTTTAAAATACACCGAACAAAATCAGCCGATTGATCACAAAAAAGCCGGGCTAAAAGCCCGGCTTAAATATTCTTATTTACCGACCATTATGAATAGTATACGTCCAATTTCTACCATGATTATTATCCCAGTTCTCCGCACAGTCCTTAAAACAGAAGTGCAGGCCTTCATGGTTTTCCACCCGGAACCTGGTTTCAAATCCCTCATGCATTTTCTGCATCGGAATAGAGCTGATATCGTGCCAGCTTTTGGCCGTTCCATATCCATAATGCAGATATACTGATTCGGCCCCCGATTCTGCCAGCAGACCATTGTACCTGATTCTGAGTTCTTCTCCTGGCGTTACCGGCACTGGTTCAACTACTATCCTGCCTTCAAGTTCAGCCCATGTCATCTTCTGCACTCCCTCCAGGCAAGACTAAATACTCCAGTTCAGTCCATTATTATTATCCCAGTTAGCAGCAGAATCCTTAAAACAGAAGTTAATACGGTCTGGTTTATCCACCCGGAAAGTAGTTTCAAACCCGCGCTGAGTTCTCATCATTTCTACATCTTTGGTATTACTCCAACTCCCGATGGGACCGTAGCCCATGTGCATAAATACCCGATCGGCACCACTATGAGCCAGCAGACCATTATACACAACTCGCAGCTCTTCTCCCGTGTTTACCGGATACGGACTGGCAACAATACCACCCTGCATTCTGATTTCACTTGCCATTCACTTCGCCTCCTTTATGATGAATTCATCATTATTGTTTGCCGCTTGATAAAAATTATTCGGCATAAAAAAACCTGGCATGGCCAGGTTTCCCATAATTGTGTATTGTATTCTCTAAATCCAATCCTTTTTTTGTAAATCATCGAATGAAAACACTATATCTATTGGCGTATGATAACGCTCGCTCCCCTACTCGTCAACTGCCCGTAAGAATTGTTTTGTATTTTCTGCGTTTCCAGCGTCAAAAATAATTAGAAAATCAACGTAAATCATAATAATCAGCGTTAATCTGCATCTATTTTTTAATTTAATTCATATTTTTGATTAGCTCATCCGCAAATTCGGAGGTCTTCACCCTGGTAGCATCCTCCATCAAACGAGCAAAATCATAAGTTACTACCTTACTGGCAATGGTTTTCTCCATAGTTTCTATGATCACTTCCGCCGCTTCATTCCACCCCATATGGCGCAGCATCATCACTCCAGAGAGAATAACTGACGAAGGATTAACTTTATCCTGTCCGGCATATTTGGGAGCAGTACCGTGGGTAGCCTCAAAAATAGCATGGCCCGTATCATAGTTGATATTGGCTCCCGGAGCAATACCGATGCCACCAATCTGGGCGGCCAGAGCATCAGAGATATAGTCACCGTTCAGGTTCATAGTAGCAATAACATCAAATTCGCGTGGACGGGTCAGGATCTGCTGCAGGAAGATATCAGCAATAGCATCTTTGATTATGAGCCTGCCTTCGGCCTCGGCCCTGGATTGGGCCTGGTCGGCTGCTTCCGCTCCTTCCCGCTCCTTGATGCGGTCATATTCGTCCCAGGTGAATACCTGGTCACCGAATTCTTCCTCCGCCAATTCGTACCCCCATTGTTTAAAAGCACCTTCGGTAAATTTCATGATATTACCCTTATGTACCAGGGTCACACTTTTGCGTCCTTCGGCCAGGGCATACCTGATAGCTGCCCGTACCAAACGCCGGGTACCATCCTTGGAAACAGGCTTGATACCAACCCCGGAACTTGCGGGGAACCGTATGTTAGCAACTCCCATTTCCTCCTGCAGAAACTTGAGTAACCTATTCGCCTCAGGTGAACCGGCCGAAAACTCTATGCCGGCATAGATATCTTCAGTGTTCTCCCGAAAAATAATCATATTGGTATCTTCCGGCCTTTTGACTGGCGAAGGAACCCCCGGAAAATAACGCACCGGACGCACACAGGCGTAAAGATCTAACCCCTGACGCAAAGCCACATTCAGAGAGCGAATGCCGCCCCCAATGGGAGTAGTCAAAGGGCCTTTAATGGCAATGATGTATTCCCGAATAGTATCTATGGTCTCCTGGGGTAACCACTCTCCCGTCAGGTTATATGCCTTTTCCCCGGCCAGTATCTCTTTCCAAACAATAGACCTGGTTCCCTGATAGGCTTTCTCTACCGCTGCATCCAATACCCGAGAAGCAGCCGCCCAGATATCAGGACCCGTCCCGTCCCCTATTATAAACGGTATAATCGGGTGATCCGGAACCTTCATCAGCCCATTTTCCACTATAACCTTGTCCCCCGTAGTCAAAACCCTACTCCTCCTTTATAAGTAGCTTTATTTAAAATTGAAAGTACCGTACTTTCTAAAGTGTTCCGCCAGCCCACCGTCAGAGAGAATCTTCAACATGAATGGGGGCAGGGGCTTGATGGGGATATCTACCTGCCGGGTTATATTTTTAATAATACCTTTTTCCATGTCGAGCTCCAATTCATCTCCCGGGTTGATCTCATCCGTATTGCACTCCAGCAGCGGCAAACCAGTATTGATAGAATTACGGTAAAAAATCCGGGCAAATGACTTGGCCAGTACCGCACCAATATCAGCATTCAGGATGGCCAGTGGTGCCTGTTCCCGGGAAGAGCCACAGCCGAAGTTTTTCCCTGCTACGATAAAATCTCCTGCCTGAACCCGGTCATAAAATTCTGGATCCAGATCTTCCATCACATGCCGAGCCAGTTCCTTCATATCCTGGGTCTTGAATTTATAACGTCCAGAAATAATATAGTCAGTGTTTACATCATCACCGAATTTATGTGCCTTGCCTTTAAGCTCCATCTCTGCCTCCTACTTCTCCTTTATAAATGGTCTGGGGTCGGTGATCTCGCCGGTTAGAACCGATGCGGCTACCGTAGCCGGAGACCCCAGGTATATAAACGATTTGTTATTACCCATCCGCCCTTTAAAGTTGCGGTTAGCAGTAGAGATAACATTCTCACCGTCTGAAGGCACCCCGTTGTGAGTCCCTACACAGGGACCACATCCCGGTGTAACCACCGCGGCACCCGCTTCTATCAGGTCCTGCAGTATCCCTTCCCGCATGGCATCCAACATGATCTGCCGGGAAGCCGGAGCCACTATGAACCGGGTATGAGGATGTATTTTTCGACCTTTGACAATGCTGGCCGCTATACGCAGATCTTCCAACCTGCCGTTAGTACAGGTTCCGATAAACCCCTGCTGAATCGGAGTTCCAGCCACCTGGCTGATGGGTGCCACATTATCCACCGTATGCGGCCTGGCAATCTGAGGCTCCAGGTCTGAGACATCATATTCTTTTATTGCAGCGTACTCCGCATCCGCATCTGCCTGTACCGGCTCAAACGACTGGTTGGCGTGCTTGGAGACCCATGCCGCCGTTTTATCATCAGCCTCCATCAGACCAACTTTGGCCCCCATCTCGATGGCCATATTACTGATGGTAAAACGACCTTCTATCGACAGAGCCCGGATGGCCTCCCCGGTATACTCGGCAGCCATATAGGTAGCCCCGTCGGAGGTAACATCCCCGATAAGATAGAGTATCAGGTCCTTACTGTACACTCCGGAGGGAAGCTGTCCATTGATAACAAATTTAATGGTCTCCGGTACCTTGAACCACATCTGGCCAGAAATAATCCCAGCAGCCAGATCGGTAGAACCTACCCCAGTGGCAAAAGCATTTATGGCTCCATAGGTACAGGTATGAGAATCAGCCCCAATTACCAGAGAACCCGGGACTGCATGGCCCTTTTCCAGCATCAACTGATGGCAGACCCCTTCCCCAATATCATAGAAATTAATGCCCTGATTCCGGGCAAATCCCCGCATCCGGGCATGTAAAGCCGAAACTCCCTCGAGGGGACTGGGAGCACTATGATCAATAACCATGGCCACTTTAGAGGCATCAAACGCCTTCTGTCCGGCCATATCCTCAAAGGCCTGAATCGCCAGGGTAGAGGTACCATCCTGTCCCATGATAAAATCGAGATTGGCTATTACAATGTCATTGGCTCGAGCATCCACTCCACTCTTTTGTGATAAAATCTTTTCCGCAATGGTTTTCCCCAATACTACTTACTCCCCTCTCTCCTTGATATAGTCTTCATATATATAAACCAGCTCTTTATCGAATAAAGAACGTTTCAGGCTGATGGCTTCCTCCCGGACCCTTTTCAGCATCTCACTGGCATCCTCATCGCTCAGTTCCATTCCGTATTCCACGAACTTGGATCTAATGGCATTAGAACCGGAATGTTTACCAATGACTATCTGCCGCTGCAGACCCACTTCCTCGGGCTTGAAAACCTCGTAGGTAAGAGGGTTCTTGAGGACTCCATCCCCATGGATACCAGACTCATGAGCAAAGATATTGGAGCCTACAATGGGCTTGCTGGGAGGTAAATTGCGGCCTGCCGCCCGGGCTACATATTCCGCCACCTCAACGAATTTCTCCGTCTTGAAGTTAGACTTTACACCCAGCAAGTGCTTTAAGGCCATAACCACTTCTTGCAGGGCAGAGTTACCGGCTCGTTCTCCCAGGCCATTAATAGTTACCCCTATATAATTGGCACCGGCATAAACCCCGGCCACAGCATTGGCAGTGGCCATACCAAAATCGTTATGGGTATGCATCTCCACATCGATATCTACTGCTTCCTTGAGTTTCCGTATCTTGCGAAAGGTACTCATAGGATCTAAAATTCCTACTGTATCACAGAACCGCAGTCGATTCGCCCCACACTCCCTGGCTATCCCGGCAAATTCAACAAGATATTCCATATCAGTTCGGGAGGCATCCTCAGCATTAACCGAGATATACAGTCCATGATCCCGGGCAAAGCGCACTGCGTCACTCATGCGATTCAACACGTCTTCCCTGGTAGTCTGGAGCTTATGTTCAATATGGATATCCGAAGTGGATATGGAAATAGCTACTGCATCTACCCCGCAATCAAGCGAGTGCTTGATATCACCGATAACCGCCCGATTCCAGGCCATTATGCTGGCGTTTAAGCCCAGGCTGGCGATATGCTTTATGCAATCTTTCTCCGATCCACCCATTACCGGTATACCGGCTTCGATCTGGTCCACGCCCATTTCGTCCAGGTATTTGGCAATCCTTATCTTCTCCTGATTGGCGAAAACCACCCCGGCCGTCTGTTCCCCATCCCGCAGCGTGGTATCTACAATATACACCCTGGCACCATCAGCCCTGAACCAGTCCTTGTTATTAGACAAAATATTATTCATGCAGCATCACTTCCCCCACCTGATTTTCGGATAACCGCTATCTTGCTATCCGACCTGGTCCCGATCATGTAATAGCATAATGATAAGATATGAAAATAATTATACAATAAAGATTATAATAATACAATGCGGCTAACAACAGCTGCACTACGCTATTCTTGCGTAAAACTCCTCCATCAAGACTTGTCCAGATGTCGTTTTAATATTTGATTAACCAGTTTAGGATTGGCCTGCCCCCGGGTCGCTTTCATCACCTGACCGACCAGGAATCCCAGTGCCTTGGTCTTACCACCGCGATAGTCTTCTACCACCTCAGGGTTAGCCTCCAACACCTGGACCACCAACGGTTCCAAAGCTGACTCATCCGATATCTGGGTCATGCCCTTTTCCTTTACGATAACATCTGGTTCTTTACCCGTAGTAAACATCTCTTCGAATACCGTTTTAGCCATCTTACCACTAATGGTACCTTCATCTATTAACCTCAGCATCCGGACCAGAGCGGAAGGGCTGACCTGGCTGGCACTTATCTCCAGGTTATGCTGGTTAAGCAGCCGGCTCATCTCTCCCATTATCCAGTTGGACACCACTTTAGCGTCATCATAATGACGTATACATTCATCAAAAAAATCCAGGGTATCCCGGGTCATAGTCAGTACCCCGGCATCGTATGCCGGCAGCTCATACTGCTCCATCAGGCGCTGGCGGGCCGCATCAGGTAATTCGGGTAAAGACTCCCGAACTCGCTGTACCCACTCCTGGTCAACCACTACCGGAACCAGGTCAGGGTCGGGGAAATAACGATAATCATCGGCCTCTTCTTTCGACCGCATAGAGAATGTAGCCTGTTGGCCTTCGTCCCAGGTTCTGGTTTCCTGAACCACCTCTTCCCCATCCTCCAGCACTTCCATCTGCCTGGTCAGCTCATATTCCAGCGCTCTTTCCAGAGAACGAAAAGAATTCATGTTCTTTATTTCTGCCTTGGTTCCCAACCTGGTCTCACCCCGGGGACGAATTGATATATTGGCATCACAGCGCAGGGAACCTTCCTCCATCTTGCAGTCGGAAACCCCTAAAAATAATAGCACTGAGCGTAATTTCTCCAGGTACAAGCAGGCTTCCCGGGGGGTTCTCAGATCGGGTTCCGATACGATTTCCAGCAGCGGCACCCCGGAGCGGTTAAGGTCAACCAGTGAATACGAAGAGGTGGTTATAGCTCCCTGATGAATCAGTTTGCCCGCATCCTCTTCTATATGCACCCGGTTGATACCGATACGTTTCTTCCCCTCTTCCGCTTCAATCTCCAAATAACCAGTACGACAGATAGGCTGGTCATACTGAGAAACCTGATAGGCCTTGGGCAGGTCGGGGTAGAAATAATTCTTACGATCGTATTTGCTCATTCCCGCTATCTCACAATTCAAGGCCAATCCCGTCTTTATAGCAAACTCAACCACCTGACGATTGAGCACCGGAAGCGCCCCGGGCATGCCAGCACAAACCGGGCAAACCTGGGTATTCGGTTCCGCACCGAAGGCAGTAGAACAGGAACAAAATATCTTGGATTGGGTTTTTAGTTCAACATGCACTTCCAGCCCAATAACCGCTTCATAATTTGGTAATACCACCTATTTCACCCCCAGACTCGGTTTCCGTGCCGTATAATCCGTGTGCTGTTCGAAAGCGTAAGCCACTCGCAGAATGGTATCCTCGGCAAACGCTTTCCCTATTATCTGCAGACCCACCGGCATCTCATCTACAAACCCACCCGGAACCGAAATAGCCGGAAGTCCGGCCATGTTAGCGGGAACGGTAGCTATATCAGATCTATACATAGCCAGTAAATCCTCATCCCGTGCATGTTCTTGCAATTTAAAAGCTGCTGTTGGCACTGTAGGAGTAACCAGCACATCGTATTTTTCAAAAGCCCGATCGAAATCATTTTTTATCAAGCGGCGTACCTTTAAAGCCTTGAGGTAATAGGCATCGAAGTAACCGGCACTGAGTACATAAGTCCCCAACATAATCCGCCGCTTAACTTCTGGTCCAAACCCCAATGACCGCGAATTTATATACATCTCCTCTACGTTATCGGCTTCCAGATCCCTTAACCCATACCTGACTCCGTCAAAACGAGCCAGATTAGAACTGGCTTCAGCTGGCGCAATTATGTAATAGGTAGGCAGGGCGTATTTGATATGGGGCAGTGATATTTCTTCCACTATCGCTCCCATTTCCTCCATTTTTAACAAAGCCCGTTTAATAGTTTCTTTTACCCCGGGATGAATTCCCTCTTGAAAATACTCCTGAAGCACACCAACCTTGAAACCCTTGATCTCCGGAACCAGAGAACTGGTATAATCGAGCACTTCCAGATTGGCACTGGTTGAATCCATATGGTCATATCCTGCGATCTGATTTAAAACCAGTGCACAGTCCGTTACATCTCGAGTAATAGTTCCTACCTGATCCAGGGAAGAAGCAAAACCCACCACCCCGGAACGAGAAACTCGCCCGTATGTAGGCTTCATTCCCACCACTCCACAGAACGCAGCCGGCTGCCTTACGGAACCTCCGGTATCGGTACCCAGGGCATATATGACCTGGCCAGCCGCCACCGCCGCTGCCGCCCCGCCGGACGAACCACCTGGTACCCTTTTTAAATCCCAGGGATTCCTGGTGGGATAGAAACTTGAATACTCGGTCGAGGACCCCATGGCAAACTCGTCCATATTCAGCTTCCCCAGTATAACCGCCTGCTGTGCTTTAAGTTTCTTGACCACCGTAGCATCATAGCCCGGAACGAAATCCTCCAGCATGCGAGAAGCACAGGTTGTTCGCACCCCCCTGGTGCACAGGTTATCCTTGAGACCACAGACAATCCCTGCCAACCCGGGATACTCGCCCTTTTCGTCCAGCACCCGGGCCGTTTCCCGGGCGGTTTCTTCGGTAATAGTAATAAAAGCCTTGACCTGCTCTTCCACCTGGTGGGTACGCTGTAAGCAAGAGTCAAGGATATCAGCCGCGGATATCTCCCTTTTCTTTAGCTTGTCCTTCAGTTCATGGACGGTTAAACCGCAAAGCTCCACCGTGAGCCCTCCTTTATACAATTCTCGGAACCTTAAATTGTCCTTCTTCTACCATTGTCGCATTGGCCAGAAGTTCCTCCCGAGGCATTCCCGGACGGGCCACATCATCACGAAAAACGTTATTGATGGGTAACACATGAACCAGAGGTTCAATGCCTTCAGTATTCAGGTCATCCAGCTTTTCTACGTATGCCAGTATAGAGTTAAGCTGTTCGCTGAACAACTCGGTCTCCTCATCATCCAGTTTCAAACGTGCCAACATGGCAACGTGTTCTATCTTTTGTTTGGTCAAGACCATACCTATTCACCCCCGCTTTCTACGAGCTGTACCACATTATTATACCAGAATCATTGATCATAATTAAAATAAAATCCCCGGACAGCCAGCGCTGCGGGGAGTACAGACATTAGGGATCCTCATGATACCCGATGGTATCACCATCAGAGATATGAAAACAGCATGTTTATTGGAGTGTGGTTAACCCACTTGCTCCCGGACTGGTCAACTGCAGTACATCAGCGTGTATCTGCGGTTCCCAATCATTTTCACTGGCAGAGCTTTCAGGAGTTCTTCTCCAGGCCCGCCTCTACGTGATCCAGATGATTCAGCATACCTTCCCGCGCTGCCTGCACATCCCGATTGCGAATAGCTTCCAGTATCACTTCATGTTCACTGATAATCCGCTGAGCCACCCCGGGACTGGCGTACATTTCCTGTCGGTTCTGCAAAAAGGTTTGATGCATCATCTGATCCAGGGTGTTTAACAGCCGATGTAATACCCGATTACCAGTACCCTGGCCGATGGCAAAGTGAAAATATAAGTCAAAATCCACTCCTTGTTCGTGCCTCTCCGCCGTATTCTTCATATCATCCAGCATCAGCTCCATGTGCCGCACATCTTCGGGAGTAGCCCGGGCTGCACACAAGGCCGCTGCCTCACTTTCCAGAATCCTTCGTACCTCCATTAATTCGGCCAAAGAATTGCGTTCTACTGACCAGATCATGGCCAGGGCTTCAATGGTATCCTGGTCAGAGGTACTGGCCACAAAGGTACCCTCACCGGGACGGATATCCAGTATGCCTATAGCTGCCAGGGCCGTCAGGGCCTCGCGAACTGAACCCCGACTGACACCCAGTCGCTCGGCCATTTCCCTTTCTGAAGGCAGCTTGTCACCCGGATTAAATCCCCCCTGTACAATGAGGGACTCAATCTGCTCCATGATCTCTTCGTATATTTTTTTGGATTTAATGGGCTGAAAATTCATCCCGGCCTCCATAAACTCTCTTAGCTTTTTACAGGTGGTACTATGTAAATACGGTCATCTCGAAAATCAAAGTAATCGCTCAGTTTCCAGTAAACCCCTCTGCTTAACCTGGCATCCCGATGCCATCGGTAACTGATATAGGGAACTTCCCCTTCCAGGAACAGCTCGATAGGTTCGGTTACCTCCATCTCCTGCCGGTCATGGAAAACCAGGGTGAGTTTATCCTGACTCTCGTCAATGCCAACTACGTAAAAGGGACAATCCTCTACCACCACCGGCGCAGTATCCTGGCCCAGCTTGATATAGTATTCCCCGCCTTCATCCCGATGCAGATTGCGTGCAAACAGATTAACAATAGACAGACGGAACATCTCATGTCCATTATTGTACCATTTGCCATCTCTGCCGATCTTGATTTCGTTCCCAGTCAACTCCCTTACCCCCCTCACATATTGTAAATTAACCGCTAACTAATATCGTTGAGACCGATTTTTTAAACTAATCCCAAAAAAGTCTACAGTTTCCCAGTATGTTTACCATCATTATAGCTATTGGCGCCGACGGGCTCAAGCATGCAGCAGGGTAGTACGGTATGAATTTTGGACTCTAGAATAGACGGTTCACCGGGCCACTGCTGTCTGAGCCTGCCGCTGCTGCGCTTGTTTATATATAGCGTCGATTTCCTCCCGGGTTATCTCCTGCCCACCGCTGTGCAAGGCCGCCAGGCCAAAACCGTGCTTTTCCCCCAGGGCACGCAGGTATTCTATAGTTTCCAAAGGTATACGGACCCCGATACTGTAATCATTAAAATCGCCCTCCAGCGCTAAAAGCACGGTTTCCGAAAGGCAAGCCAGGCCCACTCCCGGCCGGCACCCCAGGTTAGAACCAAAAGCAATCTCATCGGGAAATTGTACCAGCCCACCCTCCAGAACCAGCACATCCTTGCGCTGCTGCAAAACCGAAGGGTGTACATCAGCTGGCCGGGCCACATCACAAACCACTGCGCCCGGCTTCAATGACTTGGGACCGATGAGATAGCCGGGGGCATTGCTGGCGCTTATGATCAGATCCGCGGCCTCCAACCCTTTCTCCAATTCCAGGCTGATGGTAATCAAAGGAGGTTCCCCCAGATAAGCTGCTGTCGCCTCCAGTACCGCCAGCGGACGCTGCTCCGGGTGCTCTTGCTTAACTGATTCCCTCAGCATTTTCAACCAGTGCCGAGCTTCTTCACTGTCTTCCGACTGCAGCCGTACTACAGCCTGGTTCAGCCACCCGGCCAAACCCTCCCGATGACCCCGTTTCCCCAACTGGAAAGCATGGCGAATCATCTCATCTGCCACCGTACGGAGCCGACGAGAACTGCTCCGTTGATGACGAGGATTGCCAATAAGAATTATGCGGCTGACTCTTTCTGCCAGGAGAATAGCACATACGCGACCGATAGAGCCAGTAGCTCCCACCACCACTCCCGTGCCCTGATTTAGATCGATGGCCATTCCTTCCGCCCCGCGAAAGGCCGCCTCCATAGCCATGGCAATAGTATAACTATTGCCGGTAGTGATAGAGACCCCTCGATCCTGTACTGCCCGGCCACCACGGGTAACCACGGAAGTAAAGGCCCCCAGTCCTACGATCTGAGCACCCAGACCCCGGGCCAGGTCAATGGCCTCCTTTATTACCGCCACAGTTTGCTGGCGGGGCAGTTCCATCATCTGCCTGGCTCCGAAAGGAACAGCAATAAGCCAACCCTCGGCCGCATCCCCGGTAAACGAACGTACTGCCGGCATGTGGCATACCACTTCCGGAGCTGGATCTATCGCCTGCCATTCCAGAAGGTTTCCCAGCTCCCTGGCACTAAATTGTTCAAATGACGGAGTAGCGTTCAATACATCCTCAGTGCCGGGATAATGAATAAGAAAGGCAAACCTGTTCTTGGGCCTTTCACTTCCCTCCAGCCGAGAATGCTTAACTTCTCTTATGGTATGGCGGTAATCGGCCACCCGTACCGGCTGCTCAGAGTCATCGCTCACCAGGTAACGGTAAAGCCAGGCATAATCTTTCTTATAAACAATTTCGCAGATACGATCCAGAGCTTTCATAACATAGTCGATTTCCCGGTACTCTATGGTTAAGGGCGGCTCCAGACGAATAGTCATGGTGTTATTGAGATAAGGAGCCGACCGTATGCCGTACACATTCAAGAGAAATCCGGATAGAAGTGCACAAAAGCCGCCCTGGCGATTAAGGAATATCATGTCAAATGAATCTCCCCAGGAAAAATCTCCAAACTCAACCCCCAGCATCAACCCTTCACCGCGTACCTCTTTAATGACTCCAGGCCAGCGCTCCTGAATCTTTCTGCATTGGTCGATCATATACTGGCCTTTGCATCCCGCCTGCTGGATAATCTCCCCATTATCGGCCATAAGTCGTTCCAGAACTGCCAATCCCACCGCACAGGTGAAATTATTATTGGCAAAAGTAGAACTATGCAGCTGCCCAAACTCATCATTCCAAACCTGCGGAGTTGATAGACATACCCCCAGCGGCACCATACCCCCGCCCAGAGCCTTTGCCAGCAGCAAGATATCAGGCTCCACCTGCTCCTTTTCACAGGCGAAAAGCCATCCCGTTCTGCCCAAACCGGTCTGGATCTCATCCAAAATAAACACCACACCGTGCTGGCGACACAGTTCCTGAGCAGCTTTTAAATAACCGGGTGGAGCCACTATGATTCCGCCCTCTCCCTGAACTGGCTCAACGATGAAACCGGCTATCTCGGAGCCCTGCTCCTGCAGCAGCTTTTCCAGAGCCGACAGGTCGCCAAAGGCAATCTTATCAAAATCCGCCACCGGAGCCCGAAACGGAGTCTGGTAAACCTCGCGCCCGGTAGCTGACAAAGCCCCCAGGGTCTTGCCATGAAAACTGTTATAGGTGGAAATTATCTTCGGCCTGCCGGTGGCAGAACGAGCCAATTTAATGCCAGCCTCTACCGCCTCGGCACCACTCTGGACAAAAGTGGAATACTGCAGTTCTCCCGGTGCCAGTTCTGCCAACCTCTCCGCCAGTTGAACCGCCTTAACCGGTACCGATGGCTGAACCAGAGTAGGCAGCTCCTGCTGATGAAACTCCACTATTTCCTCCCATATAAAATCCGGATTATACCCGAAAGGAACCGCTCCATACTGGGCAATAAAGTCCAGGTATCTGCGGCCATCTTCATCATAAAGGTAATTTCCGGCTCCACGCACATATATTTTGTTGAGCCGGAAAGTATCGAGCAACCGATCAACGGTGGGATTTAAGAGCTCGGGTCTGGATATCACACAGGTTCCTCCCTTGCCAATTCGTGTGCACATTTCCGTGCACCCCTAACTTCATTATTGTTAATTTTTACAGAAAAATCCCCTGATGTCAAAGTTATATTTTATGCCAGGCTCATTAATGCTAACTTTATTGATAACTACCATTTAGCAACTAATACCTCACACATATTTTTT